>WRKU01000007.1 GCA_009777935.1 Coriobacteriia bacterium
ATCAGTAGAGGGCGGCTCTACCTCAGAAAGTGGAGACCCCCCCCCCCGCAGGGTGTGGTTATCGTTCATGTGTGCCCTCATTTCATAGAAAAACGTACCTAATTAACTATCCTCTAGTATACGCTCTGCACCACGCCTGTGCAACCCAAACGCGTGAAAATCGCCCCTCTCCCCAGGCGCTGGCGCGCATAAAAGGGCTGGTCAGTTGAATTTTAGCATGTGCGAATAGCACAACAGAGGCTTATATCTCCTACGTTCGTAAAAATTCGGCTGCAGATAAAACACGCGGAACCTCGAGGCCCGCTTCCAGAAAATCCTTATCGCCCGTAATGAACACATCAACATTTTGAGCAAGCGCTGCTCGCAGTATGGGCCGGTCTTTCGTATCCCGAATTTGGTCCTCTCTTTTATCGCGCCTCGACTGTGGTGGCGTGGGAACAATCTCGATTGACAGTGCCATCTGTGCAATAAAATATCGGTATTTATCGAGTTTATGCGGAAATTTTTCGTTAAAAACTCGCTCTAGCTCGGCTACCACGTAATCGCATACCAAACTATCGTGCGGCGGGCTCACCGCCTTTACGTAGGCCTTTGCCGACACACTTTTCGGGAAAAGAGCTGCCGAAACAAGAATATTAGTATCGAGCATACACCTCACAAGCTGCCCTCAGAACGCATATCCATAATCAGATTTACCACATCATCTTCCGAATTGAGACTCGCGTTTTGTGCCTCACCTTCCATAGCCTGTTGGAGCATCTGCATCGCATATACAGCAGAGTTCATCATGACAACGTAACCGGCTCTCCCGATCAGTGTCACTCGGCCGCCTGCATCCACACCCAACGTCTCACGAATATCTTTAGGCAGAGTTATCTGTCCTTTTGTCATTACTTTTGCATTATCGACCAATACGCTTTCCATTTTGCCTCGCCCCTTGATAAACAATATACCTACTTTTCTTACTTTCCCTACTAATAGTGTAGGACCTCTGAGTCGTGCTGTCAACAGATGTATTGACACCTCAGTATGTAGCGAGCGCCTCTATGTGCTCGCTTGCCGCAAGGGAGCGCGATTGGGTGATGGCAATTCGGTTGAGCTGTACAAGACGATAGTTAATCTTGGCGAGCATACGCTGGAGGTTCCACTCAGATGAGAGCTGCTGCTGCTCTTGGGTTTTGAGGCGCTGGTATTCTTTAATAACGTAAAGTTCGAACTTGACCGAAATCCATGCGGCAAACTTGAATGCGATGTCAGAATGTGCGAACGTTCCTCCACCGTATCGCCCTGACCGAGAGACAATGCCGACAGCATTGGTCTCACGTATCCATTTTTGAGCTGACATCCAAAAATGTGGTTCAGCTGACTCATTTCTAAATCCCTCATACCTGAGGGGTTTAAAACTCGGATTGTGAAGCGTCTCCCACAATCCAAGATATTCAATAGCATTGAAGGTACGCATCCAAAGACTGATAGTTGTCGGGCAGGTGACGGAAAGAGCCTTGTGAAGATGTGGCCGAAGAGCGAAAATGCAATGACTCCAGTCGAGCTAGAGGCGAGCTTGAGAAACGGCGTGCTGCCAGCCGCCAACAAGGGCAGCAACCTCATTGGCTGGGCGTGAAGGCGTAAAGGTACGGTCAAGCTGCCAGTGAGCACAGAGCGCGTCGAAGTTGCTCCAATAGCCGACCGCGAGCCCGGCCGCAAAGGCCACACCGAGCGCAGTCGTCTCGACGAGGCGCGGGCGCAACACCTCGGCACCGAGCACGTCGGCCTGAAACTGCATCGCAAAGTCGTTATGGCTCACGCCCCCGTCAACGCGAAGATCGTGCAGAGAGCATGAGCCGGGCAGACATCGTGCGACATCCTCGCTCATAGCACGAAGCACATCGGCCACCTGAAAGCCAACCGATTCGAGCGCGGCGCGCACCACCTGCGCACGCCCGGCCCCCTGCGTCAGCCCCACGATTACTCCACGTGCCGCGCTATCCCAGTACGGCGCGCCGAGCCCGTTGAAGGCCGGCACCAGGTACACGCCGGCGGTGTCGTCAATCTGACGAGCCAGTTCCTCGGTCTCCTCGGCGGTGCGAATCAGATGGAGCTCATCACGAAGCCACTTAATCGTCGAGCCCGCACTGTAGACGCTCCCCTCAAGCGCGTAGGTAACACGCGGAACATCGCCCGTACCGGCCTTAGTACCGGCCTCAGCCTTCGCATCGGACGAAAACGCAATCGTTGTAAGCAGCCCATTTTTGCTCTGCACCGGATGCTCGCCCGTATTGAGCAGGACAAATGCACCGGTACCGTAGGTGGCCTTCGCCTGCCCTGAACCAAAGCAGCACTGCCCGAACAGAGCGGCCTGCTGGTCGCCGAGCACACCCATGAGAGGAATGCCGCGTCCATAGTCGCCGTCTACCTCGCCGAACGAGCCGCTCGACGGTCGTATCTCGGGCAGCATCGAGCGCGGAATATCGAACAGGTTGAGTAGCTCGTCATCCCAGTTCAACGTATGGATATTGAAAAGCATCGTACGTGACGCATTCGTGTAGTCGGTCGCATGGAGTGTTCCACCGGTGAGCTTATAGATAAGCCAGCTGTCGATGGTGCCAAACGCCAGCTCTCCGGCCTCGGCCGTCGCACGTGCGCCGGGAACGTTATCGAGAATCCAGCGGACCTTACTCGCGCTAAAGTAGGCATCGGGCACCAGCCCCGTCTTCGCCTGTATCGTTTCACCGTGACCAGCGGCAACGAGCTCGTCGATGAGCGGCGCGCCACGACGACACTGCCAGACCGGCGCCGGGGCTATCGGCTCGCCCGTTGTGCGGTTCCAGACTACGCTCGTCTCGCGCTGGTTCGTGATGCCGATGGCGGCGATATCACCTGCGCTGAGCTGCGCGCGACTGAGTGCCTTGGTAAACATGCCGATCTGGCTTGCCCATATCTCCATCGCGTCCTGTTCGACCCATCCCGGACGGGGAAAGTAGCGTGCGATGTCTTGTTGCGCGCTCGAGACGACCTGTGCGTCGTGGTCAAAGATGAGGCAACGAGAACTGGTTGTGCCCTGGTCAAACGCAGCAATATAGCTCACAGGTGAGCGTCCAGCCATGCAAGAATGTCATCGTAGACCTGCTGCCGCTCAACCTCGTTAAGCACCTCGTGGCGCATACCGGGGTATAGGATGAGCGTCACATCGTGCACGCCGGCCGCCTCTAGGCGTCGCACAAACGTGCGCACCTGC
Organism: Coriobacteriia bacterium; assembly: GCA_009777935.1. GTDB lineage: Bacteria > Actinomycetota > Coriobacteriia > WRKU01 > WRKU01 > WRKU01. The sequence continues at coordinate 3,236 of WRKU01000007.1, forward strand.
TCGCCATAGCCGCCTACAGGATCGTCCGCGCCGCTTATCACGAGAAGCGGCAACTCTTTGGGCGTACGCGTTATGGCGTGGTTGCTCACCGCAAAAAGAAGGTTGGAGAACATGTGCTCGTACCCATTGGTGGTAAAGGTAAAGCCTGTCATGCGGTCGGCTTCGTATGCATTGACCGCTATCGGATCGGTGCTGAGCCAGTCGAATTCGGTACGCGGGTTCTTGATGCGCGCATTGTAATTGCCCATCACGAGCTTGCGTAGGCGCGGCGAGCGATACCGCTCCCCCTTAATCGTAAGCGTCTCGATGAGTCGCGTGAGCCCCAGCCCGAGCGAGAGCGTCGTCGGCGATGGATCGCCGGTACCCATGATGATGGCACCAGAAAGTTCGCCGTAGGTCACGAGATACTCGCGGAGCAAAAACGAGCCCATCGAGTGCCCCAGCATAAAATACGGCGCATCAGGGTATCGCTCGCGTGTTTTTAGGAAGAGCGTACGCATGTCCTCGACGAGCAACGTCTTTGACCGTTGCACCCCGAAGAAGCCGAAGTCGTCTTCATCGGCCGCCGTCTCGCCATGGCCGAGGTGGTCGTTGGCGACGACGACGAATCCGTGTTCGGCCAGAAAGCGCGCGAAGGGCAGGTAGCGGCGTGCGTGTTCGCTCATGCCGTGCGCTATCTGGACGACACCGCGCACGTCGTCGTCGCCAACGCCTTGAGGCTCAAGCCGAAAGGCCCACACCTTCGCCGCGACCTTCTGGCGCGTCGCAACCGACGGATAGCGAAACTCAAACACGGCCGGTCCCCTGCGAGGGGTCCTGTGCGGCATCCTGCGCGGCAGCCTCCAGCAAAAACTTCTGCGAATCGATGACCTCTCCGCTCGCCGGCAAGCGCGTATAGGTGCCATCGGCGCCCAACACCCACCGTTTCGTCTGTTCATTGAGCTCGATGTCGAGGATTTCGCGTACTCGCGCACGTAGCTCGGGTGCACGTACGGGGCCGGCAACTTCAACGCGATCGCTCAGATTGCGAATCATGAAGTCAGCGCTCGAGATAAAGACACGCGGCTCATCCGCATCGAGACCGACAACGTCATCGTCGCCGAACCAATACACGCGTGAGTGCTCCAAAAACCGCCCAATAATCGAGGTCACCCGGATGTTGTCGGTATAGCCCTCGACGCCGGGCAGCAAGCAGCAGATGCCGCGTACGATAAGATCTATCTGTACGTCGGCTTGGCTTGCGCGCACCAACGCATCGATGACCTCGATGTCGGTCAGCGAGTTCATTTTGAGAATCGCGCGCCCTCCCCGACCGGCACGCTGGCCCTCGTCTGTCTGTCCCTCACGGGCACGCACGGCCTCGGCCTCAAGCTCGGTGATGATGTTGGTGCGCATCGTCGAAGGGCTCGCCCAGAGCGTGTCGTATTCTGCTTCGAGGTACGACACACCGACGTTACGAAAGATTTCGGCAGCATCACGTCCGATATCGTCATCGGATGTCAGGAGCGACAGGTCGGTGTAGACGCGCGCGGTCGTTTCGTTAAAGTTTCCGGTACCGACGTGCGTGATGTGGCGCAGCTCGCCATCGACACGCCGCGTGATGAGGCAGAGCTTCGAATGCACCTTGTAGCCGTCGAGTCCATACATGACCGTGCAGCCGGCATCTTCAAGCTTCTCGGACCAGTTGATATTGTTCTCCTCGTCAAAACGCGCGCGTAGCTCCACGAGCACGGTCACGTCCTTGCCCTCCTCGGCAGCACGACACAGGTAGTCGACGAGCCGCGAGCGACGTGAGAGTCGATAGATCGTGATACGGATCGAGATAACCGCGTCATCGGTTGCAGCCTCGCGTAGCACCCGCAAGAAAAAGTCCATCGACTGATAGGGGTAGCTGAGCAACACATCGTGTTCGTCGAGGTAGGCCATCGCGCTCTCCGTGGGCGGCAACGCGGGGGTTTGAGCCGGCTCAAACGGTTCAAAGAGCATGCTCGCGGCAACGTCCTCGCCTTGTCTTGCCGCGATCTCCTTGGTGAGACTTCCCAGGTATTCGAGCGTCAACGGTGCACGCGAGCAGTAGACGGCCTCAGGCGGAACGCCCAGTTCATCAAGGAGATATTTCTGGATTTCGGGCGCAAGCGGCTTCGTGCACTCGACGCGTACCGGCGCAAGACGCTGGCGTCGCTTCAGGAGCCGCTTCATCCGATAGCGGATATCTTCATCGACGTCGTAGCCTTCCTCGGTCGGGTCGATGTCGGCATTGCGCGTCACGCAGACGATGTTCTCCTCGCAGATTTCATAGCCGGGAAAGATGGCAGGGAGATATGCGGCAATGATGCGCGAAAGTCGCGTATAACGCACGTCAAAGGCATCGCCTTCCACCGGCGGAAGATAGACGATAGAGGACGTATTGTCGGGCAGTGGCACGAGGCCGAGCACACGTTTTTTCTTACCCGGCTTGCCGAGCCACGCCATCACAAAGATCTTCTTGTTGGGCAGATGGGGAAACGGATGGTGCGCGTCAACGATCTGTGGCGAGAGTACCGGCGCAATCGCGCTTTCGTAAAACTTGCGGATGAACTTGCGGTCAGCGTCAAGCCATTCGTCGGTCTCAAGACTTGCGATTCCTTGTTGGCGCAACGCTTCCTCAACCTGGTAAAACGCCTCATCACGCCGGGCATACAGGGGGCGCACCGCCGCACGAATCTGTTCGATCTGCTCGTCGATGGTCCAGCCGGTTTTCGAGTCGATAAAACGCGGTCGCATGACCTTGATATCGAGCAGCGAGCCCACGCGCACCATAAAGAACTCGTCGAGGTTCGTGCCGAAGATTGCGATATAGCGGAGGCGTTCAAGAAGCGGCACGTTCTCGTCGAATGCTTCTTCGAGCACACGCTCGTTAAACTTGAGCCACGAAAGTTCACGGTTTTGCACATACGGATAACGGACGGCACGCTCACGCTCTTGTGCTTCCCGACGCGCCGCACGCTCGGCCTTGCGAGCCGCCTTTTCTTCAGGTGTTATTTCGGTCTCGGAGGCCATGTATCTATGTTACTATAAATTCCCCTACACAAAGGAGAACCTTATGCCGGCTTCATCTACTGATAAGATTCGTAATGTAGTCCTTGTGGGACACGGAGGTGCCGGTAAGACGTCGCTTGCCGAAGCGATGCTCTATCTGGCGAAGGAGACAAAACGTTTAGGCAGCGTCGATGACGGACAGTCGGTACTCGACTACGACGCCGAGGAGAGTCGACGCGGCATCTCGATTAACCTTGCCCTCGCGCCCATCAACCATAAGGGATTTAAGATAAACCTCGTCGACACGCCCGGCTACGCCGATTTCATCGGCGATGACATTGCCGGCATGGAGGCGGCCGAGATGGCGCTTTTTGTCATCGATGCTACCTCTGACCTGCCCGTTGCAACCGACCGCCTGTGGAAGATTGCCGGTGATATTGGCATCGCGCGTGCGTTTTTCATCAACAAGCTCGACAAAGAGCACGCCGACTTCGACGCCACCCTCGCACGCCTCCGCGACAAGTATGGCGAAACGGTCGTTCCGGTACAGATTCCTATTGGCAAAGAAGCCGATTTCCACGGTGTTGTCGATATCATTCGCATGAAGGCGTCGCTCTACGACGCGAAGGGGGAACAGCTCGAGGATATTCCTGCGGACCTCGTCGCTGCCGCCGAAGAAGCGCGTGAGCAGCTGTGCGACCGCACGGCAGAGGCCGACGATGAGCTGATGATGAAGTACCTTGAGGGCGAGCGACTCACCCAAGAAGATCTTGAGCGCCTGCTGGGGCTGGCCATCGCGCAGAGTAAGGTCGTGCCGGTCTTTATCGGCAGCTCATACAACCTCAACGGTATCGACAATCTTATGGATGAGATCGTCGGCTTCTTCCCTGAGCCGACTGCGCACGGGCCTTTGACGACCGTCGAGGGCGATGAGGTGCCCTTCGATGCCTCAAAGCCCTTTACTGGACGCGTGTTCAAAACGCTTTCGGACCCCTACGTAGGGCGCCTGAGCTTCGTTAAGATCGTTTCGGGCACGCTTAAGGCCGGTGACGAAGTCATCAACTCGCGTACCGGTGATAAGATTCGCGCACCGCATATACTTCGTGCCGTCGGCAAGGACACCCGTGATTTGACCGGCACCGCAAAAGCCGGTGACATCGTTGTCATCCCCAAACTGACGAGCACACTCACGAACGATACGCTCTCCACGACCGGCAAAGTCACCTTCCAGAATCTCCCGCAGCCCGAGCCGCTCTACCCCGTTGCGCTCGCAGCAAAGACGCGCGGCGACGAAGATAAGCTCGGCACGGCACTGCGTACGATGATCGACGAAGATCCGACACTTGAGCTCGTACGCAACGAAGAGACGAAGCAAACCGTCATCATGGCGCTTGGCGACACCGCCATCGATGTCCTCGTAGCGCGCCTGCGTGACCGTTACAACGTCGAGACCGAGCTCGTTGACCTGCGTATTCCCTACCGCGAGACGATTCGCAAGAAGGCCGAGGCACAGGGGCGCCACAAGAAACAGTCAGGCGGTTCGGGACAGTTTGCCGACTGCTGGCTGCGCCTTGAGCCCAACCCCGGCGGCGGCTACGAATTTATCGACGAGATTATCCAGGGGCGCATTCCCCGCCAGTTCATCCCTGCCGTCGACAAAGGCGTGCAGGAGACGATGGCCGGTGGCGTGCTGGCCGGGTATCCTGTCCAAGACGTCAAGGTTGCCGTCTACGATGGGTCGTATCATACCGTCGACTCGAACGAGATGGCGTTTCGTACGGCGGCGCGCATCGGCTTTAAGGCTGCGGCTGAGAAGGCCTCGCCTGTTATTCTCGAGCCGATGGCGCTCCTTGAGATTACCGTGCCCGACGAGTACGCCGGTGCGGTCATGGGCGATATCAGCTCGTTGCGTGGTCGCGTGATGGGCATGGACGCGCCTGAGGCCGGCACGCAGGTTATCCGTGCGATGGCGCCGTATGCCGAGGTGGCTCACTATAGCCCACACCTGCGCTCGATTACGAACGGGACCGGGACGTATGCGGTGCAGATCGATAGCTACGAGCAGGTACCGGCTGAGATACAGGAAAAACTTATCGAAGACTATAAGGCCTCACGCGAATAACGTGAGCAATGTTAGACGACGTTTAGTGTGCTCGCGGGATAGATAGGTAATCGGCGACATAGGTCGCCACCTCCGCAAACACCGGACCCGCGACGACGCTCCCATAGTAAACATCGGCCGGCTCGTCGAGCATCACAAAGATGATAACCTGCGGATCTTCGTAGGGGAAATAGCCTGCAAATGAGGCGATGTAGGCATCGGTGTATCCGAGTCCCTGAAACGCCTTTTCGCTCGTACCGGTCTTGCCGGCCACGTTGTAGCCCGGCACCCGTATACGCGATCCGGTACCACGCGTCATAACGGTGTGCATCATCGCCGAAACTTCCTGAGCCGTTGCCGGCGTCGTGGCCTCCTGTCGCGTCCATACCGCCCCCACATCGTCACGACCGGGTGCCTCTTTGAGCAGATGCGGGGTAACCATCATACCCTTGTTGGCAATCGCACCGATCGCACGTGTCAACATAACCGGCGAGATGGCGACACCTTGCCCAAACGAGAAGTTAGACAGCTCGATGTCGAGCCACTCTTCGGGTGCCGGAATGTTACCGGGATAGACGGCCGGCACATCGAGTGCCGAGCGACTCGTTAAACCAAAACGGTCAAACCCTCGATAGAGATGCTCGCGGCCCATCGTAAAGGCGACGCGTGTGGTACCGACGTTGCTGGAATGGGCAATGATGTGTGTAAGGTTCGCCTCCGGCCACGTACCACGTAAGGCCGCATCGCTGACCTCATCGGGCCCAATCTGTATGCGATAAGGAACTTCAAACGTTGACTCGGTCGTTACCAGACCTGAATCGAGTGCAGCGGCGGCCGTAATAGGTTTGAGCGTCGAGCCCGGCTCATAAAACTCAATGAGTGCACGATTGCGCATCTCTTCTTCGGTCGCCCGTTGATATTCGTTGAGGTCGAAGACGGGGTATGACGAGGCAGCCAGTATCTCACCGGACGCGACATCCATTACCAGAATAGCGCCGGCCTTCGCCTCATGTGCTTCAACCGCATGGGCAAGCGCCGCGTCACAGTAACGCTGAATCTGGACATCGAGCGTAAGAATAAGTGGCTGGCCGGGTTGAGCCGGCATTTCGCGTTGGACGCCGGTCGGGATGAGGTTGCCGCGTACGTCACGCTCGCTCGTTGAGGCACCGGGCTTCCCTTTGAGGACCTCGTTATAGTAGAGCTCGATACCGCCGCGCCCCTCGCCCGTATCGCGCTGTACCCACCCAAGCGTTTGGGCCGCAAGTTCGCCTTCGGGATAGATGCGCTCGTAGTCGAGCACAAAGGTAATGAGATTTTCCATCTGGTGCTTGAAGGTGCGGTCTTGCTCGGTCGCTGTGGGAAGATCGCTGATGTATTCCTCAAGAAGCTCGCGTTCTTCAGGCAGTATTTGCTGCTCGATGACGGCATAGTGCGAGGGCTTGACGAGCTGCTCGTAGTAGTCGAGGACGTCGCCGGCAAGAACATCGGCAAAGACCTGGGCGGCGCGTCCCTTGTGGTGGATATTGGCGGGGTCGATGACGATATCAAAGACCGCCTGCGAGAGCGCAAGGGGTACGCCATTGCGGTCGTAAATGCCACCGCGTTGTGTCGGCGTTACGTGCGGCATAACGCGAGAGTCGGCGGCTTGCTGGCGCAGGTCTGAGCCTCGTACTGCTTGCACCCACACAAGACGAGCCGCAACGACTACGAGCACGAGGCCCAAGATAATCTGGATGATACGAATGGGCCACACGGCGAGCGCCGCCTTGCGTGTAGCAGCTTGGGTAGTTTTTGGTGCAGGGGTCATAGGAATAGCACGACCGGTGAGCAGAGTCGCTTAACGGACGGCGCTCATGCCGACGTCTCCGACGAGAAGTGCTGAGGCCTCCCCGGCCATCAGCTGTGCTACCCGCACGAGCAGGGTATCTTCGTGATCGGCAATCCGCTGTGCGACGACGGCCGAATCCCTTCCGTATTCAGCAGAATCGCCCACTTCGACCCGAACACTCAGCTCCTCAGAAGGTGCAACCATGCCGTGTTCTTCCTGAGCACGCGTAGCGATATGGTCGCTCGAGCGTAGGACGGCGGCTTCGACGACGAGCGTCTGTCCCGTCGCAAGCTCGGCAGCGATTATCTCTTGACGCTGTACCGAAATCTGGGAAAGACGTGTTGCCTCGGCTACAAGCCAGACCGGGCCAAATGCAACGGTTGCGGTTACGGCGACGAGGACGACAGCGATGACCGTGATACGAAACATCATCGTACGCTGCTTGGCCTGCGCAGCCAAGCGTGCCGCACGCGACGGATGTTTATTCACCGTGTCCTCCTCTCATCGTTTGCGCGCGACACGGAGTTTTGCGCTCGCCGCACGCGGATTGTCTTCTCTTTCTTGTGCGCCGGGCCGGATGGCCTTGCGCGTTATCACCTCAAGTATGGGCGTGTGCCCACAGGCGCATATCGGCAGGTCGTCGGGACAGATGCACGTATGAGCATGCTCTGCAAAGGTGCGTTTGACGATACGGTCTTCCAGCGAATGGAAGGTAATCACCCCGACGCGTCCACCCGGACGCAGCCACCTAATGGCGGCTTCGAGCCCGCGCTCGAGTACGCCAAGTTCGTCGTTGACAGCAATGCGCAGCGCCTGAAAGGTGCGTTTGGCGGGATGGCCGCCTGCGCGGCGCGCGCTTGCCGGAATAGCATCCTTGATGATGTCAACAAGCTGTGTCGTCGTCTCAATAGGTGCGCGTCCGCGCGCCGCGACGATGAACTGGGCGATACGACTCGCCCACCGCTCCTCGCCATAGGTAGCAATGATGCGCGCAAGCTCGGTCTCGTCTGCCTGCGCAATGAGATCGGCCGCGCTGCGTGGTGCCGACGGGTCCATGCGCATGTCGAGCGGTCCCTCGACGCGAAAACTAAAGCCACGCGCCGGGTCGTCGAGCTGCGGAGACGAGACCCCGATATCGAAAAAGATGATATCGGCGTACGGGATTCCCGTGTCGGTCAAAATGGTGTCGAGATCGCCAAAATTACCCTTAACGGTAATGATCTCGACCCCATCAGGACCATGAGCTCGATAGGTGTCATCTAAGAAGGAGTCGTGAGGCGATTCGTACACCGTACTTGAGCCTAGCGACGACGCACTTAGATGGCGCCTAGCGAGCTCATGAGGAAAGTGTTGGCCGAGGCGTGCTACGTATAGTGGTGTTGTGTGGTGTGGAGCGTCGTCTTGGTCGATGCCAATGAACGTTCCACGGGGGGCGATGTGTGGTAACAATGAGCCCGCGTGGCCGCCGTACCCGAGGGTGCAGTCAACCACGATCGAGCCGGGTGAAGGGTTGAGTTGCTGCGTGACCTCGGCCAACAAAACTGGGGTGTGCCGGTATGCGATTGTCAAATCCGAGACGGCCACTGCACGCCTCGCCTAACTAGAGCTTGCCAAGTTCGTCAAGCTCGGTGGTAAGCGAATCGAAATCGAAACTCTCGCTGTAGCGGCTCCATCTTTCGGTATCCCAGAGTTCGATACGGTCGAACGAGCCGGTTATCGTGATGTCCTTGGTGAGACTCGCATAGGTACGAAGGGCTTGGCCGATACGAATACGCCCGGCCGAATCGATCTCGCAATCCTCGGTGCCGGCCGCAAAGAACCGGCGCACGCGCGCGCTATATGCGTCGCTCTTTCGCAGTGCGCCGATAAAGGCCTCGTAGTCTTCTTTCGTGAAGAGCCACAGGCAGGCCTCGTCGATGCTTTTGACGAGCATGACTTCGCCGGGCAAGGCGTTACGGAACTTCGCAGGAAGCGAGACGCGACCCTTCGCGTCCATCGTATGTGAATACTCACCGGTAAACATGGTTCGTATTCTATCCCACTATTTCCCATTACGCAACCTGTTATGACATTTTATGCCACTTTCCCGTTACTTTTGCGTTTTGCGCAGCCACAGATGCGGCAATGGTTCTGTGTCCCCGAGCGCCCCATAAAAAAGGACCCCGGATGGGGTCCTTTATACCGTACTATGGTGGCGTTCAGCTTCAGTCGACAGCCTCGGCCTTCTCAACCTTCGCCGACTTGGCCTTCTTGGCACGACGCGCGGCGAGCTTCTTCTCGTAATCCGCGTTGACAGGCATGTGCGCCTCGGCCTTCTTGAAGGAACGCGCGGCGAAAATACCCGTCGCTATAGCAACCGCAACAATAAGTATCATCATCAAATAGATGAAGAGATTCATCACAAGCGGAACATTATAGCCGAACGTCCAATATGCAAAGCTACTCATACCGCAACCTCCTAGGCAAAATCACTTACCACCGTAATAGTACCACAAGTAGCACCATTCGTAAAAAATTGCAATCAGTGGCAAAAAACTGTTGCTAGCCGTGTTCAGGTGTATGTTGAGCACGAGGATGCGACAGAAGATATTCTTGGCGCAGATGGCTCTGGTCAACGTGAGTATATATCTGGGTCGTCGAAAGGTCGGCATGGCCAAGCATCTCCTGGAGCGAGCGCAGGTCGGCTCCCCCTTCAAGCATATGGGTGGCATAGCTATGGCGCAGGGTGTGGGGATGTAGGCTACGAGTGAGGCCGGCCTGCGCGCCGGCGACGCGAACGATGTTATAGACAGCTTCACGATAGATGCGCGCGCCGCGTGTCGTTAAAAAGACGGCACTGGTCGCCGGCGCGACGCTGCGCTTCGGATGCAGATGAGAGCGTCCGGCATCGAGGTAGCGCCGAAGCGCAGCGGCTGCGCGCTCCCCCACCGGCGCAATACGCTGCTTGTTGCCCTTACCGGTCACGCGCAGCGCACCGGCATCGAAATCAATATCGAGAATATCAAGACCGCACACTTCACTTGCTCGTAGACCGCAGCCGTAGAGCGTCTCGATAAGCGCGACATTCCGTAAACCCGCCGGCGTACTATCGGCATAAAGCATGTGAAAGAGCGCTGCTGCCTCATCAACGCTCAACACGTCAGGTAATGTCTGGGTTTTGCTTCTCGTCGGCAACTTCGTCGCCGGGTTGTGGCTCGCAATCCCTTCTCGATATGTGAAAGCGTGAAAGTTTCGGATGGCACTGAGTTTACGTTCGATTGTAGACGGAGCAAAACCACGACTGCGAAGATATGCGATGAATTCAACGATGTCAGCACGGGCAATATCGTCGAGGTTGGGTGCAGTCACCGGCGAATGTTTTAGACGTTCGGCAAGAAAAGTTTCGTACTGTGCGAGGTCGCGCAGGTAGGCCTCGATGGTGTGGGGCGAGGCGCCCTTCTCAGCGCTCAGGTGAGCATGATACTCGGTGATGGCTTGGGTGAGCATACCCACCACCGTTACGAGCGTGTGTCCTTACACGTTCCCTTGTGCGTAACGGCAGCGCTCACAAATTCACGTATGAGTGGAGCAGGGTTCGTCGGACGCGATTTGTACTCGATATGCGCCTGCGTACCCACAAACCACGGATGGTCAGGGAGTTCGATAACCTCGACGCGCCCTCCGTCATTCGAGCGTGCGCTGACAATAAGTCCCGCCTTAACGAGCTGCTCTATATATGTGTCACTGACCTCGTAGTGATTACGATGGCGCTCGTCTGCCTCAAGTGCCTCGTATGCTCGCGCAACGTGTGTGTCGGGCGCATGGGTCTGACGCGCCGAACCGAGGAAGATGTGGTCGCCCAATACGATAACCGGATGGGGCGTATCGGGATTAAACTCGGTCGAATGAGCCCCCGCGAGCCCGGCAACATTGCGCGCAAACTCTACTAAAGCGAGCTGCATACCAAGACAGATACCCAGATACGGTACGCCTCGCTCGCGTGCAAACTGTGCCGCAGCAATCGAAGCATCGCACGTTTTGACGCCGAAGCCACCGGGCGAAAGGATGCCATCAAAATCGCCATCCTCAAGCACACCCACCACCTCATCAGCGCTGAGCGTCTCTGAATCAATCCACCCAAACTCAACACGGCAACCCGCAAAGACACCCGCGTGCTCAAGCGCCTCAACGACCGAAAGGTAGGCATCAGGCATCGCCACGTACTTACCGACCATCGCAATACGCACAACGTCGCGTTCGGCTGCAGCAATCTCGTTATAGCGCTCCCAATCGGTCAGATCACTTTCACCAATCGCCAGCCCCAACGTTTCAGCGACAAGCGCATCAAAATGTTGTTCACGAAACGCAAGTGGCACAGCATATATAGAGGGCATATCCAACGCCGCAAGCACGTGCGACTTTGGCACGTCACAAAAAAGCGATATCTTGGCAATTTCACCCTCGGCGATAGGGTGTTCAGAACGACAGACAATAAAGTCGGGCTGGATGCCGAGCCCCCGCAGCGTCTGAACGCTATGTTGTGTCGGTTTCGTTTTGAGCTCGCGCGAAGCACTCACATAAGGCAGCAATGTCACATGAATATGGCACGAGTTTCCGTGACCAAGATCGTTGCGCATCTGGCGAATTGCCTCCATGAACTGCACCGATTCAATATCGCCCACGGTACCACCGACTTCGGTAATGACGACATCGGCACCCGACTCTTCAGCAAGTTTGTGAATGCGGCTTTTAATCTCGTTGGTGACGTGTGGAACGACTTGAACGGTACCGGAGCCGAACTCACCGCGACGCTCACGTTCGATGAGTGTTTGATAGATAGCACCGCCGGTGACCTCGGCAAGCGACGTCAGATTAACGTCGATAAAACGTTCGTAGTGACCCAGATCGAGATCGGCTTCGGTGCCATCATCGGTTACGTAAACCTCACCATGCTGAAACGGCGACATGATACCAGCATCAACATTAAGGTAAGGATCGAGTTTTTGCATAACAACACTGACGCCACGCGCAACGAGCAGGCGTCCTAGCGAGGCTGCAGTGATGCCTTTGCCCAATGAAGAGACCACGCCGCCCGTTACAAAAATGTGTTTAGCCATAGCCCTTTCAGCGTATCACGAGAGAGCGCAGAAATGGGCAACAAGAAGGTTACGAGCACAAAGAATAGTTTTTAAGTGCGTCGTAGAGCTCTGCGGGGATAGCGGCGTCGGGTTTTGGAGTGAACGTAACGTCCAGCTGTCGAAGCTGCTGCAACACGCACGCACACGCCACAGGGATAGCGGCCTCAACGGCAGATGTCAGCTCCAGCACCCACTGCGTCATGTCTTGAATCTGTACGCCAACGATAACAAATGACTTCGACTCAATGCCGGTCAGCTTCGCCGCCTTCAGTACATCGACGAGCCGCATGTCGTGTGCGCTATGGAGTACCTGATGCTGCGCGAGGTCTTCGGGCGTATAGAGGACAACGGTACCAGCTGGATGCCCCGTTTCCTGAGCCGCATCGATGACGATAACGTGATCGTGTTCGCGCAGGATATCGAGTATGAGCAGCCCCATTGTGCCGACATCGACAATCGTGGTCTGCTCGTCAAAGTCGAACCACTCTTGCAGCGCTTCAACACAGCGTGGCCCGATGCCCTCATCGGCCATTACGGTGTTCCCCGCCCCCATTATGAGCACACTAGGACACACCTCAGAGCGTCGCGTCTCAGCCATCTTGGACCAGCAATTCGCGGTATTCGTCAGGGTCAAGCGAAGCACGAGCTTGGTCGCGGTAGTCATTGGAAGAACCGAGCGTCTCGCGCATCATCGCTACCATCAGGTAGCGCCCCTTGTCGGTCAACGTCAGCTCGTCATTGTTATCAATCGCAAAGGCACCGACCATGCGCATAAACGCCATCTCGAGCGGCAGCGCACGCGCCACATCGACGCCATACTCCTCACGAAACGCCTGTTTGTCGAGGCGCAGGCCGAAGAGTTGCGAGGCAAACGTATAGCGCATCGCGCTGATGCGCCCCTGCGGGTCGCCGTGCTTTATCGTGCTCATTTTATCGGCATCGATACGTGCGTGATACTCACGCAAGCTAAACGTGTTGACGTAGTTGCAGCCACGCAGATATGACATTGCACCAGAGCCAATGCCGACGTACTCAGGATAATCGACGACGTACTCGTCGATAATCATGTTGGGATCAGCGCTAAACGTCCACGCACTGGAAGGCACAAACGTCCCTTCGAGCGTGCTACAGATAAGCTCGTACATTGCACGTTCGCGCGTGTAGTCGATTTTTCCGATGTTTTGGGCGAGCTGTTTACGGCGCAGCGGTGAAGCCATGAGCGGGTAAAACGTCGTCTGGTTGCAGCCCGTCTGTGCGAGAAGCTCGAGGTCACGCTCGAGTGTGGCCATCGTCTGCGACGGAAAGTTAAATATCATGTCGACGTTAAACGAGTGGAACTTACCCTGCATCGACTGAACGGCCGCGAGCGTCTCTTCGGCACTGCCCGTCGTCGCATAGCGCGACATCTGGTGCAGGAGCTCGTTGTCGAAGCTCTGTACGCCCACGCTCATGCGATCAACACGGCCGCACAGGGCGTCGTAGAGCTCATCGCCAATGTCGGTCGGGTTCGTCTCGGTGCTCACGTCGGTGATATCGGGAAAGTGAGACTTTGCCAGCTCAATTGTGGCAACGAGTTCGTCGAGCAACACCGTTGGGGTGCCGCCACCGATGTACATCGCGCCAAAACGGTAGCCTTGCGCCGCAACCATCTCCATCTCGCGGCGTAGCGCGGTGAAGTACGTGCGTGCGCGGTCTTCCCTGAAGTAGTAGCGGTTGAACGAGCAGTACGTACAGAGCTGTCGGCAAAACGGTACATGCGCATAAAGCATGTAGAGCTTGTCGGGATCTGGCTCAGGCAGACGTACGATGTCGCTCGTATGCTCGCCGTTGAGGTATCCCCGGTTTAGCACACGCGTGGCACCGGTGAGTATGCGCTCACTTAACATAGTTTATTACGAACGTATGCTTACTGGTTCGGACGCGTCTCAATAATCGTATCGACTATACTCGGATCGACGAGTGTCGACAGATCGCCAAAGCCCTCTTTGTCCGTCTCTCCCGCCGCAATCTTGCGCACAATGCGCCGCATAATCTTACCGCTGCGCGTCTTGGGCAGATCGGGCACGAAGTGGACGAAATCCGGTGCGGCAATCGGTCCAATATCTTTGCGCACATGACCGATAATCATCTTGCGCAGATCGTCAGAGGCCTCCACCCCATCGTTGAGCACGACGTACGCATAGATACCCTCACCCTTAATCTCGTGCGGATACCCAACGACCGCGCTCTCGGCTACATCCCCATACGAGTTAAGCGCTGCCTCGACCTCAGCCGTTGACATGCGATGTCCGGAGACGTTGATGACGTCATCGACGCGACCCTTAAGCCAGTAGAATCCGTCCTCGTCGCATACCGCACCGTCGCCACTAAAGTAGTGACCGGGGAACTGCCCAAAGTAGTTGTCCATCATGCGCTTTTCGGAGTCCTCACCCCACATACGACGAAGCATGCTCGGCCACGGGAACTTGATGCACAGACGTCCTTCTTCGCCGATATCGGCCGGTGTCTTATCCTCACGCAGGATAACCGGCTGAACGCCAAAGAACGGCAACGATGCGCTGCCCGGCTTCATCGGGGTGCAGCCCGGCAGGTTCGAAATCATGTGCGCACCGCTCTCGGTCTGCCACCAGGTGTCGCAGACGGAGCATTTCCCCTTGCCAACGACATCGTAGTACCATTGCCATGCCTCAGGATTGATGGGCTCACCCACCGAACCGAGAATCCGTAGACAGCTCAAATCGTATTCGTTGGGGGCATCGGGCGCAGACTTCATGAGCGAGCGAATCGCCGTCGGCGCCGTATAAAACTGGTTGACGCCGTGCTTTTCGCAGATTTCCCAGAAACGACCGGGGTTCGGATAGGTCGGGATACCTTCAAACATCAGCGAGGTCGCACCGATAGCGAGCGGCCCGTAGACGATGTAGCTATGTCCCGTGATCCAGCCCACATCGGCCGAACAAAAGTAGATGTCCTCATCATGTATGTCGAAGACGTACTTGGTCGTCAGCGCCGTACCGAGCAGATAGCCGGCCGTCGTGTGGACAACACCCTTTGGCTTGCCGGTCGAGCCCGACGTATAGAGGATGAACAAGGGGTGCTCGGCATCGACCCACTCCGGCTCGCAGTCGTTGCTAATATCGCGTCGACGCGTCTCTTCATGGTAGTAGAAGTCGCGCTCAGGCTGCATGTCAACGGTCGCACGCGAGTGTGAGACGACGATACACTTTTTTACGGTTGGGCACTCGAGCATCGCCTCGTCGGCCATCGCCTTAAGCGGAATGACGCGCCCTCCACGCTTGCCGGCATCGACCGTGATGACGGCCTTGGCACCGGAGTCCTGCATGCGGTCACGCAGAGCTTGGGCCGAAAAACCGCTGAACACGACGGTGTGAATCGCACCGATACGCGCACAGGCAAGCATCGCCGTCACGACCTCGGGTACCATCGGCATAAAGATGGCGACGACGTCACCTTTTTTGATGCCGTGATCCTTAAGCACATTGGCGAAACGACAGACCTTTGTGAGAAGCGACTGGTAGGTATAGACCTTTGAGCGGCCACTATCCGACTCCCAGATAATAGCAGCCTTGTTGCGCCGGGGACCGTTTGCATGACGGTCAAGGCAGTTGTACGAAGCGTTCGTCAAGCCGCCCTTAAACCAGGCAACGTGAGGTTTCTCGAAGTCCCACTCAAGCGTCGTATCCCACTTCTCTTTCCACTCGAGCATCTCTTCGGCTTGAGCTGCCCAGAACCCTTCGGGATCGTTGACCGATTCCTCATACATCGCTTGGTACTCCGCAATCGAGTTGATTCGAGCACCTCGGGTAACGCGTTCATGGGGGAGATAGACCTTGGACTCTGGCATCGTGCCTCCTTCTATGTTACCTTACCGACACACCACTCTGCACAACAAGCAGACATCCATTGTAGCGCAATAAAGGACGGGCGGGGCGAGAACCTCTATCTAGATGTAGCGCTCTATGGCACTCAACTGGCAGGGTTAGATATATGTGCCCGCTGCCTCATCAACAACAAGCGTGACGTCATTGTGTTGCTGCAGAATGGAGGCAGGTACTTCGGGTGTGACGGGGCCGAAGAACGCAGCACGCAGGATGTCGGCTTTTTGTGCGCCGGATGCAACAAGAACGATACGTCGTGCTTCAAAGATAGTCTTCATGCCCATCGTAAGCGCGGTGGTCGGCATCTCTTCAGGCGTGGCGAAGTACTGCGAGTTGACCTCGATGGTACTCGGCGTAAGCTGCACCTGATGAGTTGTCGAATCAAACGGCGTACCGGGCTCATTAAAAGCAATGTGACCATTAACTCCAATACCAAGCAGCTGTAAGTCGATACCACCGGCCGCTTCAATCTGCTCTTCGTACGCGCGACATTCAGCATCTAGATCGGGCGCCATGCCGTTCGGGAGATGGCAGCGTTCGGGCGCAAGATTCACCTGATCAAAAAGTGCATCGTGCATATAGTAGTGATAGCTCTGGTCGTGCTCGGGCGCGAGTCCAACATACTCGTCAAGGTTGAAGGTGGTGATACGCGAAAAGTCCAGTTCACCCGCTTCGTAGCGATCAATGAGCGAGCGATAAAGTTCGCGCGGGGTCTCGCCGGTAGCAAGACCAAGCACGCTGTCCGGCTTGGCAGATATGTGTTTGGCGAAGATGTCGGCGGCCTTGCCGTTCATCTCGGCTTTGGTCTGTGCAGCTATAATTTTCATAAAGTCATTATAGCAGAGAAGGGCTACCGACGGTCTTTACGACGATGAGAACGACATCCGCCACCATGAGCCTTAAACGAATAGATCGGCTTCAGGCAATCGACGACGGTGGCGGTCGGCTCCATAAGGTGCTCGATTGTGCCGGCGTCTTTATAGGCTGCCGGCGCCTCATCGAGCGTTTCGGGGTGCACCGACGTCGAATAAATATCTTTCATGCGTGAGCGAAAATCGGCCATCGTAAGTGCCTTGCGTGCCGCGCTACGTGACATCGTACGGCCAGCACCGTGCGGGGCCGAAAAGTTCCACTCTGCGTTGCCTTTACCCGCACAGAGCAGTGAACCGTCGGCCATGTTGAACGGGATGATGAACTGCTCGCCCGCATGCGCACTCACCGCTCCCTTGCGCAACATCATCGCATCATCGACGTAGTTGTGGACCGTGTGTATTCCCGGGACATGCGGACGGCCGAGAAAGTCTACGATGTCGCGCGTGATGGCCTCACGATTAACGCGGGCAAACCGTTGCATATGCGCCATGTCGGCCAGATAGTTTTCCATCGCCGTGCCGGTGAGGTACTTGAGTTCAAACGGCACCTCGTCGGTGCAGGTGCGCTCGGCGAGTTCTTGGTAGTGATTGGCGACTTGATATCCGATGTTGCGCGAACCACTATGAGCGATAAGCCACTTCGTGTCGTCGGCGCCGACCGCTATCTCAATAAAATGATTGCCGCCGCCGAGTGTCCCGATCGAGCGATAAGCGCGCTCGAAATCGGCATCGAGACTATCGGCGCAAACCATCTCCTCAAGCTTAAGGCTTTGAGCGAATTCGTGAGGTTCCTTGTGCTCGGCGTGAGTCTTGAAGCCCGACGGAATCTGTTTGCGCGTAAAACGGTCGAGCATGACCGGATCGATTTCGTCCTGCCCGAGCGAAGTGGCAAGCACACCACAGCCGATATCAACCCCCACAAGGTTCGGGCACACCGCGTCGTGAATCTGCATCGTCGTGCCAATAACACATCCAATACCGGCATGGATATCGGGCATGACGCGAATGTTGGCATCGACTGCCAGGCGCGTATCGAGCAGTGCTTTTATCTGGTCGAGCGCGGTCTTCTCGACGTGGTCGTTATAGATGATGGCAGTGCCGTATTTACCTTCGAGTTGCATAGTGAGATGCCCCCTTTCGCGCATAATCATAGGCGTACTATAAGATCTGGGCTATCCTAGCACCTTTGTGTGAATTTTTTGTGGAGTCACCTATGTGCGCGTCATGCGTACGTCATGCGTGCGGCGCGCGAAACGTGAAGGACTTGTGGCCAAGATACGAAACGATTGTCGTAAAGAAAATAGTACAGAACTGCGCAAGCAGCACGGTGGGATCGATAGCGCGACCCGCAATGATGAGCGGCGCGAGTGACCCTAAAAAGTTCGCAAATAGATGGGTGAAGGCAAACAGAAGAACACTCGCAAGAAGCTGTGCCGGTAAATAAACAGCGTATGAGCGGACGGCCTGCGGAAGGTAAGGGCCGGCAGACTGGAATGCGTAGTATTTGAGGGTGAATGCGCCAAACGGTACCGAGAAGAACCACATAATCCATTGAACGACAAGAAAGTAGTTGTCCGCGATGACGGTCCGGATGCCTCCATAAGGTGCCAGTGCTTCAAGCGGTGTCGTCAAAAGAAAGAGCCCAAACGCAAAGAGAAGATAGCCAAATGCCGTATTGACGGCACCGGCAAGCAGGAATCGTAGCGGTTCGGGCAGACCAAAGAGCGCACGCTTGAGCCACGCGAATGGGGCGGTGTGGGATGTATGGGGCTTTACACTCATTGTGGTCTAGTATAACAGTGAGGTGACACAGACGTCAGTGCCGCCCCAAGGGGCGGCACATTTCGTTCGTCAAAAAGAAGTAGCGATCTATACGGTAACGGGCTGCTCGGTAGAGGACTCGCCCTCACTACTTACGACCCGATAGAAACCGGCACGCGCCGTTTCCATGTAGGGCCCCACGTAAAATACTGCGAGACCAAACGTCACAATGATGAGCAGAATCCATAGGATAAAGCTCCAGTCGAGCACGAATAGGTCGAACTTGCGACCCTTCATTATCGCCGTTGACTCGTCAACGCACTGGTTGATACCCTTGCTCGGATCCTCGAACATGAGGTACGGTGCCATCGCATAACGGTAGGCCGCAATAATACCCGGAATAATAAGCAGCAGTGACCACAGGAAGATACGCACAGCCATCCAAAGAGAAAGTCCGAACAATTTCAGCCAGTATTCCTTGATGTCGAGCATGTTGCTGACCGTAACATCGACCCCATCGTATGCCGTCAAGGTCATGCGCTGGAAGGCGAGCATGGCGATAGCACTGAATATGCTGATAGCGACCGTGAGAAGAGACTGCAGTCCAAATACACTAAAAAACGTGGCCAGTGCCATAGCTCCGGCGGCCTCCGGATTGTCGATAGCGGCGTTCATCTCTGCAGCGCCACCAAAGCCCGCGAGCAAGCTCATCTGCGTAAAAAAGCTCACAATACTGTTCAATATCACCGGCAGGATAAGCGCAATCGCAAACGCCGCAATCAACGCAACCAGATTGAGATTGAACATCGCCTTTGCCTTGCCTTTGACTTCCGTACGGTTATACATGATTTGCCCCCTTTGTTTGAACATCGCGTCCATTGTAACGCATGTCGTGTTCAGGTGGCGTGTGCGTAAAGGCTGTGACGGCTCTGTTACTTTTCCGTCATGAGCAAATTTTTTTCGCACAGGTGCCGCATACATGTTACTCTGTAACCTTCGTAATTTTCCGGATATAAAGGAGAAAGGTTATGGAAGAAGCGAAACAACCGGCTCGTACGCAGAGTGCGAGCAACACCCCGGTTCCCGAGTGGGCCAACCCAACACCGGCAGGACTGGTGGCCCTTGCGGTCGCTTGCTTTTGCTTTTTTGCACTCCTCAACGGCTTTGTTGAGACCTCGGCACTACCGCTCATCGGATGTTGGCTCATCGGTGGTTTCGTCATTCAGGTTATCGTCGCGCTCCTTGATCTGAAGAACAAGAACTTCGTCGGCGGAAACACCTTTCTGTTCTTTAGCGGGTTTTTTATGCTCGCCGGCGGTCTGGAGATGTTCGTTAAGTATCACGGTGTTCTCACGGGTGTGCCGGTCGATGCGCGTATCGACGGCTGGGCATGGCTGGCGCTGGCAATCGTCGTGCTCCTGTGGACGCCAGCATTCATGAAGCCGTTTAGCCTGCTTTCGCTGATTGTACTGACACTCAACGTTGCGCTGCCGTTTATCGTCGTGCTCGATCTGGGCATCCTGCCGATGACGTGGGCACCGGTTCCCGCGTACGCGCTGCTCGTAGCCGGATGCCTTGGCATCTACCTGAGCGCTGCAATGATTGTAAACGGCGCACTCGGCAAGACGTTCTACCCTGTCATTGGACCACGCACACCAAAAAAGTAGGCAGTGTATTGTCGGACGTTGGAAAACCTCGAAAAACCCCGCTTCGGCGGGGTTTTCGTTTCGTAAGGTCGTGGTTGCGCAGATTAAAACGAGACGATAAAGCCTTTCTCGTCAGTATAGTATGAGCACAGCCCACGCGTGGACGTAAGCCGCACATCCTTGACGTTGGCGACCGCTTCAATCTTCTCTTTAAGCTTGAGCGCGATATCGTGGCTGTCGCAACAATCGATGATAATGCGTACGCCTTCGAGATTTTTGAAGCCCTGCATGCGTTCGACCATCGTGCGCAGCATTGCGTTTTCTCCACGCGGCTTATCGAGTACTTCAATAGTGCCTTCGTCGGTCGCCTCAGCGACAGGACGAACGCGCAAAATCTGACCGAGCATACCCTGATATTTGGGCATACGTCCGTTCTTGATAAGATTGTCAAAGGATGCAAGCGAGAAGAGCAACTTGATATTTTTCGCATGCGCTTCGGTACGTTTGACTACCTCGTCGAACACGGTTCCTTCACGAATCAGACGCTCGGCTTCCTCGGCAATAAGCGCCAGCTTGCCGCCGGTTCCACATGAGTCAACGACGTGAATATTGCGTGACGGATCCTCGGAAAGCACGAGTGCCTTCGCTTGAAGTGCCACATCGTACGTGCCACTTAACGCTGAAGTTAACGTGATGCAGATGGTGTTTTTTGCCGCACGAAACCGCTCCGCAAACTCGCCAACGGACGGACACGCGCTACTGCTCGCCGTCTTGCTCTCCTTCATTTTGCGCATCATATCTGCAACATCAAGCTTGGCGTTGTCGATAAACTCCTTGCTATCGATAATAATCTTCATCGGTACAATCGAGCGCGCGATACCTCCCCCAAGGTCGGCATCGTCGAGATTGCTTGAGCTATCAAGCACAAGATTCCAGTTCGTAGCGGTCATAAGAGGATCCCTTCTGTTGACGTGTACATGGTTTTTATGTGTTGGCTTACAGGATAGCATGTTACAATGGCGGTGTGGTACCGTTCTTGGTGAAAGGAGTTTTCGATGACCAAATATGTGTGCGGATGCTGTGGCTGGACGTACAACCGTGATGTCGCTTTTGAAAAACTTCCCGACGACTTTTGCTGTCCCATGTGTAAGGCTCCGAAAGACACGTTCAAGAAAGTTGAGGAGGAGTGACGACTTTCGATACGAAGGCCGAACGAGCGCGCGACCTCGCAACTTCGACAGAGTACGCAATCGTCATCACTACCTGCGCCGACAGAGATTCGGCGAAGATTATTGCGCGACAACTTCTTGAAGATAAGTTGACCGCATGCGTCCAACTCTTTCCTATCGAAAGCATATACATCTGGCAAGATGAGCTCTGCGAGAATGGCGAGGTCATGCTGCTCATCAAGACGCGAACGGTGCTCTTTCAGCGCGTCGCGGGCTGCATCAAGAGAAATCATCCATACAAGGTGCCCGAAATTGTACAGGTTCCCCTCACGAGCGGTCTGCCCGAGTACCTCAGCTGGATCGATGACAACACCCAGTGGGACCCGGCTCGATGCTCATTTTGAGCTTGCCAAGGCTTTAGCAATCTGCAACCATCTCAGCCGTCATTATGTCGGTACTAGCGCTCGTATTATCGCTTTTCGGCACTACTTCTCGATAAAAACCGGCACGGGTTAATGTGTGATACGGCGTCACAAAAAATGTAGCAATTCCACCCGTGAACACCACCAGAAGTCCCCATAAAATGAAGCTCAAATCAAGCGTAAAAAGCGCACCCTTGCGACCCTTCATAAGCATGGAAGATTCGGTAATACATTGTGCGGGACTTTTTCCGGGATTCTCAAACAAAATATAGGGGGCCAATGCATAGCGATACATTGCGACAATGCCTGGAATGACAAAAAGAAGCGACCAGAGAAATATCTTGAATCCCATCCAAAAATTAAGCCAGAGTAGCTTTGACCAATATTCCTTGACATCAACCAAACTCTCAACCTCAACAGCGACTCCATCATGCGCCCGCAGACACATGCGCTGATATGCCGACATCGGAAGAGAACTTAAAAGACTTGCCCCGATGAGAATGATGATAAGGAATGTCGAGAGCATGAGGAGGACAGCGAGCAATATAAAAAGGACTATGAGTGCCTCTGGAGCATCTGCGTTAAGACTGGATAGTGAAGACGTACTGGTGGTATCCCACGTGCTGTAGGCACCCGAACCTCCTACTATCAGTGTCGGCAACGCCACGGCAAGAGCATACCCTAACATCAAGTGCCACGTGTTGCGATCAAAAACCTCTTTGGCTTTTGTCTTGAGAGCTATATGATTTGTCATGACGCACTCCCTTCAGTCGTTGTATTTATCATAACGCATTGGACTCTCGGTGAAGCCTACTCCCCTGCTACTTCGGGCAGCAGCTCCAGTAGTTGGGGTAACGCGGTAATCACCGGCACCTCACCGACGCCGCTCGCAACGTCGACGGTAGGGTCAAAATTCTCGCCCTCATCAAGGCGCACGAGCACCGGGTGCATCCCGACCGCCGCGCTTCCTTCGACGTCCGCAGTAGGATGGTCGCCCACATGCACGGCCTCTTCCGGCAGCACGCCGAGCCTATCGAGCGTCAGGTGAAATGCGCCCGGCAATGGCTTGTGGACTCCTGCTGCCGCGCTTGCGGTCACGACCTCAAAGTACGAACCAAGGCCGACCGACCGCAGTAATTCTTCGAGTCCTGCACCCCAGTTTGAGATGACCGCAAGCCGATAGCCGCGCCGTCGCAGCTCCTCAAGCGTCGCCTCAGTCCCCTTAAAAAGCTGCCATCGCGCACCGGCATCAAACTCGTCGTAGCAGGCCTCTGCAATCTCGGCGATCTGTCGATCGACGCCAACCGCACGACACACCTGCGCAAAACCGTTAATCCACATCTCGCGCTGGCGCGCCTCTTCGGACCAAAACGACTCATCACGTTCGTATTCCTGAGCATAGTAGCGATCAAAGACGCCCATCTCAGCATCAAGATGCGCGGGAGGAATCTGCCAGCCAAAACGTAAGAGCACCTCGCTCATTACGGTGCCGGTCGACGGGTATGGCCGCAGCAGCGTATTTCCCACATCAAAACACACCGCGCGTATGTTACGAAAAATTCTCATGCTTACTACTATATACTATACTCATGGCTTCGCTGTTGCTTGATAGATATCGCCCACTTGCGCCGCTTGGGAGCGGCGGTCAGGCCGATGTCTTCGTCGCGTTCGATGAGCAGATGAAACGACGCGTCGCTATCAAACAGGTCGCTCTCAGCGATGTCCATGCGAGTGCCGCGGCTCTCGAAGAAGCGCGTACCGCCGCGATGCTCAACCACCCTAACATCGTCACCATGTACGACCTTAAAATCACCGAGCAGACCGCCTATCTCATTATGGAATATATCGATGGCGTCACCCTTGCCGATATTGCGAGCGAAGATATCACCGATGAGATTATCGCCACGGTTGCACGAGATGTGGGCGATGCGCTCATTTTTGCACATAAAAACGGTGTGCTTCACCTCGATATTAAGCCTGCAAATATCCTCATCAATCACGAAGGGCATGCTAAGGTCATCGATTTTGGCGTCTCGGCGCTTTCGCAGGCAACCGGCCAGCCAAGCGCAACGGCCGGCACGATTGGCTATATGCCGCTCGAACAGCTTACCGGCCGCGCCGTCACATCTGCGACCGATGACTGGGCGTACGCCGCCGTCATCTACGAGTTACTTGCCGATGAGTTCCCCTACGAGGAACAGTACGCCGCCGCGCGCAACCTGCGCAAAGCGCCCGATGCGCTCACCACCATGCAGAAACTCCAGACGGTCGGTGAACCGGCTCTCCTGCAGACCGAAAACCCCCCGCTCAACGATGCACTCGCCACCGCGCTCACGCGCAACCCCGAAGCACGGTTTGCGACAACGAAAGACTGCCGTGACGCGCTCCTCAAAGAGCTTCCTGCACCGCGTGCCGGTCGCACGCAACTCGCTGCTATCGTCGCCGCGCTCACCGACGACGACGCCGAACACATCACCAGCGCCGCAACCGCGCGCTCACCGTTTGCTGGTTGTTTTAGCGTAGTCACCGG
Organism: Coriobacteriia bacterium; assembly: GCA_009777935.1. Taxonomy (GTDB): domain Bacteria; phylum Actinomycetota; class Coriobacteriia; order WRKU01; family WRKU01; genus WRKU01. Next base: position 27,599 of record WRKU01000007.1, read on the forward strand.
CATCGTCGTGTTCTTGCTCCTGCTCGCCGGTCTCTTGTACTAATCTTTGAGTGGGCGCCATACTCTCTCGGCGGCACCGGCCAAAAACACCAGCGCTCCAGCCAACAGGAGTATCCACGCCATTAGATTATTGCTATCGCCCGTTGTAGGATTCGTGTTCGAACCGCCACCGTTATCGTCCGGATTGGGCGTCGGTCCTGGTCCTGGTGGTGGATCGGGATCTGGTCGCGGTGTTGCGCGATACGTATTGGTAACCGTTACGCCCAGCGCATCATCGGCAGTCAGATGGACGATGTCGCCCACAGAATATCCGACCACATAATCGGCTGACACCGGAACGTCCTCGGTAATCCGATAGTCTCCCGGAATAAGTTCGATGAGCTCAATATGCTTCTGTACGCTCAACGTGAGGTCTGCATACAACGTCATACCACCCCAGGTATAGGTGCCATCCGTGTTAGCCACCGGCGCATCCACCGCTGGCACGAGACTGGGCAAGCCCGTCCCACCGTCCCACTCGACGACCCAGAGGACACCGTCAGAATCGATCTCGCCCATAAAGGCATAGGTGCGCGCAGACGCACTCTCCCCTTCAAACGTAAATACTAAAACGTTGCCGAGATACGGAGGTATCGCATTCGCATCTGCCGTACGTTCGTTGGTCAATCGCAACGTAAAGGTCGTATCGGTGCTCGCAAACGCCGCCCAATCACCGGCGAGCTGCTTGTCGATAATCACGCGCCCCTCACTGCGATGTAGATACGAGTTAACGATCGTCACGTCGACGTTGCCGTCCGGCACCATTGCAATGACTCCGCTTATCGGGCCCGGAACACCAATCTCGCTTGTGCCGTCGATAAACCGTATCGTGTGCCCGTCGGCAACGTTGAGTTCTTCGATAGCGTATTCGAGATTTGACTCGGCCGGTATGTTGGACAGCGCGAGAGGCACATCGACGCTCACCGGAAGCTGCGAGGTCACCGGCCCTGCATAACCGTCCTCGGTAATAACGGGATCGCCCCCCTCAGGGGCATCGTTGCCGACACACATAAAGCTACCGTCAGGCTGCGGCACCGGCGCAAACAGGAGCACTCGGTTGTTGGTGACATCCCACACGCGCACCATAAACTCAGTGGCGGCGGTCACGCTCCAGTCAGCAGGATAGCCCTGCAATACCTTGCTAACCGTCAGATCGCCGAAGACCGGGTCGGGAACCCATGTGTCGAACGTATTCGTCACCGTTGCATTAACGGCGAGTGCCCCTATCGGCGGCGTAACGGCAAACGTACCGTCACCGGCCGTACCCCCAACCGTATAGGTCGCCGTGTAGGTACCGTGCGTCGCCGTCTGATCTACCTCAACGATTTGGTAGTTGCCCTGCGGCAAACCATCGATGGTAGCAGGTGCCATAACGCTTATGAGCACATAGTCAAGCGGCACATCGGGCAGTGTACTCACTTCAATGGGATTGCCCTCGGCATCGACAAGAACACCACCGCTCGTAAATTCGCCCACGTAGGTATACGTTGTCGAACCGGCCGTCTCTTCTTCAAGTATAAATGCGAGGTCGTTGCCGGTATCGACGTTGACGACCTGCGTCTCAAACATCGTCGAGTTAAGCACGCCCCAGTTCGCCCAATCACCGGCAAGCTGCTTATTGATGGTCAGGCTGCCGGTAAGGATACTTGAGTCGAACGTATTGATAACCGTCACACCTATCGCGCTCTCATCCTCAATGTGAATCGCACCGCCGTTTTCTACCGAGGCGGTATAGGTGCCGCTCGGGTCGAGGAGCTCGGAGACCTGATAGTCATCGGGGACGAGCCCGCTGAGCAAGGCTGGTTTGTTCACGCTAATCGCAAGACCGGTGCCAAGCGTCGGGTACGCAGCAAGATTGCTCTCCAGCGTGCCGGCCGGCTCATATGTCCACGTGGCACTTCCGCCTCCAGTGCCGTCCCACTGCAACTGATAGACCTCGCCGGTCGCCTCGTCGAGCAGCCCCCAATACGTGTACGAGCTCATCGTCGGGTCGGTGGTGTCGGCGTTTTGCGTAAAGAGAAGCAGCTTGCCGTCCTCGGTTATATTCGTTGCGCGCGCCGTGAACACCGTATCATCATCGACATCGTAGTCTGCATAGTCGCCGGCAAGCTGCTTGTAGACGATCGCCTTACCTTCTTGTTGGTTGAGGTAGCTGTTGACGATGGTGGCGTTGCGGCTTCCGTCGTGCTCAATAACGATACCGCCGGCCTCAGTGTCATCGGTAATGTCCACACCACCGACGACGAGCCGCACCGCGTGTCCGTCGGTCACGTTGATTTCGCGCACGGTGTAGTGGTGGTCGGTGCCGGGGAACAGATTCGACACAACGATCGGGCTGTTAACACTCAGATCAAGATAGTCCAACGCCGTTGATAGGTCGCCGGTCCACGTCGGGTCATCGAGCGTGCGGTTTCCATCTGAGTCGCTGGAGCCAACGTGACGCCACGTCCCATCCGATAGTGGCGTTGGGTCAAAGAGCAGGTAGTTGCCTGTCGTCATATCCCATATGCGGATATCGAAGACGGTATCGTCATCGACATCCCAGTCCTGCGGATAGCCGAGTAACTCCTTAAATATCGAGAGGTTACTCTCGCCGTGCACAAAGGTATTTGTCACCATAGCGTTGAGTATGCCGGCAGGTGGTACAACTCCCTGTGTGCCGCTAACCCCGTCGAAGCTGTAGACGGCCTGCCACCATGCGCCGCTCGGCGATGTCGTCGACAAGAGCTCACCGTTAAAATCAAGCTCATGGACCTCGTATGGCCCCGGCCAGAGATTCGAGAGCCCTACCTGTTCGAGCTCGGTGAGCGAGATGACGGTCAGTACATCGGCGGTACCGGCATCATAGCGATCTTCCCAGTAATCGTCGCTAAACTGCCACGCGGCAGGATCGCTGATGTCAAGGCCGCCATTACCGACACAGAAGAGCGTGCCCTCAACCCAGCCGGGACTTGTCCAGCCATCGGTAACGAGTGCCTGTTCGTCTGGTGCCACGAAGAGCAAATAGTTACCGGAAGGATTGCTGGCACCATTATACCCCTCAGGGTCCCATATCATCATCTCGAAGACGGTCGAAGAGGTAATGCCCCAATCAGAGGGGTATCCGTTAAACAGTTTGAGTACGTTCATAACACCGAACGCCGGGTCGGCAAAGGTGTTGATGACCGTCAGCTCGGTGTCGTCGTTGGCCGTAGGCGTAATGGTGACGGTATCGGCAGGCGTGCCACCATCGACCGCGTACTGCACGTCAACGACCGGCGCGTGCGGATTGCTCGGATCCCACGGAAAATACTCTGCGATTGAGTACGTTTTCTGCACACCGTTTTCGTCTTCGGTCGGCACGTCGAGTAGCACCGCCGGATTATTGACGCTAAACGTAATGAGCGTACCGGTACCTGCTGCCGCCAGACCATTATAGGTATAGGTGCCGTCCCCGTTATCGATGAAGACGAGGTCAAAGTCGGTCGTATCGTCCTTAAGGCGAATGGTAAACGGGGAGTCATCGGTCATGCCCCATCGATCATGAAAATCGGAGGTGCCAAACTCTTTTGCGATAGTAAGTTCGAACGTGGTGGAGGGGCTCGTCTCATCGAGCAACCTCACACGACCGGTCACATCGAGGTTGAGCGCAATCGTCTGCCCGTCCCAGCTGAACAAATCGTCCTGAGTTGAGTTAAAGGTACGTTGAAAGTGATTCTCGCTGATAACGGTACGACCACCCGGCGTCGCCTCATTGCCTCCGCCGGTCGTGAAATCGATCTCATACTGGATATCTATTCCGGTGCCGTCGAGATCTTTGACGGTGAAGGTATAATGTGACGTCGAGCCCTTCTCCCAATACAGCTGCCACGTGTAGTACTGCGTGGTGCCGCCCGTCGTCACCGTCGCGGCCTGATTGCGCGTGCCGGTATTCTGCGGCCACCAGTTCCAGTAACCGCTCGTCGTGTTCATCGAGCCATCGGTGTTGTACGGGTTGGCATTCTGCGGCGAGATATTCTTCGGAAACACAATGGTGCGACCTAATACGTTGTCGATAATCGCCCCGCTGTTGAGCCCGGTGCCGTTGTTCCAGTTCATCGACATGGTGAATTCGTTATAGCTGACCTCTTCGGTCGTCCAGTAGTAGGGGTTGTCATCGGCTGGCATGAAGCTCGCGGCAGCGGTACCGGTCGAGTACCAGTAGTCCAGCGTGTACGGCGGCTGCGCAGGTGGGTTTACGACTGTGAGGGTGTAGCTCACCGTAAGGGGCGCAGGCCCAAGAATCGTCGACTGGTCGGTGATATCCCACGTCACCGTCGTGCCACTCAGCGTAAGCCCGGCCGGCAGAGATCCTACGAGCGCAAACTCACCGATATCGTCGGTAACCGAGACGAACACACCACCGCTCATGGCGACGAGCGGGTCCTTGACGGTGCCATCATCGGTATAGGTCTGCCCCCACACCGAAAGCGTCACGGTAACGGTACCATCCGGGGTGCCGAGCACGGGATCGTTATTATAAACGACCGATTTGCCGACGAGTACCTCACCAGGCTGTAGGGTCGTCGCCGAGGGGGCATTAAGCGACCCGGAACTGACGGCATCGGTAGGCGGAGGACCGGTTTCAACGGTAAGATTATCGAGTGACGGGTCAATCGCGCGCACTATGCTCACGAATACGCCACTCCAAAGAAGGAGCGCCGCCAAAAAGATGACGGCTCTGCTATGTACCAGCTTCGTCATACCGAGCATAATTATACCTGATACACAAGGGTGCGTGCTCGTAAAACGATTTGTACTATGTGGATGAGTATGCTAGAGTGGGTACTCGCTCAAAGTGCGGGGTGGAGCAGTCTGGTAGCTCGTCGGGCTCATAACCCGAAGGTCGCAGGTTCAAATCCTGCCCCCGCGACCAAAAACAGCGTGCTATTTATCTCGTCCGTGTTTGGTAAACGTGCCTATTTGGTTTTACCGTCTTCAATGTGGGGTACTCATTACCATAGGCAAATATGAGCACACACCCTTTATGGACAATACGGTCGCGTTTGCAGTCAGACTGGTCTGTCAGTGCTTCTTCACATATCCTTACAAGCCATGAATACAGGCCCTCGTTCTGTTTTCTATCCTCGTGCCATTTTTCGATAATTCGCAGGCTTGCCGAATTGATGGCGTGATTGCTGATTTTGATATCAGTCGGCATTGTGTCGCCTCGCCGAGCTAACTCCGCTTTCGCTATCTTGTGTGCCTCTCGGTCTTCTGATATCTCATTTACGCACCAACGTAGATAGTTTACCGGCACACGTGTCCACCGTTCACCTTTGTGTTTGCCGAAGGTCACTATCAGACCATGCGTGTCCACCCTCTAGCCTAGTTCCCCAAACAAAAATATCGGCATGAGCGCAGGTATGTCTTCGGGCGAGACCTCACAGATGCCCACCTGCGCCTGTACGCCTACTGCCTCTTTCGCAAGCTGGGTGGCGCGTCGTATGTTTTCCTCGCGTGGTATCTGTATCAACATGCAACGCTCAAAACCTCGACACAGCTCGGCTGCTGCTACCTGTAGCGGTTTTAGACCGGCAGCCTTAACTCCATATTCTCCGGTAACCTGTTTGACGATGAGGTCAGAATCAGTATAAACATCAATCTCGGTCACACCGAGAGCAAGCGCATTTTCAAGCACCCAGATGAGCGCACTGTACTCGGCAACATAATTGGTCGCTTGTCCAAGATAAGCACCCGCCGTACACACCTCCTCATCGTCACGCAGCAATACGAAACCTGATCCGGCAGACCCGGAATACATCTGTGGTTCTCCACCAATATATGCAGTGTAATTTGACATTAAACAGCCCCCCTAACCAGTCATAAAGGGGCGTGTACGTCAAAAAGGTGCCAGCCCCTTTTGCAGTAAGACGAGTTAGAATAGCAATGCTACACGAACCGGCTTTAGAGGCTGGACACCTCGTTGCGGTTCGTACAACAACCTAATCTCCGAAAAGATAGCTGCACATTGCAAGTTTTCTAAACGCCTTACTGCGTCTACGAGTGTATCACAGCTGTTTTTGCCTATGGTATAGCCACGTGCTTGCGATACACATAAAGAGCGCAGTATCTTCACGTTTCGTTCACAAGAAAATAGCCAGCCCAATGGGCTGACTATTTGGTGATTTTAATAACTAGGTTGGCCTGCTGATATTTTTGGTGTCGGAGGAGGGATTTGAACCCTCACACCCTTACGGGCACTAGCCCCTCAAGCTAGCGCGTCTGCCGTTCCGCCACTCCGACACATATCGAGGAAACATGGTATCACACTTTATCGTTGCGAGGTATTCTGGGGCTGTTGGCGGTCGCGCGGAATCCAAACGTTCGTCCAGTCGGGCACCATCAGCACATTTATCGAGAAATCGCGCATACGCGTAGAAACGATCGTCCCGATGCCGGGATGCGTGAGGGGAACGACAGGGTTATCGGCCGCAATCGTCTTATTGAGCGCCTCAAGACGCCGAGATCGTATCTCATTGTCGTCCATCGTCGCTATCTCGGCGAGCGCCACATCGGTCGCCTCCGAACGATAGCGCGCAAAGTTTTCCGGTGACGTCGAGGCAAACGCACCTTCAAGAAACGGGTAGGCCGACAGATAATCGGCACCGTAGCTCACGCTCGCAAAACCAAATGCGCCGGCGGCCAAACGCTCAAGATACGCCTCCCATTCGAGTTCCTCAAGCTCAACGCGGATGCCAACCGTAGCGAGGTCGCGCTGAACCTGCTCGGCAACGTCCCGGTGGCCAGTGCCATACGGATAGATGAATACGAACGGCACGAGCCCTGCGCCCTCAGGATAGCCTGACTCGGCAAGCGCCGAGCGTGCTGTGTTCGCATCGAAACGCGTATCGGCCCACGCACGCTCGACGTACCCGGCCACACCCGGCGAGACGATGTTCGTCGCAGGGATATGCGTGTCAGCAAAGATATCAGCGCAGAGCGCCTCGCGGTCGATCGCGCGTGAAATCGCGCGTCGCACTGCAGGATTCGCAAGCTGCTCGTGCTCGTTGTTGAGTACAAGACTATAGGTCAACGCACGTCCACCGAGGAGCACCTGCTCGCCCGGGTTAGCGCGGTAGCCATCAGGCGCGCTTCCGAACTGTGTTACAGCTGCCTCGATCTCGCCCGGCGCAATCAACGTATAGTCAAGATTGCCGGCCAGGAACTCACGGTACGCCGTCTCGACATCACGATACATGCGAAACGTCACGCCCTCCAAGTACGGTCGCTCGCCACGATACATGTCACTGCGCACCGTCTTCAGATGTTGATCGTGACGCCACGGCTCATCGAGTTTGAAGGCACCGTTGCCGATAGGCATCTCGCCGTACGGGATGAGCGTTCCATTATGTTCGGTACCACGCTCGACGGTCTCCTGCGGCAGCGGCGAAAACGCCGGATGTGCCATCAGATAAGCGAAGTCGGCGAAGGGGCGCGTGAGCGTAATCTGCAAGGTATAGTCATCGAGGGCGCGCACCCCCGAAAGAGTCGTCGCGGTGCCGGTGATAACCTCATCGAAACCGACGACGAGCGCGAGGCTGTCGATAATCGGTGACGGGGCTACTTCGCGTGTAATCGTATCGACCGTCTGCGGATTTGCGATACGGTTGAATGCGTAGACGAAGTCCTGCGCGCGTACCGGTGAGCCATCGCTAAAGCGTGCCGTTTGATCGAGTTCGAACGTCCACACCGTAGCCGTCGCCGTTGAACTAAACGTTTCAGCCGCAGCACCTATCAGTATCGTTGAATCATGGGGATCGACCTTGACGAGTGGGTCGAAAAGCGCCGAGATGACGGCGAGGCTGTCAGCATCAACGGCATGGCGCGGCTCAAGTGAGCGCGGTTCATCGATGAAATACGTCATCGTGCCGCCCGCTACCGGCGAGCGCGAATCGGGTGACTCGGGATTCGGGACCGGACGTCCACAACCGATAAGCAACACAGCGGCGAGCAGCATCGCCGCAAGCACGGCTCCTCGTGAAGTACGTTTTAGATATTGCCTGTCGGCCATACAAAGATCATCGCAATAAGCGTGCCGATGAAAACGAGCGAGCAGACGATAGTGATACGATTGAGGTTCTTCTCGATAACGCCGGTGCCAAAGTCGCCGCCCATCGAACCGCCAAACGTCTCCGAGAGGCCGGCGCCGCGCCCACTATGAAGCAAAACAAGGACGATGAGGCCAACTGCTGAGATGGCCCAGATGATAAGCGTTGCAATGAATAACGGACTCACGATTGCTCCTTACTTCCTGCGAACGTTCTAGTATATCAGCAAATTGCGGCCTGTCCATGCATGAGGTATCTCAATTCCGCACAGCGCGAGCACGGTCGGCGCAATATCGGAGAGTGTGCCGGGCTTAAGGGTGCCTGCGCCGGTATCTATCGCCACCAGCGGAACCGGGTTAAGCGTATGCGCGGTGACCGGCGTGCCATCATGATCGACCATCTGCTCGACGTTGCCGTGATCGGCCGTAATAAGTACCGCACCACCGCGTTCCTGCATCGCTTCAACGATACGTCCAATTTGCAGGTCAACGGCCTCAACGGCCTTCACCGAAGCGTCAAATATGCCGGTATGGCCGACCATATCACCGTTAGCAAAGTTACAGAGGTAGACATCGGCGGCATCGTGGGTGATTGACTCGACCAGCGCATCGCCAATTTCAGGTGCACTCATCTCAGGCTGAAGATCATACGTCGCAACCGGCGGGCTGGGAATGAGGATGCGCTCCTCGCCGGGAAAGGGTTTCTCGCGCCCTCCGTTGAGAAAGAAGGTAACGTGAGCATATTTCTCGGTCTCGGCAACGTGCATCTGGCGTAGTCCATGGGTCGAGAGGACCTCGGCGAGTGTGTCGGCGAGTGGCTCTTTCGGGAACGCAATAGGTGCGTCGAGCGTATCGTCATAAGGTGTCATGCACACAAAGTGCGTATGCGGATGAGCGACACGGTCAAAGCCGGTAAACGTGGTGTCGGTCAACGCATGAGAGAGTTCACGCGCACGATCGGGGCGAAAGTTGAAGAAGATGACCGTGTCGCCCTCGGCTATCGGCGTGAAGTCACCATCGATAACGGTCGGCTCGATAAACTCATCGGTGGTGCCACGGGCGTAGCTTGCTTCACATGCCTCGATTGCGCTTGGTTCTTGACGACCGGCACCTATCGTCAGTGCTTCGTAGGCACGCTGCACGCGATCCCAACGACCATCGCGGTCCATCGCAAAGTAGCGACCCGTGACGGTCGCAATACGACCGAGACCGATCTCTTTACAACGGGCCTCAAGTTCACGCAGATAGCCGACGGCGCTCCGAGGCGGCACATCGCGTCCATCCATGAAGCAGTGAATCACCACATCGAGCGCACCACGCTGCTGAGCCAGCTCGAGGAGCGCGTACAGGTGATTCAACGACGCATGTACCCCCCCATCGGAGATAAGTCCCATGAGATGGACGGTGCCCTGACCGTTTTGCTCGCCCGCCTCGCTCGCGCGATTGACAGCTACATCGATGGCAGCGCACAGAACGTCGTTATCAAAAAACGAGCCGTCCTCGATAGCGCGATCGATGCGCGTGATGTCTTGATAGACGACGCGTCCGGCACCGATGTTGAGGTGACCGACCTCGCTGTTTCCCATCTGGCCATCGGGTAGGCCGACATCGGCACCCGACGCTCCAAGCAACATGTGTGGATACGTTGCCCAAAGATGATCGAGGTTTGGGGTGTTGGCGCGTGCAATCGCGTTGTCGGCGGTGTCTGCCGACGCCCCATAGGCAAGCCCGTCCATGATGATGAGCGCGACGGGGCGCCTTACAACGGGATTCGGCTCAGCCACACCCACACGCGGCCTTGATGATCTTGCCGAACGATTGTGCATCGAGTGCTGCACCACCCACAAGCGCGCCGTCGATGTCATCGGCGGCAAAGAAGAGGTGGGCGTTGAGCTCGGTGACCGAGCCACCGTAGAGAATGCGCGCCGTAGCGGCGATATCCTCGTCGAACATCTCGGTGACAACAGTACGAATAAGCTCGCAAACCTCCTGAGCCATATCGGGCGTAGCCGTCTTGCCGGTGCCGATCGCCCAAATCGGCTCGTAAGCGATGACAAGGCGTGCTGCGTGTTCGGGAAGTAAACCGGTAATCGCAGCGCTGACCTGCTCGGTTATCCACTCGGCCGTCTTTTCAGCCTCGTGTGTCTCAAGCGACTCGCCACAGCAGACAATCGGCGTCATGTCGTGCTCAAAGACAACTTTCGCCTTGCGGTTAACGGCCTCATCGGTCTCGCCAAAGTACTGACGACGCTCGCTATGGCCAAGGATAACGTAACGACAGTGCTCGGCCTGAAGCATGCGTGGCGATATCTCACCGGTAAAGGCGCCTTCGGTCTCGTAGAACATGTTCTGGGCACCGAGTGCCATGTTGACGCGATCGAGATCGAAGATTGTCTTGACACTGTGGAGCGCCGTAAAGGGCGGCGCAACGACGATCTCAACGTCATCGCCACAGTTGCTTGCGACCTCTTTGAGTCCGTTGATGAGCGAAACGGCTTCGGCTGCCGTCTTGTTCATCTTCCAATTTCCTGCTACCAACGGTTTCCTTGCCATACTTATACCTCCCCTAATGCACTCAGACCTGGCAGCGCTGCGCCTTCGACGAGCTTCATCGCCGCTCCTCCACCGGTCGAGATAAAGGTGACCTGCTCTTCAAGACCGAACTTTTTGAGTGCGGCAACGCTATCGCCCCCACCGATGACGCTCGTCGCCTCATCGTTGGCGGCCACCGCCACCGCAACGGCCTTCGTGCCGGCTTCAAACGGCGCCATCTCGAAGACACCCATCGGACCGTTCCAGAATATCGTCTGCGCCTCGGCAATCTTTGCTGCGAAGAGCTCACACGACGCCGGGCCGATATCGAGACCCATCATATCGACAGGAATTTCCTCGGCGGCGACGATGCGAGTCGCGGCGTCTTCGGCAAACCGGTCGGCAACGACGTAGTCAACGGGCAACAAGAGCTCGCAGTCTTTCTGCGCCGCCTTCTCCAACATACGGGTAGCCGGCTCGACCCAGTCGGGCTCGACGAGCGACGTGCCGACATCGTAACCTTTTGCTGCGACGAATGTGAACGCCATACCACCACCTATGAGCAGCGTGTCGACGACGTCGATGAGACGCTCGATAACACCGAACTTGTCAGAGACCTTCGAACCGCCCAAAATAGCGATAAACGGCGTCGGAGCATCGCGCAGCATCGTAACGAGCGTATCGACTTCACGTGCGAGCAGCAGCCCCGCGTAAGCCGGTAAAAACTCGGCGACACCGGCCGTCGAAGCATGAGCGCGGTGTGCCGTGCCAAATGCATCGTTGACGTAAAGATCGGCGAGCGAGGCCAATGCACGCGCAAACTCGGGATCGTTGTTCTTTTCACCGGGATAGAAGCGAATGTTTTCGAGCATGACAACGTCACCGTCACTCATGGCCTCGATTGCTTCGCGTACGCTCGCCTCGTGTTCGAGATTGCCTTCAAGGAGCTTAACCTCACGGCCAAGCAACGCCTCAAGCGCGCGGCAGGCGGGGCTGAGCGAAAACTCCGGCTGAGCGGCGCCGCGCTCCCCCGCTATCGGACGGCCGAGATGGCTGACGAGAATGACGCGTGCACCGTGCTCAACAAGGTGACGAATCGTCGGGAGCGCGGCGCGAATGCGTGTGTCATCGGTAACCACTGCGCCACGCGTGCTATCCGAGCCGCCCACACCATCCGTGCTGTGTGCGCCGCTCAACGGCACATTGAAATCGACACGCACAAGTACGCGTTTGCCGCCGACATCCGCCTCTGTGACAGACTTCTGGGGTGTCATAGGCAGACCTCTAGACGCAGAGAAGTTTGGCGAGGTCGGCCACGCGGTTGCTGTAGCCCCACTCGTTATCGTACCAGCTCACGCACTTAACGAACGTGCCTTCGCCACCCATGACCATCGTCTGGAGCGAATCGAAGACCGACGATGCCGGATTACCGACCACATCGATAGAGACAATCGGATCCTCGCAGTACTCAAGGATGCCTTTCATGGGTCCGGTAGCGGCTGCCTTCATCGCGGCGTTGATCTCATCGGCCGTGGTCGTACGCTCAAGCTCGCATACAAGGTCGACGACCGAGCCGTTCGGCGTCGGTACACGCATCGACATACCATCAAGCTTGCCCTTCATGTCGGGCATGACGAGCCCGATGGCCTTCGCGGCGCCGGTCGATGTCGGGATAATCGACATCGCCGCTGCACGACTACGTCGCAGGTCTGCATGTGGTAGGTCGAGTATATTCTGGTCGTTGGTGTAGCTGTGAATCGTATTCATAAAGCCGGCCTTAAGGCCAAAGGTATCGCGTAGCACCTTCGCAAACGGTGCGAGACAGTTCGTCGTACACGATGCGTTGCTCACAACAAAATGCTTGGCGGGGTCGAGTTCGGTATCGTTGACGCCGAGCACAACGGTAATGTCTTCGTTCTTGGCCGGTGCCGAGATGATGACGCGCTTGGCGCCGGCTTGGTCAATATGGGCGCGCGCTTTGTGCGCATCGGTAAAGAAGCCTGTCGCTTCGACGACGAGTTCAACATCGTGAGCGCCCCACGAAAGGTTGGCCGGCTCACGCTCGGCCGAGATAACGACACGCCCACCGTTGACGATGATATCGGTCCCGTCAACTTCGACGGTGCCGGCAAATTTGCCATGCACGCTGTCGTATTTTAGCAGGTGCGCAAGCGTTTTTGCATCGGTCAAGTCGTTTATCGCCACGACCTCAAACGCGGGGTCAGCGGCCATCGCACGAAACACCAAACGGCCGATACGTCCGAACCCGTTAATGCCAACTCTGATAGCCATTGCCATCTCCCTTCACGCGCGTACGCAGATCGCAGATTCACCTACCATGAGTGTATCACTATACGCGGAGGACAGCATGAATGTTCCGGGCAGTAGTCTCGTTCACTCCGGGAACAGCGGCGATCTCAGCAGCACTCGCCGCGCGAAGTTTCGCAAATGAGCCGAAGTGCTTGACGATTGCCTTGCGCTTCGCCGGGCCGATGCCTTCGACCTCCTCAAGAATCGAAGCCGTCATCGCCTTGGAACGCAGCATGCGATGATACTCGACGGCGAACCGATGTGCCTCGTCACGAATCCGTTTCATGAGGTAGAGTGACGGCGCACCGTCGGGCAGCACAACCGGAGCATCCTGCCACGTGACGAAAATCTCCTCCTCGCGCTTGGCCAGTCCTACCACGCTCACCGCCACACCGAGCTCCTCAAGCACCGCACGCGCCGCGTTGAGCTGCGGTTTTCCTCCGTCAACGATGATGAGGTCGGGCTTTTTCGCAAAGCGTCCGTCTTCGGCATTACGCGGAGCAAAACGCCGCGACAACACCTCACGCATCATCGCCACGTCGTTTGCCTCGTCACCGGCCCGACGAATCTTGAAGCGTCGATATGCGTTTGGATCCTTCTTGCCGGCGGTAAAAACAACCATCGAGCCAACCGAGTGGGCGCCGTGCAGCGTCGAGATGTCGTAGCATTCGATACGATACGGCGGCTCGGTCAGGGCAAGCGCCGAGGTCAGCTGCGTCAGCGCCGTGTTGAGACGGTCGTCCTCGTAGTGTGTGCGCACCATCCAACGCATGAGCGCGTGCTTAGCGTTGCGCTGTGCCATCTCGATAAGTTCGCGCTTGACCGCACGCTGTGGCACCTCAATATGCACCTGAGCAGCACGGGAATCGCCCTCGCGGCGCTTTACCGTCAGCCAGTCCTCGAAGATGCTGCGATCGGCAAGAGGTGCCTCGATAACGACGGCCGGTGGAATATCGGCGGCCTGCAGATAGTAGCGTGTCAAAAATCCTTGCATGAGCGTCTCGAAATCTACGTCGACACCCTTATCAAGGATGTATTCGTTCGTGTAGAGCACACGCCCACCACGCACCACGAGAACGAACGCACCAGCGACGGTCTCCTCACGATAGAGCCCGATGATGTCGGCATCGAGCGACGGTTGCGCAACGACCGATTGCTTTGACTTAAGCGCCTCGACAGCTTCAAGCCGATTGCGATAGCGCGCTGCAGCTTCAAAATCGAGCTCGGCGGCGGCCTCATCCATCGCGGCCTGTAGCTCACGCTCGATAGGGGCATAGCGTCCGTTGAGGAACTCGATGACCTGATCGATGCGGCGGCGATACTCTTCCTCCTCAATCGCGCCTTGGCAGACGCCCGGCCCCAACCCGATGTGACTATCAAAGCAAGGGCGCGCCGTCGATTGGAAAGACCGGCCTGCCTTCGCGATACGCGCGACCTGCCTCCACTCAGGACAGGTGCAGCGGCAGATAGGAATGAGCCGTCGCACGGTGTCGATGACCTCACGGGCAGCACGGGAATCGGTGTACGGCCCAAAATAACGCGTACCAGCCATGCGCTTCTCACGCGTGAACTTGATGCCTGGGTAGGAGTCACCAAGCGTCAGTGCGATGAACGGATAGGACTTGTCATCCTTGAAGTCGACGTTATAGGGTGGGTTGAGTTCCTGGATGAGATTAATCTCCAGAATGAGCGATTCGCTCTCGTTGCGCGTGACGACGTAGTCGAATGAGGCAACCTCCTGCATCAGGTACGGGATACGGATACGGTCATCGTGCCCGCTCACATACTGACGCATACGCTTGCGAAGCGCCTTTGCCTTACCGACATAGAGAACTTTGCCCTCTGCATCTTTCCAGAGGTAGACGCCCGGTTTATCGGGGACGTGACTGAGCTGTTCGCGCAGAGTTGGCATGTATAGAGGGTATCACGACAGGCGAAGAGAAGGAAAAGGCCGCTCGGTGAGCAGCGGCCTTCACGTCAAAACCTTAACTTTGAGTCCAGTTTAGGATACACCCTCCACCGCTGAGTGCCGAGGGATCAGCGGTACTATCGGTCAAGGTACCACCTGCCATGAAACGCGCCATCGAAAGTGAGGCCAAGTCAGAAGACATGTCGGCAAGCGAGTTCGTGCGCATGTTGCTCGCAAGTGGCCTCGCCCACAAGAACATGGCCCACACTCCTTAGTCGCAAGGCAAATGTATGACATGACGTCATACAATATGTTATACTCAGTGTATACAAAGCGAGGCGCAGAAGAGGTGACGGTTATGGCCGCTCTTACAAAAGACAGGGTCTACACGTTTAGGACCTACACGGAAAAAATTGATGCTGCGAACGCGGTACTAAAATCGAACAACCTTGACCTCCCGGTGGTATTCAATTCCGTATTGGACCAAATCATCCTTACCGGACATATACCGATAAAAAGTCGTGAGGAAATCGAGGCAGAGATATTTATTGATAATCTGCAAAACGATCTGACTTCTCGTCTTCAGAAGATGACGGCGGGCGATTCTATCTCGGAGTCGGAGATGAGGGAACGTTTTGGAGCTTAAGTTTTCTCATGATTTCGCGCATGACCTTGAAGACACTCAATCCTATATTCGAGAGACACACTCTGATGAGCAAGCCGCTATACGAATCGCGCAGCTCGTGCTTGATGCCCTTGAGCCATTAAAAGATTTCCCGGAACTCGGTCTAAATTTTGATGAGCGAATAGGCGAACAACTCATCGAAGGTCACGTCACAAGGTTGCTCATAGTTAAAAAGAAGTATCTTGTATTTTATCTGGTACTCAGACAGGATATATACGTCTTAAAATTTGTCAACGCTTCGACCGATTACCTCAACCATCTCAGCCGTCTTTTCAAAAACTTCTCTGATTTTCGGGAAGAGGACGTCTAACCTCGTAGTGTATACAAGCAAACATCGGTGATTTTTTTGGTGCTGTCGGAAGCTATGCGCTTAGGACATGTGCGAGGTACTTCCCCGTGTGGCTTTCGGCCACCTGCGCAACCTCTTCGGGCGTGCCTTGTGCAACGATACGGCCGCCACGTTCTCCCCCCTCGGGACCAAGGTCGAGGACAAAGTCGGCCGATTTGATGACATCGAGATTATGCTCGACAACAAGCACTGAGTTGCCCCGCTCAACGAGTCGTCGCAACACCTCAAGAAGCTGGCGTACGTCGTCGAAGTGTAGGCCGGTCGTCGGCTCATCGAGGATATAGAACGTCTTACCGGTCGAGCGACGCTGGAGTTCGCTCGCAAGTTTAACGCGCTGTGCCTCGCCGCCGGACAGGGTCGTTGCAGCTTGGCCGAGACGAATATAGCCCAGCCCCACATCAAAGAGCGTCTGGAGTTTACGCTTAATCTGGGGAATGTTTTCGAAGAAACTCAGCGCCTCCTCGACACTCATGGCGAGCACGTCGGAGACGGTCTTGCCACGGTACGTGACCTGCAGTGTCTCGTGATTGTAGCGCGCACCGTTGCAGACCTCGCATGGTACGTAGATGTCGGGCAGAAAGTGCATCTCGATCTTAATCTGACCGTCACCCTTACACGCCTCGCAACGCCCGCCGGTCACGTTAAAGCTAAAACGCCCGGGGGCATAGCCGCGCCTTTTTGCCTCGGGCGTCGACGCAAAGAGTGCGCGAATGTCATCCCATACGCCGGTGTAGGTCGCCGGGTTCGAGCGCGGTGTGCGTCCGATAGGCGACTGATCGATGTCGATAACTTTGTCAATGAGTTCGATACCTTCGATCCCACGATGAGCACCGACGCGGTGGCGCGCGCGCTGAATACGGTTGGCAAGCAACGGTGCCAAGGTATCAGTAATCAGCGAACTTTTACCGCTGCCCGACACACCGGTCACCACGCTAAAGACACCGAGCGGAATCGAGACATCGATATCGGCGAGGTTATTTTCGCGCGCGCCTTTCAGCGTGAGATAGCCACCCTTGTAGGGGCGACGCTCGGCCGGTACGGGAATAACGCGGCGGCCATTGAGGTAATCGGCCGTAATCGACCCCTTAGCACGCACAAGCTGCTTCGGTGTGCCCTGCGCAACGATATCGCCACCGTGTTCGCCGGCTCCCGGCCCCATATCGATGACGAAGTCGGCGCTGCGAATCGTATCCTCATCGTGCTCAACGACGATAACGGTATTGCCGAGGTCACGGAGGCGCTCCATCGTCGCAATGAGCCGCGCATTGTCTCGCTGATGTAGACCAATCGAGGGCTCATCGAGGATATAGAGCACACCGACAAGTCCGGCACCGATCTGCGTAGCGAGCCGAATGCGCTGCGCCTCACCGCCCGAAAGCGTCGCCGTTGCGCGCTCAAGTGTCAGGTAGTCAAGACCAACATCGACGAGAAAACGGAGGCGCTCGACGATCTCCTTAACGATACGCACGGCGATACGCTGCTGCGCCTCGGTGAGCTGCAAGTTCTCAAAAAAGTCGAGCGAGGCCTGCGCGCTCATCGAGGTCACTCCGAAGATATTTTTGTCGCCCACGGTTACGGCGAGGATTTCGGGCTTGAGACGTGCGCCGCCACAGGTCGCACACGGCGTGACGGCCATATAACGCTCAAGCTTCTCGCGTGCCTGTTCGGATTCGCTCTCCTTGTGGCGGCGCAGCACTTCACCGATGACGCCGCCCCATTTGACGAACCAGTGCGTATTGCGCCCATCGCGCGTGACGTAATCGACCTGGATGTTGTCATCGCCGGTCCCGTCAAGAAAGGCTTTCTGTGCACGTTTCGGCAGCTTTGCAAAGGGTATATCGAGCGAAGATCCGATGTGTTCGGCAACGGCAGCGAGCAGCTGCGGATAGTAGTTCGAGTTCATCTGAATAGGCGCAAGTGCACCCTCATTAATCGTCTTCGTGGGGTCAGGGACGATAAGGTTATAGTCGACCTCAAGGCGCGAGCCGAGGCCGGCACAGTCCGGGCAGGCACCGTACGGCGCATTGAAAGAGAAATCACGCGGTGCGAGATCGGGCAATGAGACGCCGTGCTCGACGCAGGCGAGCGCCTGGCTGTAGGTCGTCTCTGTCGCATCCTTGCCTCTGTCCTTACCTTTGCCGCCCTCCTCACTGACCACGATGACACGGCCATCGGCGATAGTGAGTGCCGTCTCAATCGATTCGGCGAGTCGTGTACGAATACCATCCTTGACGACGAGCCTATCGACGACGACCTCAATGGTGTGCTTATACTTCTTGTCGAGACTGATAGGGTCATCAAGCGTACGGACCTCACCGTCGACACGCACGCGTGAAAATCCTTGCGCACGCAGATCGTCGAAGAGCTTCGCAAACTCGCCCTTGCGCCCATCGATAACCGGTGCAATGATCTGGAGGCGCACACCTTCGTCGTGCTCAAGAACGGCCTCGATAATCTGATCGCTCGTCTGGCGTTCGATAATCTTGCCGCATACAGGACAGTGCGGAATACCGACGCGCGCAAACAATAAGCGCAGGTAGTCGTAGATTTCGGTGACGGTTCCAACGGTCGAGCGTGGATTCTTGCTCGTCGTTTTTTGATCGATCGAAACGGCCGGTGACAGGCCTTCAATATGATCGACGTCGGGCTTGTCCATCTGGCCGAGGAACTGACGCGCGTACGCCGAGAGCGACTCGACGTAGCGACGCTGCCCCTCAGCGTAGATCGTGTCAAACGCAAGCGAGCTTTTTCCGCTGCCCGACAGGCCGGTTATCACAACGAGCTTATCGCGCGGAATACGCGTATCGATATCTTTAAGGTTATGCTCGCGCGCACCCTTTATGATGATGTCGGTCGTTGCCAAGATTTGCCCCTCTTGCCTCTACTCGTAACTTCTCATTATAACACGCAGAGGCATGTAGAACATACCGGTCGGCGTGTACGTATGCTCTGTTTGATAGAATATTCTCATGGCAGCATCAATATACACACGAACCGGTGACGGAGGCATGACGGCACATCCTGTGCGTGGGCGCGTCTCAAAGGCCGATGCGACGATTGAACTCGCGGGGCGCGTCGATGAGACTGTCGTGACACTCAATGAAGCCTGCCAGGTGTGCGAGGAAGCGAACTTGGACGATTTACATCGTGCGCTCGAACGCAGCATGCGCGACCTGTGGTGGCTCGTGACGCAAACGGGCGACGGTAGGAAGGCCGACGACGACGACAGCATCGATTCCGTTGCCGAGGTACGCTGGCTTGAGAGTGAAATCGACGCACTGGATGCTCAGCTCCCTGCGCTCGATGGGTTCATCGTGCCCGGAGGCTGTCCGGCAGCGCGGCGACTGCACGAAGCGCGCGTGCAGGTGCGTGCGCTCGAACGCCTGCTGCACGCACCCGACATGCCACCGCAAAATGACGCGGTATATGCGCTCGTTAACCGCATGAGCGACTTCCTCTTTGTCGCCGCGCGTTATGCGAACTTTCAGTGCGGACACGCCGAGTCGATGCTGTAATGTCGCCATCCCCGGCCCCGCCATCCCCTTTCGAGATAGTCACGGCCTTTTCGGGCGGCGTCGACTCGAGCACCGTCGCAACGATCGCCCACCGTGCGCTCGGTCATCGTGCGCTTGCTGTCTTTTTCGATACGCCACTCATCGACGATGAAGACCGTGCCTGGGCTGCGCAAGTAGCACATGACGGTGGCTTTGCACTCGAGGTTATCGAGCTCAATCCGCTGACCATCGATGAGGTGCGCTTCAACGACCCGCTACGCTGTTACTACTGCAAGCATGCGCTCTTTTCCGAGCTCAAGCGCCGCTACCCCGATGCCCGCATCTGTGATGGTACCAACGCCGATGATGACCCGGCGCGCCGTCCGGGCATGCGCGCGCTCGCCGAGCTAGGGGTATGCTCGCCGCTCCGATGTTGCGGTATCGGAAAGGAGGAGGTGCGTTCGATGGCGCGCCGCCTTGGCCTCGCTAACGCCACACGTCCAAGCCGACCATGCCGCGCCGTCTCACTTCCCCACGGTACCGACCTTGCGGAAGCACTCGTCGTCGATTACAGCAAGCGAGAGGCGAGGCGGCAGGCTGAGTTGCGGAACCGATCCCAGTGCGATATTGCGTCAAGATAGTCGAACGTGACCTCGGCGCATTGGGCCTGATCGGCAAGAAAGACCTCTTTGTTGATACGCGCAGACGCGGCATCATACGCCCACACCATCAGCTCTTTATGTAGTACGAGCGAGCGCACATCGACGTTCATCGTGCCGACAGCAGCGGCCGCATCGTCAAAAACAAGCGACTTCGGATGGAAGAAGCCGGACTGATAGAGAAAGACACGCACGCCGGCCTCAAGGAGGGGTCGAAAATACGTATGTGCCGCATACCATGCGATTTTTTTGTCAGGCACGCCGGTGAGAATAATACGCACATCGACACCGGCAAAGGCCGCGTTGATAAGCTGGTCGGCCACGGTATCGATGGGTACGTAGTAGGGCGTCTCAATCCATACGTAGTCGTAAGCAGCCGAAATCGCCTGCTCGTAGGCATTCGTCGACGCGTGCCATCGGTCCTCGACACCCTGCGAAGCAACCTGCACCCACGTGTCGCCGCTACCAATGCGTTCGAGGGGAAAGTAGCGCTTGCTCCACAGCGAGGTATGCGCGACCTCGTACCAACGTTCACAGAAAAGATTTTGCAGTTCAACGACGGCCGGACCGTGAAAACGCATGCCGGTGTCACGCCATGTCTCGTACCTCGTGCCACCGTCGATGTACTCCTGCCCAATGTTGAAGCCACCGGTGTGCGCCAGCACGCCATCGACGACGGCTATCTTCCGATGATTGCGATAGTTGAGCTTCTTGAGCGAGGTAACATCGTAGAGCACCTCGCCACCGGCTGCCTTAACGCGACGCAAATCCTTCTTGCTATAAAAGAAACAGCCGAACAAATCGTTGAGGATACGTACCTCAACACCGGCTTCAAGACGCTCGACAAGCACATCGATAATATGCCGAGTTAGCTCGTCATCTTCCCAGATGAAGTACTGTAAATGTATCGATTCAGTCGCACTTGCAAGATCGGCAATAAGCTCAGGAAAGTATGTTGCGCCGTCGAACCAGTACTCAACATCGCGCGCCGGAAGCGGAGGAACGCTCGTCTGGTTATAGATCGTCTTGACGATGTGCTCGATGCGCCGATGGTTATGCTGCACCATGAACGTCTCGACCTCACCACGATACTGCTCGTAGATGGCGCTCATATGGGGTTGTTGCACCGCACGACGCGCAATGAGCCACTTATCCTTTTGCGAGCTAACGGCCCAATTGCGCCCTAAAAAGTAGTAGAGAAACATGCCGAAGCCAGGCAACACGAAGAGAATAAGAATCCACGCAAGTGTCGTACTGGGATCGCGGTCGGCTGCGATAAGTGCCACGACGACGACAATCCAATACAAGATGAGAGCGGCGGCAAGCCATCCCACTATATGGGGGTTTATCCAGCTAAATAGCAGAAACCAGTCCATCTAAGGCGCTCTTTTCTTTCGGCCATAGGCACTTCCTTTGCGCGCACTTTTCTTGAGTGTTCCGAGTACGTCATCGCTCCCGGCACCCTCTATCTCGCTTCGTAACTTTACCACAGAGTCGCGCAGCTGCGCGGCCTTCTCGAAGTCGAGCGCACCGGCCGCTGCATTCATCTCTTCTTCCATCGCCGCGATGATACGCAATGCCTCGCCCTGCGGCAACTTTGAGAGTTCCTCAGCGGCATCACGCACGCTGTCAGCCTCGGGTTCGTCGTCACGCACAAAGCTCATGATGTCGTTGATTGCCTTGCGAATCGTCTCAGGCTCGATACCATGCTCTTCGTTGTAGGCAAGCTGAATCGCACGGCGACGATTCGTCTCATCGAGCGCAAGCTGCATCGAATCGGTAACCCTATCGGCATACATGATAACGGTGCCGGAGACATTTCTCGCCGCACGTCCAATCGTCTGAATAAGTGAGCGCACGTTGC
Source organism: Coriobacteriia bacterium (assembly GCA_009777935.1). Taxonomy (GTDB): domain Bacteria; phylum Actinomycetota; class Coriobacteriia; order WRKU01; family WRKU01; genus WRKU01. The sequence continues at coordinate 49,508 of WRKU01000007.1, forward strand.
GCAAAAATCCTTCTTTATCGGCATCGAGTATCGCTACGAGCGAAACTTCGGGCAGGTCGAGCCCTTCACGCAACAGATTGATGCCGACGACGACATCGATGACGCCCTGACGCAGTTCACGCAAAATTTCGACGCGCTCAAGCGTGCCGATATCTGAATGCAGATAGCGCACCTTGATACCCTGATCAATGAGGTAGTCGGTCAAATCCTCAGCCATCTGCTTGGTGAGGGTGGTCACTAATGTGCGCTCCCCTTGCTCGACACGTGCGCGAATCTCGTCGAGCAAATCGTCTATCTGCCCCGTGATGGGACGCACGTCGATTTCAGGATCGACGAGTCCGGTCGGGCGAATAATCTGCTCGACCGTCTGCTCGGTAACGCGGAGTTCATAGTCGCCGGGCGTGGCCGAAACATAGACCGTCTGAGGAATCTTGCGCTCGAATTCGTCGAAGCGCAGCGGGCGGTTATCGAGCGCACTCGGAAGGCGAAAACCGTGTTCAACAAGCGTGAGCTTGCGACTGCGATCGCCCTCGTGCATGCCACGGATTTGGGGAACGGTTACGTGCGATTCGTCGATAATGCACAGCATGTCTTCAGGAAAGTAATCGATAAGCGTGGATGCCGGCTCACCGGGCTTGCGCCCATCAAGATGGCGCGAATAGTTCTCAATGCCAGAGCAAAACCCCAGCGTTTCCAGCAGTTCGAGGTCGTAGTTCGTACGCATTTTGAGGCGCTGTTCCTCAAGAAGCTTATCCTCGGCCTTGAACTCGGCAAGACGTGCAGTCAACTCATCTTGGATGGCGACGAGTGCCTCTTTAAGCTGCGCTTGCTCGGTGACGTAGTGCGAGGCAGGCCAGATGGGCAGCACATCGTAAGAGGTGAGGAGCTCGCCGGTGAGATGATCGACCTCGGTGATGCGCTCGATATCGTCGCCAAACAGTTCGATACGCACCGGGTGATCGTTGTAGGGCGGAAAAACATCGATAACGTCACCGCGTGCACGAAAGGAGCCACGCTCAAGCGCGTAGTCGTTGCGGTCATACTGGATGTCGATGAGGTCGGTAAGCAGCTGATCGCGGTCATAAGGCTTCGCAGTGTCGAGAAAGACGGCCATGCCGGCGTAGGTTTCGGGCGAGCCAATGCCGTAGATGCAGCTCACGCTGGCGACAACGACGCAGTCGCGCCGCGAGAGGAGCGAGGCGGTTGCCGCATGGCGCAGTTTTTCGACCTCCTCGTTAATCGAGGCGTCTTTTTCAATGAAGGTATCGGTCGTGGGTACGTATGCCTCAGGCTGGTAGTAGTCGTAGTAGCTTACAAAGTAGACGACGGCTGCATCGGGCATGACGTCTTTGAGCTCGGCAGCGAGCTGAGCGGCGAGTGTCTTGTTCGGCGCCATAACAAGCGTAGGTTTTTGCACCGCCTCAATGACCTTGGCTATCGTGAACGTCTTGCCCGAGCCGGTCACACCAAGCAGCGTCTGGTGTCGCAGGCCACGTGTGACGCCGTCGGCGAGTTCGGCGATGGCTTTGGGTTGGTCGCCGCTGGGCTCATATGGCGCTTTGACCTCAAACGAGCGCATCGAGGCGTGTTGTGGCACAGACTCTGAGGCGTTTGCAGCCATGGTGCTATTGACGAGCGGCCTGAACACGATTACGTCTCTCAAAGTCATGCTGCGTCATACCACGTGCGAGGGCGCGTGTGAGTCGCTCTTCGTACGAGGCTTCGCAGACGTGAGTCTTCGCGGTGGCAAGCCATTGTGCGATTTCAGGCATGTTACAGGCCGGAAGCGGGAGTGCCGCCTCAACGATGACGTACCCATTTGGATGTGCACCGGCAAAGGCAATGGCGCGCTCGTGAGCACGCGCAAGAATGCGTGGGTGGAGCTCGGCCTCGAGTTTTGCGAGCTCGGCGGGGTCTTCGAAGACGATATCGGCGAGCGCCGCACGATCAACCTCGCCGTAAAGTTCGCCTAATATCTCGTGACCGATTTTGTCGAGTTCAAGCACCAGCGCATCGCTGTCGGTCTCCTTCACACGCGCAGCGATGTAGGTACTTTTGCCCGAACAGATTGGCCCGGTAACGATAAGAGTGTCCATGCGTCTATTATAGCAGGGGCCTGTTCGAGATTTTAACGAGAGTGATTCGTCAATTACTGCCGAGCTCGACCTCGGTCGTTACCCGCTCATCACCACGATAGTAGGTAACTTCAACAACATCACCAGGGCTGTGAAGGCGTATTGCGATAAAGACGTCTTCGTTCGACGCGATATCTTTGCCATCGATCTTCACGATGGTATCACCGGGCCTCAACCCGGCCTCATATGCCGGTGAATCTTGCGTAACATCGATGATGTGGGCACCCGCCTCGAACGGAAGCTCGAAAAAGGCTGCCATCGCCGCCGTAAAGGTATGAGTCATAGCGCCGAGATAGGGGTGTGTGACGCGCCCCTCTTCCATCAGCTGCTTGGCAATGTCGAGCGCCGTATCGATAGGGATTGCGAACCCAACACCTGCACTGGAACCCGAGGTCGTCGTGATGAGCGTATTGATGCCGATGAGCCGCGCCTCAGCGTCAACGAGCGCGCCACCGCTATTACCGGGATTGATAGCTGCGTCGGTCTGAATGAGATTGAGATAGCCGGCGATTCCCTCGTCGTTCCAGAACGTTTTGGACTGCCCGATGCCGGAAATGATACCGACCGAAGCCGACTTTTCGAGCCCAAAAGGACTGCCGAGCGCCATCACATACTGGCCGACCTCGAGATTGGCCGATGAGCCAGCCTCGATGGCAGGCAAGCCAGTTACTCCAATATGGAGCACCGCGATATCGGTCGATGGATCGGTGCCCACAATCGTTGCGTCGTAGGTGTTCGATCCCGCGACGACCTCAATAGCGCGTGCTCCGTCAATGACATGATTATTGGTGAGGATGTAGCCATCGGCATCGATAATGACACCGGATCCGGTACCGCCCACATCGGTCGTCAGGCTCACGACCGAGGGCAGCGCAATGCGCGCAACGTTGACGGAAAGTTCGGTGTCGGTGTCGCGTACGAGTGGCTCGTCAGAGTCGAATAGTGCGGTTTCAGTACGCGGGATAAGAAACGCCATCGTACCTGCACCAACGATACCGCCGAGCAACGCCGCCACGAGGACAAAAGCGATGATTCTGCCCGTGTGCAGTCCGCGCTTTGGCTGCTGTTGGGGTTGCAGAGATTCCATAGTGTCCATAGTAGCACGTCCCGTCGACAATCGTATACCCATGTGCACAAACGCAGTTCAGTATCTTGACACGTACTCCCTGGCAAATCCACTTCGCTTGGAAGGGTCTTGCGGGTAAGTCTGGACGCACGCCGTACACATTGGTGGCATTAGCGTTGCCCGCCACGGTCCCATTGCTGTTCACGTAAGCCGCCCGAGCGGCAGTGTCGCCCGGAGACCGCAGCCACTGATTGCGCCAGTCAGCGCCGGAACGCCACTGGTCCACGCGCGTCGTAACTCATTCCTACAGCCTTGTGGCTGCGTTGGCTAGTGTAGCACTGCAAGTTCCCCTTAGGGCACATACCATCACAGGAGTGCTGCGCGATTACGCCCCTTGTAGAGAAGCCTTCGTACCTCCATGACGGTATCAATGACAACATAGTAGATCGCGTAGTTTCCCACATCGATGCGATAGTAAGGATAACGTCTTTCCTTAGCCGAACGATAGGGCTCAAAACTCTCGGCAAATGGCAATCTATCCATGATAGCACCCTCTACCGCATCAACAAGTCGTGCGGCAGCCTGCGGATTACGCAACTTATGTGAAATATAATCGCTCGTATCTTGGAGTTCTTGTTCGAAAAGAGGCAGATAGCTTACCGTATACGTTTTGGTCATGCGAGCTGAGCCCGAACGTTAGAAAAAACCTCCTCGTGCGTAAGCCGTGTGCTTGATGATTCGGCCATCTCGTCAGCTTCATCAAGTCGGCGTTCAAGCTCATCGGTAGAATGTGCATACTGCTGAAGACTGAGGACAACCATCGCGCCGCGACCGTTTTTTGTTAAGTAAACAGGGTCGCCATTTTTCACGAGCTTTTCGATTTCAGGGAATTTATTCCGAAGATCAGAAACAGGGCGAATCTGAATCATGACAACTCCTTCAGGCTCTCTTAAACATTATGTGTCATTGTATCATTATTTTATCATTAATTTCATAAAGTTATGCAAAGGCCCGGGCGGTGCTGGTGTGCGACCGTCCGAGCCTGTGCGTTTCCCTTTTTCGCCGACGTTTCCCGCCCATGTCGGGCATACGCTACGCGAAAGGAGATGAGTTCCCTTACCTGCTCTCTGTATGCCGCTTAGCATACACTCCCTGGCATAGTCCCACTTCGCTTGGAAGGGTCATGCGGGTAAGTCTGGACGCACGCCACGCGCATCGGTGGCAGTATTGCTCCCCACGGTCCCATTGTTGTTCACGATAGCCGCCGAAGTGGCATTCGTGCCCGGAGACCGCAGCCACTGCTCAATCCAGCGAGCGGCGGAACGCTCCTAACCACTGGTGCGTCGTAACTCATTCCTACAGCTGCCCCACTTACCTTGCAGCCGCACCGCTAGTGTAACAGATGCCTCCTTCTACGGCGCCTGCCTCACCCAGAGAGCGGGACGAAGCCCTCAATCTCTTCCGATGTCATCAACCGCGCACTGTGGAATACACGCACAACACGAACGCGCGCATCATCGAGACGAAAAACAATGCGATAAGGTGGCTCGATAAGCTCGCGTAACGTCGATTCCTCAAACTCGGGAACCATTCGTGCGCGCTCGGGCATCTCACGTAAAGTCCTGATACGTGCGACAAGATTTTTCACGACAACGTCCCCTGCCTCCGGAACCTCGACATTGGCATACCACGCACGTATATCTTCTAAATCGACAGCAGCAGACTCGGCCATGGTGACAGTGTAGTACATCGTCACCGCGCAAGTCCGAGACGTATCTCGAGTTCATCGAGTGAAATTTCGCGTCCCGCCTCAAGATCAGCAAGTCCTTTTACCACATCACGCAAAAAGCGTCGTTCTTCTTGACTCTGCTCATACGCCGCAAGATCTTGCATAACCGCAACACCCTTGCCGTGATTGGTAAGTAGCGCTGGCCGGCGAGTCTGGTCCAGCTGCTTTACGACCTTTCCGGGATTAACCTTCAGCGCAGTCAAAGGAATAATATCTTCGGAAAACTTTACTGCCGCTTCCATAATTGCTCCTTATTATAGGGCTTTATTTTGTACTATTTATAGTACCACAATTAGGTACGGCTCAACTAATGGGCTGTGGTGACCCTTACGTTAACCCTGCGCAGCTTAACATCTATATAGCAGGACGCATATAGGATAGCGCTTGTAGCACGGGCCCGGATGGTGCGGGTAGCAACCACCCGAGCCTGTGCGTTTCCCTTTTTCGCCGGCGCTCTATGCGAGCACTACGCGAAAGGAGATGAGTTCCCTTACCTGCTCTCTACGTGTCGCTTGACACGTACTCCCTGGCAAATCCACTTCGCTTGGAAGGGTCTTGCGGGTAAGTCTGGACGCACGCCACGCACATTGGTGGCAGTATTGCTCCCCACGGTCCCATTGTTGTTCACGATAGCCGCCGAAGTGGCATTCGTGCCCGGAGACCGCAGCCACTGATTGTACCAGATAGCGGCGGAACGCCACGCGCCACTGGTGCGTCGTAACTCATTCCTACAGCCTTGCAGCCGCACCGCTAGTGTAGCAAAAGCCCTGAGATCTTCGTAGAATTGGACAATTAGCTCAGCATCGCGTCAATATCGCGCCCACTATACCCATACAGCGCGTCAATATCTGCCTCGGCAAGAATAGAGTAGTCGATATGCCACTCTCTCATATGCCATACTTTCTTTGAAAATCAGCATGAACTTCTTCCATGGGACGCACCCTACCGGCCTTGATTTGCGCAACTGCCTCTTCGAGCATGGCATCGACTTCCTCTTCGGAAAGCGCTCCGAGCGCGACAGGTTTCAAGGCAGGTAGCTTTGTCTCAAAAGGAATGCCGCGCCTGAGCACAATCTGGCGCAGATATAGATTGATTGCATTCGACATCGGTATACCAAGTTCAGCCAGCACATTCTCAGCCTGCATTTTGACTTCTGGCTCAACACGAGCAAACACGTTGGCAGTCTTGGCCATAACTTCACATCCTTTCACCAGCCCAATAGAGAGTATATGCTATTGTATAGACAATCGCAAGCTATATGCAGTCAATATATCGTCGTGTTCTCTCCATGCGGCGAGTTAAGTGATGTCCTCTACGATAAGATGCAAAGGCCCGGATGGTGCGGGTAGCGACCACCCGAGCCTGTGCGTTCCCTTTTTCGCCAACGCTCTATCAGAGTGCTGTGCGAAAGGAGATGAGTTCCCTTACCTGCTCTCTACGTGCCGCTTGACACGTACTCCCTGGCAAATCCACTTCGCTTGGAAGGGTCTTGCGGGTAAGTCTGGACGCACGCCGTACACATTGGTGGCATTAGCGTTGCCCGCCACGGTCCCATTGCTGTTCACGTAAGCCGCCCGAGCGGCAGCGTCGCCCGGAGACCGCAGCCACTGATTGCGCCAGTCAGCGCCGGAACGCCACTGGTCCACGCGCGTCGTAACTCATTCCTACAGCTGCTCCACTTACCCTGCAGCCGCACCGCTAGTGTAACAGACTGCAACTACTGAGGAGGCTGAGCTACTCAGAGAGCGCTTGATGGTTCGTACCGAGGTTTCTGGCATTCCGCGCGCTTATCGCAGGCTTTCCCGTAGCTTCCTCAATCTGCTCACGAGCACCCCGCGCCACCTGCGCGCCTTTCTCAGCAACGACCGCACTCTCATCGAAACCACTCGGTTGGTGCGCGACCGATATATCTGTTGCGGCAACTTCGGCGAGCATATTCAGCACGAGCTCGGTGTTGGTCATATTATCACGCAGGTTTTCTTTCCTAAGCCCCTTATGTGCCTTATATTCGCGCGTAGTCATGCCACTCCACGTCTTGCTCATCAAATCAGTAAGCGTCGCGTATTCGGCTCCGCGCTTGACACCACTTTTATCCCATTCGTCGGTAAGGAGCTTGCGGACCTCAATCGATTTGATGCGCTGATTTATCCAGTTTTCGCTATACCCGAGTCGACGATAGTTCTGGATAGCGCGCTCAATCGAGAGTTCAGGATCGACCGTCTCGTCGATGCGTTCGCTGCCAACTTCGGCGAGCCACATCTTAAAAGGCTCAGCCTTTTTGCTAGGGATGGACTGAATAAGGCGAAGGATTTGCTCGGTATCGGCAACATCGGTAAGATACTTTTTTCCATCGGCGGCCTCTAATTTCAGTTGGTTAGTATTACTAACCAACTCGCTACCTTCATCTTTGAGCTTACCTTTGAGCCATTTCCAGTAATTTCTAACCTTTGCATAATCAGGCTGACTGGTCAGAATACCGATAACATCCAAGATCGAAAACCACCACTTCTCGGCATCTTCGTCCCAGACCGTGCGAACCTGCTGCTCTTCGAAAAGCCGTATGCTACTTTCCCGTTTGTTCATAACGCTCCTTTCAATAAAAAACTTCCCAAAAAATGGGAAGTTATGGTTGGCTTGCGCCACCGCCCATCCAAAGGCGGAACTTCTGCTACGTAACTTTAGTATAGTACAAAATATCATAACGCGAACACATGTTCTCTATATGTTACTTGATGTTCGATAGAAGTTGAGGCGCGAAGGCATGCAAAGGCCCGGGCGATGTTAGGGTTGCGTAGTGTCGAGGGTGTAGGTGCCGCTTGCTTCGTTTACTCTGCGCAACTTGTCGCCTTCGGCAATATCTGATGGGAGGTTTTTGAGAGGAACGTCGACGAGTTCGCCTGAGAGCGTTTCGCACACCGCATAGTTCCCTTCGATACGTATGACGGTGAGAGTTTGGTCGGTGTCTGGTGCAGAGTATTCCTCTTCAATGGCGGGTGTTTCTTCGTGAAAGGTGTCGGCTAAGTAATGCCATGCGAAAAAGGCAGCAAGGCCGAGCGTAGCGAGAGCGAGGGCACAAGCAAACGCTACGCTTGGTTTAAAGTGGCTGCGCAGCCCGCGCTCAATGTACTTGCTTACATCGAGCGCGAGGCGCAGGTCGCTTCGTTTGGGCGGACGGGGTGTCATGTGTGGCTGCTTCGGCTGCTGGTTCGGCCATCGCTTACGGAGCTTGGCGAACCCATATGGCAGGGCGCAGACCGAAAGAGGGATTGGTAATCGTATTGCCATTGGGATCGTCCCACGTACCATTGCTGAGCAGGACACCCCATGAACCGTACACATTACCATTGGTATCCACGCCGCCCGCCGTAGTGGCACCGTGACCACGAGAGCGGGACCACCACTGGCGAGCTGTCGTCGCTCCTGCGTGATTGGCACCGATACCATGAGCTAGCGGTGCCAGCACACTTGGTCCGGTAGCAGTACCGGTTCCAATATTGGTGAAGTAGCTCAGTATCTCTTTGCCAGAGAGCGGGAATGCTACGATACCTTGTCCCGTGCTTGGCGATGAAGTGGCACTTGCTGCTGCTCTGCTCGAAGGCGTCGAGATTGCCTCAGGATAGTTTTCCGGATCTTGCATCCAGGCGATATTTGCGGCGACATCAGCGTTCGTGGTGCCTGCCAAAACGCGCACATCGGGATGGCCCGTCAAGCCCTCGGTACCGAAGGTGCGCGTGCTACCGGCACCTGCGTTGCTGCCGGTGAAATCGGCCTGTACCGCAAGAGACTTGAGGTTGTTAGTACCTGAATCGAGTTCTGCACCGGTAAGGCCGTTATACCAGCTGTCCATACCCGCGATAACGGTAGACTGGCCCGTGCCCGCTTCGTTAGTCAGCCAGAAGTTACCCTGGCCCGATGCGTTAAACAATACGTTAGCCCAGGCAGCCGTTGGGTTGGCGCCATATACATAGCGTGTCACGAGCAGGTCATAGGTAACCCCACCGACCGTTTGCTCGGCGATTTTGAAGAACTGTACCGGGCCAAAGTCACGCCGTACCGGGGTGACAGGGGTGGGTACGGGAGATGGCTCTACCTCTACGGTGATAGTATCTGAGGCGGTCGTATGCCCATCGTCTTCTACGGGCGCGTTGCCTGAGTTGGAGACAAGCACACGAAACTCGTAGATACCCGGTGTAGTCGTGTCTACCGTGTATTCGGTCTCATCGTTAGTACCTGGTGCGTCGTTCCAAGGTGAGTTAGTGGTCTGCCACAAGTAGGTGAGGTCAGGGTCGCCACCGGCATCGACTTCAAGGGTGACAGATGCGCCAAAAGGTACAGTGATAGATAAGTCATCACTACCGTTGACAAGCAAGCGCCCAATAACAGGTGCCGTCCAGTTAATCGCATCAAGTATCGCCTTACCCTGTGTGGATGCAGCGCGAAGAGACACGCCGTCGGTTCCACTTGAAGGCACGAGGCCGTCTTTCATAGCACTGATGTCCTCTTGGGTGACGACCTCCATCTGGATGTCGATAGCGTAGTAGAAAGCTGCACGGAGCGGGTCAAAGCCGGTAGCGGCAGATACTCCTGTCATCAAGGGAAGCGTGTTAGTCTCTGGTCTGATAACAGATGTGTAGTAGAAAAAGCCATCGTCAGCTAACACCCACTTGTTTGAGCGTTGAGCGAGAGGCAATGCGGTCCACTCGCTGTAGGTCAGGTGATCTGAGTCCCAGTCCCAATACTCGCTGAAAGGCATGCCGTCTGCGGCATGTCCGCGTGCAGGCGCTGCTTGGGTGAGGCTGGTGGGGTCAGTGAGGCCCCTAATCGACCACATGTCGGCGGTGACGTTAAACCAGGCCGTTTGGGTATCGATGAGCGTACCATCTACGCCCCAGGTGTCTGAATCAAGCGTAGGAGTAAGAGTCGTCTCTATAGCTGCCGGAATAGGGTCAGCAAAAGGAATGCCTTCTATGATGTTTCTGCCGCGCGTCCAGTCTTCAGCTTCTATCCACTGCATGAATTCAGATGCTGAGATGCGTGCAATAAAAGGTGAGTTACCTGAGTTTTGTACCCATACTCTCTTTTGCCACTCAGCTGCATCAAGACGTCTGAATTCGTCGTGTAGTACAGCACGTGGTGTGTTCAGACTGGCAAACTGATTGATGGCACGCTGCATGGTGCCCCAGGCAAATGCTCCCAGAAGCAGAAGGAGTAGGGCAATTATGATAGCTATGGTGGTGTTTTGACGCTTGCGACTGCGTGGTGCGTCAGTGCCGGTAGTGGCATCAGTAGAGGGCGGCTCTACCTCAGAAAGTGGAGACCCCCCCCCCCCGCAGGGTGTGGTTATCGTTCATGTGTGCCCTCATTTCATAGAAAAACGTACCTAATTAACTATCC
>WRKU01000008.1 GCA_009777935.1 Coriobacteriia bacterium
AACGGGGCACAAACTTTTCCGCCCCCCCCAAACCCCCAAAAACCCCCCTAAAGCCCCCACAAAAAAATTTTTTCGGGGGGAAATTTTTTGGGGTGTTAAAAAAACCCCCCCCCCCCCCCCGTAATCGGCGATAAAATCATCGTCAATTTCCATAAGGTATACGTAGTCGTATTCTCCTTGTATTAGCATGCGCTGCCACTCCGCAAGCGAGATTCTTGGTGTTATGGGATCATCCTGCGTTATGCACTCTTCACTTACATGCCATGTTGCATACGGATTAAGATGTACAGGGTTCAAGTAATACGATGTCCGGAAGTAAAGCATACCGCCATCATCTTGGGCGACCAAAAATACCCTCTTGCCCGTTACGTCTGCCGATGTGACACCGGGATACTCATCAAAATATTGATTTCGATAATCGACACGATAGTGAGTACGAATATAGAGCAGCATAGGCAAAGACGAAATCGCAATGACCAGCAAGCACGCCATCACGCGCGCTATGCTGCGTAGCTTTTTATGTCGATGTGTCGCGACCTGCGAAGGCAACGCCTTGTTGCGACTAATAAAAAACGCCAGCCCAACCATCGCAAGCGACAAGATCAAAGGATACAGATATCGTGACATGCTTGCTAGATATGCAGCTTCTCTCTCGGAGAAACTGAAGACGTAAGCAAGCAGCAAGCAGATGAGATTAACCGTCACTCCCATCATGGTTAGAGCGATCATTTTCCAAAGCCTTGGACTCAGGTCTGTCCGTGCCTTGTGAGCCTTATGGTATCGATCGATCCCTATCATGATAATTGCCCACATGCAGCACAGCAAGGAAAACGACATCGGAAGGTTCACAAGAACCTCTCTTGTGAATACGTAATGCGCAAAATTCAAAACCGTTTGATATTGAAGCGGTGTACCCTGCCCCACAAAAAATTCTGTCAGTACACTGATGGGCATTTCGTGCGCGCCACGCGAGCCTTCGATCACAGCCGGATACTGCGATAAGTACCATGTCCACGATGTAGTAGCAGTTAGCCAACCCATACAAAACGCCAGAATGGATTTAGCGTATTGCGTCCAATTCCTACGGTCAAGGATTAGCTGAACTGCAGCGATCCCTACAAGTGCCACCACAAAGAAAAGACCTGCCTGCTTCGTCGCGCAGAGGACAAACCCAATGAGAAATAGTATCGGGTAGTAGAGTTTTTGATAGCGTACGCGGAAGGCGTCGAACAGCAGCAAGATGAGCCCGAACCCGTATACCACTCCTATGGTAGTGTCGGCATAAAGTGAATTGAAAAGATACTTCGGATCGTCTATCGGGAGCAAATATGAAGCAAGGGGGAATACGCACAGTGCAAAGATAACGAGAATATAGGAGGTCTTACGTTTGAGCAAGGCAAAGATCGGAATAACAAAAAGTACGCAAAAGGTCTGGAGAGCTGCAAAAGATATTGGCTCGGAAAATCCTCCTGCCAGCTTATTCGCAAGATATATTATCAATGGGGATGCTGGAGGAATCCATCCGGCTATAGTGATTGCCGCATCCGGCGACACGTAGAGGTGGTCAAGCCGTACCATATCCTTGACTGCAATCGCCCAAAACGAGAAGTCGTCCCATTCAACCAACTCGCGACCCATATTAATAAAGAGTATCAGGAAGAACCAGGCGCAGAATGCGAGCATTCCGTATGTCAAAAGATAGCGGCTGAAGCTTGATCGGTCAGAAGCGCGCAGAAAACGGACCAGTAGATAGGCTGCGCATAACCCGGCTGCCAGCAACACGATTGGTGCATATGCCACAAGCATACCGGAGAGCCCGAGCACATAGCCCAGGAGAAGCAACAACATGCCTGATACGGGCAGCATGAGAGCGATGTCTTTCTGCAACCGTATCGCCAGCGCTGCAGCCAATAGACCGACGACCACAAAGAAACTTGTCACCGGTAGTATTTCCCAAAAGCTTATTGCCGCCCACTCGATCGCCGAATAGATCATTCCCCACCCCTGAATGGTTCCATGGTGACGCTATGGTGTAAGCGCAAGCTCATAATAACCCAGTATAGCGTAGCTATCATCTCCGAAATCAGTCAAGTTTAGAGATCGGAGCGTAAGGGCGCACATTTTCTCTCTCAAAATATGCTATCATAATGACTGCATAATGCAAGCTACACATAGATTGAGGTGATAGCTGTGGCGACTCTCACAATCAGAAACTTTGACCCTGTCGTGAAAGCGCAGATCGTGGAATCGGCAAAACGAAACAAGCGCTCCATGGAGGCGCAGATTCGACTCATTCTGGAAAACGCTATTACCGAATCCGCAGTAGTGGTCAATCCACCTGCTGCGGATACAACGCTGACGAGCGACCGTGCGGCAAAGAGGCATGGGGTCGACTACGGTGAGGAAGGCTTGGGTACATACTGGGCGCGGCGATTTGCAGAGATCGAGCCCGGACCGGATTTGAATGATTGCATTCCGCCGCGTACATCAGCTCGCCCTATTCCAGCATTCGAATAAGGTAGACTCGTATGATAATTCTTGACACTAACGTAATATCAGAGATACAGAAAAGTACACCCGACAAACAGGTTATCAAGTGGCTCAACACATATGGTGTTCTCGATCTCTGCACCACCGTTATCTCACATGCGGAAATCTGGTATGGACTCGAACGAATGCCTGATAGTAATCACAAGACAAGCTTGAAAGAGAGATACGAGGCGTTTTTCTTTGTCGCGCTTGCGAACAGGGTGCTCCCTTTTAACGCACAGGCATCTTTCCATTATTCGAATATCCGTTCCGTCAGAGAAAGATCCGGGCGTCCTATTGATTTTGGTGATGCACAAATTGCGGCGATCGCTCACTCCCTAGACGCGCCGCTTGCTACCCGCAATATTAAAGACTTCGAAGGCACGGGGATACACGTAATCAATCCCTGGGACTGGTGATATGGAAAAGCCTGCTGTGTCCATAGTGGTGCCGTTGTATAACAAAGCGGCGTATGTCGAGCAATGCTTGCAGTCACTTGCGGCACAGACGTTGCGTGAGATCGAGGTCATCGTCATCGATGATGGCTCGACCGACGGCGGTGGCGAGGTTGCGATGGCGTTTTGTGAGAGCGACAAGCGGTTTAGGTGCATACGTCAGGACAATGCGGGGGTCAGCGCTGCCCTTAATCGAGGTCTGGCGCTTGCTTGCGGCACGTATATCGGACGTGTTGATGCCGATGACTGGGTCGAACCTAAAATGTACGAGCGACTCTATGACACGGCCGTGAGCAGCGATGCGGCGCTCGTGCGTTGCGGCTATCTACGCGCGTATACAGACGGCACGACGCGAGAGATGAGCTGCTGCAAAGTGCCTGAACAACGCAACGGCCTGTGGTGTTTTGAGAAGCTTTTTGGCAAGGTGTTCGTGCCGTTCATGAGTACCGCTCTCGGTATCTATCACCGTGACACCCTTAAAGCAGCCGACATCACCTATCCTGTTGAGCTCAACAACCTCGAAGATATCTTCTTCAACGCTCGTTTTTATGCGCTGGACCTGCCCGTCGCACTCATCCCCGACTGCCTCTATCATTACCGCGAGGATCCTGATTCGGCATCACAAAAGCCCCCCATCAACCTGCGCGAACAGTTCGATACCTTCGATACGTTGATGCGGAAACAGGTACTTGACGTGCTGTCCAACACGCCACGCTACAAAAAATTGCGCGCCGCCTATGGTCGGTACCGCAGAGTAGCACGCATGTCTATCGCCGCTGACATGACCGCATACGGCGTTGGGGGGATAGGCGCACAGATGCTGCGTGTGGCACGCAGCGTGCGCCGCAAATTACGGCGTTAATCGCACACCTTCGCAGGCACGCCGACAGCGGTTGCACGCGAGGGGATATCTTGCTTGACAACGGCACCTTCGCCGATACGTGCCCATGCGCCGACCGTCAGCCCGATACCCAGTGTCGCACTTGCACCGAGCAACGCGCCGACACCCAGCTGTGACTCACCAAGCATGACGGCATGCGGCCCCACGAATGCATGATCGGCGACGACACAATCATGCTCGACGGTTGCACGCGTATTGATGATGGCGTTGTCGCCGACCCGAGCACAGGGATTGATGATTGCCTCTGCACCTATATAGGCCCCGTCACCAATCGTTGCCGTCGGCGAAACGGTCGCTGTGGGATGGATAACCGTTATCGGACGCTGTCCACGTGCAGCCGCTTGTGCATATTCACACGCACGTACCTCGTTATCGCCGATAGCGACGATGAAGCCATCGGTATCGCCGAGTCCGGCCGCCTGTACGGCATCGGCCACGACCTTGCCGTGACCTCCCGCCCCTATGATGTTGAGCTTCATCAAACCGGCATACAAGCGTCGCTACACGCGTTCCACGTGAACGTGGTCGCCGCCTGCCTCGGCAGCGGTGTTTGTCTGCATGCATGCTCGTTCGAGAAGTGCCTGCGCCTCGCCAAGCTTAGAAGCAGCCTCCTCAAACTCTGTCCCGCACGCCAGCGCCGCATGGCCGGCCAGATGCGCGAGCTCCGTAGCCCAGCCTTGCGCGAGCTTGACGGTCTCCTCGGTCATCTCGATCATCGTCGCAAGCTGCGTGACGCTTACTCCACCTTGGCACATGATGTCCTCCTTTTATTGCGTGCTTTTAGTATAGCGTTATCGTGGGTCACGTAGAATTTCGTCGGCATAAAAGCGCGAAAATCGCTGAAACTCCTCGTGGAGGCGTTCGACACCGTAGCGTTCGGCGAGCGTCGGCGTGCCGCTGAAAAGGTTCGTGCCCAGCCCGAGCCGGTCGCCCGGCACACGGGCACCCATCGCCGCCAGCGTCGTGGGATAGAGGTCGGTTGCAATAAAGGTGCGCTGCGTCGTCGCGCCGGGCGCCGGCTCGACACCGGGTGCTACATTGAGGAACAGATTGTAGACGGTCTGCTCGAAATCGTCAGGTACGGTTTCGTTGTACGTAATGTCCATCGTGACGTGATCGCCCACAACGATGACCGTCGTATCCTCGAACCACGGTTGTGCCTCGACCCAGCGCAAAAACTCCTCAATCTGTCGATCTGCACATGCAATAACAAACTGATATTGCATGTCGAACTCTTCGACGCAGAGCGGGCAGACGTCCCCATCGGAAAAATGCGTATCAACGGTGAGCATCGTCAAATTGAACGGCTCTGGCTCGGCCGCCATACGCGTAAGTTCATCTTTCGCAAAGTCAAAGAGGAGGTAGTCGTTGAATCCCCATGTGCCACTTCGCTCGTCAATAAGCTCGTGTTCCTCGACGTAGCGTAGATCAAATATGCGGTAGTCGCCGTGCGTGGTAAAGTACGCTTCGCGCTGGCCGAACACCCCGTTTGAGCCCACAAGCAACGTCTGCTGATAGCCTTCGCGCGCCAGAACATCGCCGAGCGCAAACGCGCCGGGCAAGAACTCATCGTAATCTATCGAGGCCGCCGAGCGCAGCGTAAACATAATCGGGATGCCGGCCGTTTGCGCGACCATCGCGGCAGCCGTCCAGTTCGTGCCCTCTGCGTTGTAGAAGCCACCGAGGCCGTCGGTGTGCGAAAAACTGACGGTGTTAGGGGCAAACGTGCGCCGCGTTAAGTTCGGGATAAGCGAAACCGGCTCAATACCGCCGACATCAACACCGCCGTACGTGTTCTCCATCGACTCCAGATAGATGTAGAGGAGGTTGCGTTTTTCTTCAGGGAACTCGACATGAGCGGTGCGCGGATCGACGTAGTTGTCCTCTATGAACGTCGAGGGGGTGCGAACGGCCGCGATGTACTCGGGCACGTGAAGCTTAATCGCTGCATAACCGAGGCAACCGAGCAAGACCAGCACCACGATAATCGTCTGTATCCAGGGGCGTGCAATCGTGCGGCAGATACGCGCGAGGCGCGGGCCGCCAAGGCGCGCACCCATCGCAATCCAAACGCGCACGCCCAGATAGATGAACAGCACGCCGAGTGTGCCGAGTAGCACATCGGTCGTATAGTATTGAAAGACCCACGATGCCACGCTCTCGCGCGAACTCGAGGCGTGGTAGATAAGCTTGCCCATCGTCACGCCACGAAAGGTACGCGCAATCCACCACGCACTGCGCGCGAGCCATATTGCTATAAAAAGCACGGTCGCGTCGAGCGCAATCCGCACTGTCTCTTTCTTAACGCTTATGTGTTGCATTTTCTCATTCTAGCACGAGTATTGTAAGTGCTCTAGGGCGCGCCTCAGTAGAAGTTGGGAGGTGAAGCGTAGTACCTTTACTCGAACCTCACAACGACAACCTGAGGCGTGTCCTAGTGTGCTTACAGTTGGATGTACCACGCATTCTTCATGGGAACTGTTGCGTCGCATGAACGTGTGAGCTCAGTAAGCGTGGCAGCCGAAAGCGGCGAGTCGACGGTGAGCGCCATGAGCGCATCGCCCCCGACCTCGGTACGCGCTACCTGCATCATGCCGATGTTGACACCGGCAGCGCCGAGCGCCATGCCGATGCGGCCAATAACACCCGGTTGATCGGGGTATTGGAAGAACGCCATGTGTTGGCTGGGACGTACGTCGAGGTCAGCACCGAACAGAGAGACGAGCCGCGGCTCCTTGTTCTTGCCGATGACCGTTCCGGCCATACGCACCTCGCCGTGTGGCGTCTGTGCCTTCAAGATAATGAGCGAACTATACGCATAGGCTTTCTTGCGTTTTGTTTCGGTGACCTCGATGCCGCGTTGCTCGGCGATATAGTTGGCGTTGACGAAGTTGACCGGGTCGGCCGTCACCTTTGAGAGAATCCCCTTAAGCGCAGCGGTCGTCAGAATCGTCGTATCGAGCGCGGCAAGCCGGCCGACAGTGACGACCTCGACGGCCTCGATGCCACCGGTGGCGAACTGGCTGAGCATCTGGCCCATATCCTGTACGAGGTCGATAAATGGGCGTACCTTATCCATAACGTCAGCAGGGACGGGCGTGACGTTAACGGCGGTCGGCACCATACGCCCTTCGAGCCCCAGCATCACGTATTCGGCGATCTGGACACCGGCGCGCTCCTGTGCCTCGCTTGTCGAAGCGCCGAGATGCGGCGTTAGGATTGCGTTGTCAAAAGCGCGCAGAGGGCTATCGGTGCACGGTTCGTGTTCGTAAACATCGATGCCGACCGAGGCAACCTTACTGGACTCCAGCGCTGCGATAAGCGCGTTTTCTTCGAAGATACCGCCACGCGCCGCATTGACGAGGATGACGCCGTCGCGCATCTTGGCGAAGCGTGCCTCATCGAACATGCCAATCGTCTCCTTCGTCTTCGGCAGATGCACGGTGATAACATCGGCGAGCTCAAGAATCGCGTCGATGTCGCTCATCAAGGTGACGCCGAGGCTGTCGGCCTTTGCCTCGCTCGCATACGGGTCATAGCCGATGAGTTTCATGCCCATCGCGCGTGCGCGCTCGGCTACCAGCGTGCCGATGCGGCCGAGTCCAAAAATGGCGAGCGTCTTATCGTAAAGCTCGGTGCCGGTAAGCGCCGAGCGCTCCCACTTGCCCTCTTTCATGGAGCGATCGGCCTGTGCGGTGCGACGCGCACAGGCATACATGAGCGCGATGGCTTGTTCGGCCGCGCTGACGATATTGGAGGTCGGCGCATTGCAGACGATAACGCCCTGCTCGGTCGCGGCGGCGACATCGACGTTGTCGACGCCGACACCGGCACGCCCGATAATCTCAAGACTCTTGCCGGCCTCGATGACCTCGCGCGTCGCCCGCGTGGCACTGCGCACGATGAGCGCCTCGTAGCCGGGAATCGTCACAACGAGCTCCTCCGGCGTGAGGTCGAGCTTGACGTGCACCTCAAACTTATCGCGGAGCAGGTCGAGACCTTTGTCGCTAATCTTTTCGGCAACAAGCACCTTTTTCATTGCAGTTCCTCTCTCGCTAAAAATCAATAAGTGCTCAGGGTTTCGCGTAAGCAGGAGCCAGAAGCGTGGCGTACAGCGTACGCGAGCTTCGCAGCGACGAACTTAGGCGGAATCCTGTGCGCTTAGAAAAATTGCTTCGGCGGCTTTGATACCAGCGCCTGCCTCGAACTCATAGCCGAGCCCGGCGAGCGTCATCTCAAGTGCAGCAAGCGTCGTAATAATGTCGAACTCGCCGAAGTAGCCGAGGTGGCCGACGCGGATGATTTTACCTACCAGATGGTCTTGACCGCCGGCAATCGTGACGCCATAGCGATTCTTCATCGTACTGACGATTGCCTTGCCGTCGATGCCCTCAGGCACCCAGACCGGTGTCACCGCACTGCCGCGTCCATCGGCCGGTGCAAAGAGCTTGAGACCGAGCGCTTCGCAGCCCTTGCGTGTGGCCTCGGCCAACATGCTGTGGCGCGCAATCGTATTCTCAATCCCCTCGTCACGAAGCATGCGAAGCGCTTCGTTAAGGCCCAGCACAAGCGTGACGGCCGGGGTAAACGGTGTCGTATCTTTGTCGATGTTCGTCTTGTACTTCTTCCAGTCGAAGTAGAACTTCGGCAACATCGAACGCTCGTAGGCGCGCCACGCCTTCTCGCTGACCGTACAGGCCGCCAGACCCGGCGGCAGCATGAGGCCTTTTTGTGAGCCGGTCATCACGACGTCGAGCCCCCACGCATCGGTCTTGCACTCGACGGCACCGATACCGGTGATCGAATCGACGATGAGCACCGTGTCGGGCAGATCCTTAACGAGCTTACCGATCGCCTCGACATCGTTGAGCACGCCGGTCGAGGTCTCGCTCTGTGTCACGATAACGCCTTTGGCCTGCGGATTTTCTGCCAACGCTTTGGCGATATCGGCCGGCTTGACGGTCTCGGTCCACTCGTATGCAAGGTCAACAACGTCGACGCCGTAGGCCTCGCAGATGCTCTTCTGACGATCACCAAACTTGCCGTTGCGCGCCACAATAACGGTATCACCGGCAGAGAAACAGTTGACGATGGCGGCCTCCATCACGCCCGTACCCGATGAAGCAAAGAGCAGGACGTCGTTGGTCGTCTCGAAGATGTACTTGAGGTTGTCGATGGCGCTACGCAGCGCGGCACTAAAGTCCGGCGTGCGGTGATGGATGATTGGCTCGGCGGTCTTGAGCAAGACCTCAGCCGGAACCGGCGTCGGCCCGGGCGTCATAAGGTATTTCTTCTGCATGTGCGTGTCCCCTTCTTTCACAACGCCCTTAGCATAGCATAATTCAGGCGCACGAGAAGGGCGGTATCTGATTGGCAGAAGTGGAACGTAAGCTAGTGGCCGAGATAGGCCTTCTGTACGTCCTCGTTGGCCAGCAGTTCGCGCCCCGTACCGGACAGGCTGATCTCGCCCGTTTCCATGACGTAGCCGCGATTGGCGATAGAGAGCGCGAGACTCGCGTTTTGCTCGACGAGAAGAATCGTGATGCCTTGGTCGCGCAGTTTTTGGATGACCTCGAATATCGTCTCGACGACGACCGGCGCCAGACCCATCGATGGCTCATCGAGCATCAAGAGCTCGGGTCTCCCCATCAGGCCACGTGCCATCGCAAGCATCTGCTGCTCGCCACCTGACAAGGTGCCGCCTTTTTGCGCGATACGCTCTTCAAGCCGCGGAAAGAGTTCGAAGACGTGCGCGATGTCCTCTTTGATACCGGCCGAGTCTTTGCGCAGATACGCGCCCATTTCGAGGTTTTCCTTCACCGTCATGCGTCCAAAGATGCGGCGCCCTTCCGGCACCTGCACGACATGGCGCGCCGCCACCTTATTGGCCGGCATACCGGCGATGTCCTCGTCCTTATAGAGAATCGTACCGGCACGCGGCTTAAGCAGCCCCGATATCGTTTGAAGCGTCGTCGACTTGCCGGCACCGTTTGCGCCGATAAGAGTGACGATTTCGCCCTCGTTGACCTCAAACGAGATGTCGCGCACGGCGTGAATCTTGCCGTAGCTCGTCGAGAGGTGCTTGATCTTAAGCATCGTCGCCCCCCTCGTCAAGATGCTTCGCCATCAACGCGTCGGCGCCAAGACCCAGATACGCCTCGATGACGGCCGGGTTGTTTTGGACCTCGCGGGGTGTGCCCTGTGCAATAAGCTTGCCAAAGTCGAGCACGTAGATACGCTCGGCGATCTCCATGACGACCTTCATATCGTGTTCGATAAGAAAGACGGTGACGCCGGCGTCACGGATGCGCCCCACCAGCAGGTTGAGCTCGGCGGTCTCTTGCGGGTTCATGCCGGCCGCCGGCTCATCAAGGCAGATGAGTTGCGGCTCGGTCGCCAGCGCACGTGCGATTTCGAGGCGACGCTGTGCGCCGTACGGTAGACTCGAAGCGAGCTCGTTGGCCACCCCTGAGAGCCCGACAAACGCGAGCCACTTCTCAGCATCGGCCTGAATCTGCTGCTCCTCTTTGCGTGCAGGGGGCGTCTTGAAGAGCGCGCCCAGTGCGCCAGTTTTGGTGCGCATGTGACGGCCGATCATAACATTTTCAATAGCACTCAGCGCAGGAAATAGGCGAATATTCTGAAACGTACGTGAGATACCTTGGCGTGCGATGACGTGGGGCGCCTTGCCGACGATCGATGCGCCGTTAAAGAGAATGTCGCCTTCGGTCGGCTTATAGATGCCGGTAAGCATGTTGAAGTACGTTGTCTTTCCGGCGCCGTTCGGGCCGATGAGTGCGACAATCTCGCCGACATCAACGTACATGTCGACGTTATCGACGGCCGTCAATCCCCCGAAGCGAATCGTGGCGCCGCGCGCTTCCATCAGGTGCGAGGTCATGCGCGCCCCCTCGTCGAGTTCGCGCGATCTCCGGGCTCACGTGCGTCGAGCTCGTGCCCATCGATGGCATCGTATTCGCCAAGCAGTTCACGCGCGCGGCGTGTCTGGGGAATTAACCCTTGCGGACGCACGGCCATCATGAAGACCATCAGCGCACCAAAGACGAGATAGCGATAGTTCGAGATAGCCGAAACGGTCTCGGCCGACAGATTGCCAAACCACCCGGCCGAGGCAAAGCCACGGATAAACTCGGGGATGCCCTGAATCGCAAGTGCACCGAAGATGACGCCCGGAATCGAACCCATACCGCCGATAACGACGATAGCAAGCACGAGCACCGACTCGAGGAACGTGAACGACTCGGGGCTGACAAACGCCTGGAAATAGCTGAACGTCACCCCGGCGATGCCGCCGAAAAACGCACCGATGACAAACGCGTAGAGCTTCGCCACCGTGGTGTTGACGCCCATCGCTTGTGCGGCGACCTCGTCCTCGCGCACCGCAGCCCAGCTGCGACCAAGGCGCGAGTTGTCGAGATTACGGATAACGAGAATCGAAAGGGCGACGAGCGCAAAGATGACAAAGTACCAGTATATATTCGAGGTAAAGGTGAACTCGAAGTTATTGCCAATCGTAAAGTGGACATTACGACGCAGCCACGCCAGGCCGGCCGGGGCGGCAAGCGAATCACCGGATCCGGGAAGGCCGGCAGCACCGTTCGTAATGCCGAAGATGTTGTTCGTCAAGCAGATACGTACGATCTCGCCGAAGCCGAGTGTAACGATTGCCAGATAGTCACCGCGCAGCCGCATGACCGGCAGGCCCAGCAGCAGACCGACAACGCATGCAACGAGGCCACCGATAGGGAGCACTAAAAAGTACGACCATCCCTCAAGTGTCTCGCCCAGAAGTCCGGCCAGCGGAATGCCGACCCACATCGCCACATACGCGCCGACGGCATAAAACGCGATGCGCCCAAAGTCGAGCAGTCCCGCGTAGCCGACGACGATGTTGAGGCCCAGCGCAAGTATGATATAGAGCCCGATAACGGCGATGATGCGAATCATAAAGAGTTGGCCAAAGCCCTGGAACAGAATCGGCGCGACGATGACGGCGGCGACAAGCAGTGCAATGCCTATTTTTTGCGCCGCCGTCATCTTGCCGGCGGTAAAGAGCGGCTTTGCCGTGACTCCTTTGAGGCGCTCTGCGATGAGTTCTCTCATGTCGCTACACCTTCTCGACTACCGACTCGCCGAGCAGCCCGCCCGGTCTAAAGATGAGCACGATAATGAGAATCGCAAAGGCGACGACGTCCTTATAGCCCGTCGAGATAAAGCCGGCCGTCATCGACTCGATAATGCCCAGCATAAACCCACCGAGCATCGCTCCACGCAGGTTGCCGATACCGCCCAACACGGCCGCGGTAAAGGCCTTGATGCCGGGGAAAAATCCCATGTTAAAGATGACCGCGCCGTAGTACATGCCGTGAAAGATACCGGCGACCGCACCGAGCGCAGGTCCGATAAAGAACGTCGCCGCGATAACCTTGTTGATGTTGATGCCCATCAGCTGGGCAGCACCGCGATCCTGGCTCGTGGCGCGCATCGCCTTGCCCATCTTGGTCTTAGAGACGAGCGTATCGAGCCCGATGAGCAGGATAATAGACGTGACGACGATGAATATTTTCAATGAATTGATACCGTAGCCAAAGTTAACGACCGGAAAGACATTCGGAAACGCGATGGCGCGCGAGTCGACCCAGAGCAACACCGCATTCTGTAGAAATATCGATACACCGATCGCCGAGATAAGCGGCGCGAGTCGCGGTGCATTACGCAGGGGCCGATAGGCGACACGCTCGATAAGCATACCGAGGAGCCCCGTCACAATCCCGGAGAATATAAAGACGATGGCAAACATGATTATCAGCCCAAAGATCGAGCCGGTGAAAAACTGCTGCATCCCCTCAAGTCCGAGCGTTGCCGCACCCCATTCAGGGTCAGAGAAAAACTTTAAGCTGAAAAGTCCTACGTACGCACCCACCATAAACATCTCGGCGTGCGCAAAGTTAATCATCAACAGAATGCCGTACACCAAGGTATAACCCAGGGCGATAAGTGCATACATACCGCCCAGGGTTATCCCATTGACAAGCTGCTGAATAAAGATATCCATATGCGAGCTACGTCGGTAATGCCCTCGTTAGCTACTCATAGGTCGCTATTGGATTGACGCCGGATCGACGAAGACCCACTCGCCGTCCTCGACACGATAGAGCGAGATGATCTTATTGTTCGTGTCACCATTCTCATCGAACGAGATCTCACCGGTCACGCCGTCGAATCGGATGTTCTCAAGCGCGTCCAGGAGTGCTTCGCGCCCGGCCGGACTCGTGAGACTGCTCACCTCTGCAGAGGCCTCAACGGCGGCCTTCATGATAGCCATCGCGGCATCGTAAGAGAACGCGCTGAACGTACCGGCAGGCTCACCGAAGCGGTCCTCGTAATCCTCGACAAAGACGCGTGCCGAAGGCAGGCTGTCGATAGGAGCGCCGACGTTCGTGGCGTAGTCGCCCTCAGCTGCATCGCCGGCAAGGTCGATCCAGTCCTGCTCTTGGATACCGTCGCCACCCATAACCGGTGCGGCTACTCCTGCATCGGTAAGCTGTTTAGAGAACAGCGCGCCTGCGTTATACATGCCGCCATAGAAGACGATATCGGGGTTCTCGGCGCTGATGCGCGTTGCGAGTGCGTTGAAGTCGGTATCGACGTCCTTGGTCTTCTCGGTCATCAAGACCTCGCCACCGAGCTCTTCAAAGGCTTCGGCGAAGAAGGTGGCCAGACCCTCGCCGTACGGCGTTGAGTCATCGATGACAACGGCGGTCGTATAGCCCATATCAAGTGCGTACTGAGCACCGGCTGGACCCTGTAGGTCGTCGGTTGCGCAAGTACGGAATACGCCGGGTAGGCCCTGGCGTGTCAGATCAGGATTCGTCGATCCGGGCGAGACCATCACGACGCCTGCATCGCTATAGACCTTCGAGGCCGGAATCGAGGCACCGCTGTTGTAATGGCCAACGACGCCAATAAGATTACTGTCAGATACGAGCGTGTTCGCAACGGTAACGGCCGTCTTAGGGTCGCCCATGTCATCGCCCTCGACCATCCGGAACTGGATGCCGGCATCGCGCGCCTCATCCGAGTCGTTAAACGTCTCGATGGCGAGCTGCGCACCACGTTTGATATCTTGGCCCTGTGCAACCGAACCCTGCGTGAACGGCGAGGCTACACCGATCGTGTAGGTCGTCACGCCGTCGGCAGCGCTATCGTTCGCATCGCCACCACAGCCAACGAGCGCAAACGCAAGCACGAATGCGAGCATGGCGGTAGCAAAAAGAGTTGCCCCGGTCTTAAGTTTCATAGCACGTTCCTTCCTCACTTTACGCCAAAGGTTCCACAGTTTACACTGTGTTAACTTAATAGAATAGCATAAAAAATTAGTTGGTGGCAGCAAGAATAGTCTCAAAGAGCGCACGCACACCCTCGATAACGCGTGGTCCGGGACGCATCACGAGGTCGGCATCGACCTCAAAGACGCGACCTTGTTTTACCGCATTGAGCGCGTCAAATCCGGGCCTCTCCTCGATGGTCTCTATGCTGCTTCCGCTCGTGCTCGTGAAAACGATAAGATACGGTTTAGCCGCCACGACATCTTCAACTAAAAGTGTGATGTAACCGGTTTCGGTGACGATGTTTTCGCCACCGGCAAGAATGAGCATATCGTTAATGAGCGTGCCTTGACCTGCGCCAATAAAGGGATCGGCCTCGATTTCAACAAACATCGGCACCGGCACGATATCGCCCATCTGCTCCTCGACATCGCGTTCAATTTGTGTAAGTTCTTCCTTGAGATCGGTCACGAGCACACGCGCCTGAGGCGCGGCGCCAACGGCCGCTCCAATCGCAAGTATTGAGTCAAGCGTATGCTCTACCGTTGTCGGAGCAGCGACGAAGACTGCTGCGGATAGCCCCTCAGACATCGTAAGCGCTTCGGCTTGCTCGACGCTTTCCACAAAGATGAGATTGGGCGAAAGTGCCTCGACCTCGGACAGATAATCACCGTCAACTGCCACCTCTACGACTCTGTCATCAACCTCAAGCGCGAAGAGAGTCTCGGTAGCAGCCGGAGTCAGCGAGACGATACGCTCGACCGGCTGAACGACTTCGACGGTGCGTCCAACACTGTCGGTAACGGTCACGTTCATGGCATCGTCGTAACCTGAGGCAGCGCCGCATCCGGTAAGTGCGATGGCCACTATCACGAGGCATGCCGCCAACGGAAGCGTCCTCTTTTTCTCGAGCATCGCCAGCGTGCTCGCCAGACCTATCGCCGTGACGATGTGGCACACCACCATCGAGAAAAACAGTATCCGAATGAGCGTATCGGGCGAGTTCAGCACGGGATTGTTGGGGTGGAGCGCGCGCCCAGCCGTCATCGCCCAGGCAAGTGCAGAAAAGGCGATAACGATGAAGGCGATGTCGGCGAAGGCGCGCGCCTTACGGCTGTCAAGGACAAGCGGCAGCAGTAAGACGATAAGGCCGAGACACAAGATAATGACGTTTGCCATAAGACGCGGATCAGCGCGCATACCATCAAAAAGTGAGATACTCGATGCTGAAAAGTCCCAGACCTGCCAGGCCGAGGTGAATCCCAGTACCGCACCGACCGTCCAGAGTCCCACAATCGTCCAGCGCCACGCGCTCAGCCAGCGCCACGCACGCTCGTTATTACGCACGAGAAACCAGATGACGCACGCCGCATAGAGTGCAAACATCATAAGCGTTGCCCACGTCATCGCGCCGTGATAGACCGGCAGGCGTGCTTTCGTGCCAAGCCCTTCGACGGCCGGAAAACGCAACGCAAAGAAGAGTGCGCCAAAGATTCCGAGGAGCGTTACGCTCAGCGGTATGGCGATACGTTTCATGGTCGCACTCATCGTACTCCTTCCGTACGGGGAAGCCACGTATGGCGGCGTGCCTGCGTGAAGTCGTCTCGTTCACCAAGCAATGATACCCTGACGACCCCACTCGTAACGGATGCGTCAACAAAAAATCCTTGGCCCACATAGATGCCAGCGTGGTGAATTGGATTGCCAAAAAAGATAGTATCACCAGCAATAAGTTCCTCGGCTGAAATGACCTCGTGTCCGACCATCGCCTGTTGTGCGGCGGTGCGCGGGAGCGTTACGCCATGCTGGGCGTAGACAAACTGCACCAGCCCCGAAGCATCGAATCCGTAGCGGTTCGCGCCGCCAAAAACATACGGGATGCCGCGATACGACAGCGCCGTTGCTGCCGGGCTCATGGGGTCGACGGCCAGCCCCGGCATCGTCCCAAGCCCAATCTGTGCAGCACGCACCGACTCTTGCTGCTCGAGCAGTTCGCGGTACGCACCGATAATACGTGCTGCTTCCGGGCTCTGCGCGGCGAGCAGCTCCTCGCTCAAGCGATTACGCTCCTCGATTTCGTATCGGCGTGCCTGAAGTTCAAACTCAAGGCTCGCCGCCTCATCTTGATCGATATAGAGCTGCTGGAGCTCGCGTTGTTGAAGCAAACGCTCGGCGGCGATGCGCTCCATACGCCCGTTATCGACCGCATTGATCTTGGTGACGTAGTCAAGTCGCCGAATAAAGTCTCGAATCGAACCAGCGTCGAGCAACATCATAATAAACACCGTGTCGCCAGTTTTGTAGAGTTCGACGGCACGCTCGGAAAGCAGCCGGGACTGTCGCATGTAGGCTTCGGTAAGAGCGACCAGATCGGTCTCACGTTGCACAATGTCGCTCTGGACGATAGTGAGCCGCTCACGTGCCGCGTTATAGGCTTCGACGGCACGCTCGGTATCGCGCTCCAAGACGGCGAGCTGCGATAGGTACGTCTCGAGCTGTGTGCGTAGCTGCGGAGTAGCTGCATCAAGAAGAGCATGATAGTCGCGTGCAATACCCTCCTCGACCTCGGCAAATGATTCGACAGGTGGCGTAGCGAACGCCGGTGTCGGAGAAATAAACGCGGCTATCACGAGAACGATCGTCGCCCACACGCAGGCAAGCAACCACGAAGCGATAACGTCACTCGGCCAGTGAACACCCAGATAGACGCGTGAAATACCGACGATAATCGCGTAGAACAAGCAGCCGACGATAGCGATAATCTTCGGCAACGTTGGCAGCGTCGGCGTGGTGATGAGCGCCCCGATAGTCGCCAGCGCTAAACACATCGATGCCATCGAGTGTCCCGATGGAAAGCTCGTCGAACGTGGTTTTTTGATGAGCGCATCGGCCTCATTGGGGCGCACACGCTTAAAGAGCGGTTTGAGTCCATTGGCCAGAATTGTGCCGCCCATTACCAAAATGGCAGCAAACTCGGCGTCATTCACGCGCCCGAGCCGCACAAGGGTGAGGATGAGCGCTATCGTCAAGACACTCACGCCGATGGTGCCACCAGCGTACGTCATGAACTTCATGAAGCGCGTCAACATGGTGCGTTGCATCTTACCCCAGAAGCTTGGCCGCGACCTGTTTTTTGCGGCTAAGCATGCCGTCCATCCAGGCACTGCCCTTCGAGAGATTGCATCCGAATATGTGCTCTATCGACGCCCGATTGCCAACGGCGTAGAGCTCGGAGCCTTCGGCAATGATATCGGTCGCCATAAAGAGGAACGTATCGTAACCGTGTGCGGCGGCGAGCTCGCCCATCGTGGCCAGTATCGTGTCGTGATGCTCTTTGACCTCGGCAAGCTCGACGGTCTCGAACTGCACGACGGCAACGGTCTCATCGCCACACCGATACTCCTTGAGGTCGCTCGTCAATACGGCAGCTACATCGAGCGGTTTACCGTCACGGCGACTTTGCAGTATCTCAAGCCCGAAGGCGAGGTAGTCGTCGATGCCGGCGCGCGTGGCGAGCTCGGCAGCGACGGTGCGGTCAGTATCGGTCGTCGTCGGCGACTTGAGCATCACGGTGTCGGTCATGATGGCCGAGAGCAAGAGCCCGGCGATAGCCGGCTCGGGTTCGAGGCCGAGTGCGGCGTAGCGCAGAGCGACGACGGTCGCTGTCGCGCCGACGGGCAGGTTCACAAACAAGATAGGCGCGGCGGTCTGGATATCGCCGATACGATGATGATCGATAACCTCGACGACGTCGGCGCGATCGATGTCGGCGGCCGACTGGCTCATCTCGTTGTGGTCGACGAGGATGCAGCGATACGGCGCACAATCCGCGCGGGCCGCCGACATCGCGGCGCTCGCCGCGCGCGCGTCCTCAAAGAGCGCCGGCTCCTCGACACCGAAGCGTGCGAAGACCCACGACGCGTCGGCCGGCATCGGCCCCAGGCGCACCGGCACGTAGGCGCATGCGTCGGCCGACGCGTCATCAGACGCACCGGCGACAGCGGCAGCGTTCTTGAGTGCAGCGTACGCCACTGCACTCGAGATCGAGTCGTTGTCGGGATTTTTGTGCCCGAAGACATAGATGGGCTGAGTCAATTCATCCATGAAAGAGCTCCTCTACTACACGATATCCTGGGTCGATGCACCAGCCGGTGGCCATAGCAGCGACCTCCGAGTAAGCGGCAGCCTCATCGGGCTCGATGCCGCTCCCCCACAGCACAAACGGCACCGGCGCGTGAATGTGTGTCTTGAGCGCGACAGGCGTGGGATGGTCGGGCGTAGCAAGAATACGCGTAAAGCCGTGGGTGGCCGCGTAGTCGAGCAACGCTGGAACGATGAGTGCATCGATAGCTTCGAGAGCCTCGATTTTACCGGCCAGATCGCCGTCGTGCCCGGCCTCATCGGGTGACTCGACGTGGATGACAACGAGATCGTGCTCGTTGAGTGCACGCAGCGCGCCGTGAGCCTGCGCGGCGTAATCGTTGTCTTGTGAGTCGGTCACGCCCGTAATGTCGAGCTTGGTGTAGCCAAACAGCTGGGCAAGCCCGTGGAGCAGCCCTACGCCGCTCGTCAGCGCACCGGTCTTATGGTAGGTATCGGCCAGCGTCGGCAGGTGTGCCGGCGTCGTCGAGGGCCAGACCGCCCACAGGTCGGTCACCGGCAGACGTCCTTCGTCCTGCAACGCGGCGTTTGCGGCGACGAGTTGCTCGTCGGTCGTGAGCAGATCACGAGCGCGCGCGGTGTAGCCGGCAATAAGCGCTGCGCCGGGACCGTCGGGCAGATAAGGTGCGACGGCTTTGTCTGAGATATCGTGTGCAGGCGTAAAGCACGTGTCCATGAGCTCGGGGTGTCCCTTGACGACGAGAATATGGCGATAGGCCACGCCGGGATAGAGCGTAAAGATGTCGTCGTTGAGCTTGGCAGCGAGGCGCTCGACGATGGGAAGGGCGTGGTGCGAAGGGATCGAGCCGGCGCTAAAAGAGCGCATAATGCCGTCCTCGAGCGTGACGGTGTTGATGCGCAGCGCGACCTCATCAGGGGCAAGCTCGATACCGAGCGCCGCGCCCTCGATAGCGGCACGACCGACGTAGTTGGCGGCCGGGTCAAAGCCGAGCAACGCCGTGCACGCGGCCGAGGAGGAGGGCTCGAGACCCTCAGGTACCGTTGCCGCCATGCCGACGCGCCCCTCGCGCGCGAGCCGGTCGAGATGGGGCGTGTACGCCGCTTCAAGGGGCGTGCGTCCACCGAGCTCGTCGAGTGGGAGGTCGGAGGCGCCATCGAGGATGAGGGTGATATATTTCATGATAGATAGTATTATAGCACCATGAACTTTACCGATACACGCACCGGCACGCCGCACAACCTGCGCTTCAGCGATATGCTCGTCAAGGGTATCGCGCCCAGCGGTGGGCTGTTCGTGCCCTGCGAGATTACGCCGCTCGACGACGATGCGCTCCAGCAGTTAGCCACAGTCCACTATGCGGATGCCGCAACCGCCGTGTTCCAGCACTTTGGCATCGACTTCGATGAGGCAACCGTGCGCGCCACGATGCAGGAGGCGTATGGTGCACAGTGGGCGAGCACCGAGATTACGCCGCTCGTGACGCTCGACGATCACACCACCATCCTTGAGCTCTTCGAGGGGCCGACGAGCGCGTTTAAGGACGTCGCGTTGCAGTGCATGCCCCGCTTTATGTCGCTCGCCCTCGAAAAACACCGGCGCGAAGACGTACTCGAACACGATTTACTCATCCTCGTGGCGACTTCGGGCGATACCGGCAAGGCGGCGCTTGAAGGTTTTGCCGATCGAGACGCGACTAATATCATCGTCTTCTATCCCGAAGACGGCGTCAGCGACCTGCAAAAACGACAGATGCAGACGCAGGTTGGCGCGAACGTCGCCGTCTACGGCGTGCGCGGCAACTTCGACGACTGCCAGAACGCGGTCAAGAGCGTGTTTGCCGACGCGACCTTCAACGAATGGCTCCATACCGAGGCAAACCTCCAGCTTTCGAGCGCGAACTCGATCAACTGGGGGCGCCTCCTGCCGCAGGTCACCTACTACGTGCGCGCGGCGATGCAGAGCGCAGCAATGCAGCGAGGTCCGGTCGATATCTGCGTGCCGACCGGCAATTTCGGCAACATCCTCGCCGCCTACTACGCCAAGCTCCTCGGCGCACCGATTGGGCAGCTCATCTGCGCCTCAAACGCGAACCACGTGCTCACCGATTTTCTGCAGACCGGTGTCTACGACATAAGCAAACGCACATTCTATACCACATCGAGCCCTTCGATGGACATCCTCATCTCGAGCAACCTCGAGCGCCTGCTTTTCCATCTCGCCGGTGCAGAAGCCGTGCGTGACTGGATGACTGCGCTGGCCGCACACGGGCGTTTCGAGGTCGATGGCGCAACGCGTGCCGCTCTACAGAGTGAGTTCGCGGCGGCATGGGTCGACGAGGCGACGACGCTCGCCACTATCAAGCGTTGCTGGGATGAGCATCGTTATCTGCTCGACCCCCACACGGCCGTCGCCCTCGCCGCCGCAAACGCACTCCGCCACCACGAAAGCAGCAGCAGCGCCCCCGCAAACCCCTTGCTCGTCGTCTCGACGGCTCACTGGGCAAAGTTTGCACCAAGCGTCGTGCGCGCGCTCACCGAGACGGCGCCGAACGCGCCACTCCCTTCCCCCTACGACGCGCACACCGACCTCGAGATGCTCGACGATGTGCTCGCGCTCGCACCGGGATGTCGCCCGATTCCCGCGCCGCTGGCCGCCCTGCGCGACGCAACGCCACGCTTCACCGACGTCATCGATGCCGACGCACAGAGTATACAGTGTGTTACGAAACGTCTGAGTCAGGGTGATGGTAGACGACACCAAACAGGTTGAGCCACCAGGTAAGGATAGCCGTAATCACAAAGAGCATGATAACGACCACGAGGCGAAGGAAGGGCTCTGCCTCGGCGATGAGAAAACCACCGACGCCCAGTAGAATCGACCACGCGTAGACGATAAGTGCCGTCCGTCGCTGTCCGTATCCGCGACGCATAAGCCGGTGATGCACGTGCCCGGTATCGCGTTGTTTAATGGGAAGATGGGCGCGGAGGCGTCGCACAATCGCCGAAAACGTATCGAGAATCGGCACGGCTAGGATGATGAACGGGAGCGCAAATGAGAGCGTCGCCGGTGTCTTGAGCACACCCAAAAGCGATATCGCCCCCAGCAAAAACCCCAGCATGAGTGCGCCTTGATCGCCCATAAATATCGAAGCAGGATAGAAGTTGTAGCGCAAAAATGCCAGACAGGAGCCGGCAACCGCGATAGCGATAATTGCCGCAGACCACTCGGCCTGTTGAGCCGCAATAATCGCAAGACTGACCGCAGCGATACCGCTGATACCGGCCGCCAGCCCGTCCATACCGTCAACGAGATTGATGATGTTGGCAAAGGCCACGAAGTAGAGTACCGTAAGCGGAATCGTAAACCAGCCAAATGAAATAAGCCCCTCACCAAACGGGTTGGCGATACCGCTGAGCTTGACCCCACTAAACGCCACGACAAGGCCGGCAACGATCTGGCCAGCGAGCTTAAAACCGGCCGATATGTCGAGAATATCGTCGATCAAACCGGTCGTATACACGATAAAGGTACCGAACGCGACCCCCACGAGCATGAGTGGCGTGATGGCAGCATCAGCATGAAAGCCTGTCCAGCCAAAGAATGACTCGGCGGCAAAGTGCAACCCCGTTGCAAGTGCGATACCGAACAAAATTGCCATACCACCCATCTCAGGAACGGGTTTTGTGTGAATCTTGCGCGCACCAGGCTCGGCCACAAATCCACGCCGTAGACACATCGCGCGTACCACGGGCGTCACAAAAAACGTGCCCGCAAATGCGACGAGGCCGATGAGCAGGTACTGTGCGGTTATCATGGTCGGATTACCATCGCTTGCGCAACCTCTACGACGCAGATGCGGCCTCCTCGAAGACACGCAGCTTGACGCCGGCCTCCTCGAGAAGCTCCTGACTCAGTTCATCGGGATAGCTGCCGGCAAAGACGATTTCCTTGAAGCCGGCGTTAATCATCAGCTTCGCGCACATCACACACGGCTGATGAGTGCAGTAGATAGTGGCACCGTCGATGTTGACGCCGTTACGCGCCGCTTGGGCGATGGCGTTTTGCTCGGCGTGGATGCCGCGACAGAGCTCGTGACGCTCGCCCGACGGAATGCTCAGCTCATCGCGTAGACAACCGCGCACCGTACAGTGTTCAATGCCGGTGGGCACGTTGTTGTAGCCCGTCGCAAGGATGCGTTTGTCGCGCACGACGACCGCGCCGACCTTGCGTCGCGTGCAGGTTGAGCGCGTCGTCACCTGCCGAGCAATGTCCATAAAGTACTCGTCCCAGCTCGGGCGACTCATAGGTCGTTATCCTCGTACGTGAGACCGGGATAGAGCGGGAGGCGTGCGAGCATCTCGTTGACCTGCGCCTGAATATCGCCGAGCGCCGTGGCATCGTCGCGTTCAAAGAGCGTACGCGCAATGAGCGTGCCGACGAGTCGCGCATCCTCGGTACCGAGGCCCCGCGTCGTCATCGCCGGCGAGCCGATGCGAATTCCGCTGGTAACGAACGGACTCTCAGGATCGTTGGGGATTGCGTTCTTGTTACAGGTGATGCCGACACTCTCAAGGAGGGCCTCGGCTTCTTTGCCTGTGATACCGGCTGCGCGTAGGTCAACGAGCAGCAGATGGTTGTCGGTGCCACCGCTGATGAGGCGTAGACCTCCGGCGGCCATCGCCTCGCCCATCACGCGCGCATTGATGACGACCTGTTCGATATAGGTTGCAAACTCGGGCGTTGCTGCCTCGGCAAACGCGACGGCTTTCGCCGCGATGATGTGCTCGAGCGGGCCGCCCTGCAGCCCCGGAAAGACAGCCTTATCGAGCGCCGTCGCGTGCTCCTCCTTGCACAGTACGAATCCACTGCGCGGGCCACGAAGCGTCTTGTGACTCGTCGAGGTAACGTAATCGGCATATGGCACAGGAGAAGGATGGGCACCGGTCGCCACAAGCCCGGCGATATGCGCCATATCGACCATCAATATCGCACCGACCTTATCAGCGATGTCACGAAAACGTGCGAAATCGAGCGTGCGTGGATAGGCGCTTGCCCCGGCGATTATCATCTTGGGTTTTTCGGCCAACGCAATGCGCTCGACCTCGTCGTAGTTAATCGTTTCGGTATCAGGGTCGAGGCCATAGCTTTTGGTGTTGAACCACTTGCCGCTGAAATTGACCGGCGAGCCATGCGTCAGGTGTCCTCCATCGCTAAGGCTCATACCCAACACGGTATCACCGGGCTTGAGCACTGCATAGAACACCGCGAGGTTGGCGGGGGCGCCAGCGTGCGGCTGCACGTTCGCGTAATCAGCCCCAAAGAGGTCACAAGCACGCTGGCGTGCGACGTCCTCGACAACATCAACGTATTCGCAGCCCCCATAGTAGCGCTTGCCGGGCAGCCCTTCGGCGTACTTGTTCGTCAACACACTACCGCTTGCCTCCATCACGGCACGTGAGGTGAAGTTCTCGCTCGCAATAAGTTCAATAGAGTTGCGCTGACGATCAAGTTCAGCCTGCATCATATCGGCAAGTTCGGGGTCTTGAGCGCGAAGGTGTGAGAGAGTCATGATATTTGCTCCAGTCGTGTGATTTTGTCGAGTCGATGCTGATGGCGTGCACCTGCATAAGGGGTGCCGAGAAACGCTTCGACGATTGCCACGTTTGTATCGTAGTCCACGAAGCGGCCCGAGAGAGTCAAGACATTCGCGTCGTTGTGTTCGCGGCATAATACCGCAAACTCCGGCGTCGTGATGTTCGCGGCGCGGATGCCAGCGAGCTTGTTTGCGGTAATCGCCATGCCGATTCCCGTGCCACACACAAGGATGGCGCAGGTGTCGACATCGGTATTGTCGGCCGCATGCTCGTCAGTCGCGCATACCGGCTTGCACGCATGAACAGCGTAGTCCGGATAGTCAACCGCATCGGTCTCGTTGTCCGGGCCGACGTCGAGAACCTCGTAGCCGTGCTCGCGCAGATAGTCAACGAGGCGAGCCTTCTGCGGATATCCCGCATGGTCAGAGCCGAGGACGATGCGCTGAAATATAGCCGATTGCGCACGAACCATCAGAGAGCAGCCTCTTCGATCTCGACGGCACTGATAGGGCCTTCACGCAAGACGGTCGGGGTATCACCGGTACACAGTACGACCGTCGAATGCACGCGAATGGGCGTCGGTCCCGCATCGATAACGAGGTCGGCGGCTTCGGCGATGGCGGGCTCGAGCTCGTCGATAGAGACGGGTGCTGGCATACCGTGCGTGTTGGCGCTCGTCGCATAAAGCGGACAACCCGTCGCACGCATCAGCTGAAGCGCGATTTCATTATCGGGAAAACGCAGGCCAACGGTGCCGTCTTCGATGCGCGTAAACTCCTTCGGGATACGTTCGTTCGCCTTGACGACAAGCGTCAGCGGTCCCGGCCAGAATTCCTGAGCAAGTTTGTGCGCATATTCCGGCACCTCAACACCGTACTTGTCGAGCGCGTCCTCCTCGGGCACCAGTACCGGCACCGGAATACCGGTTGGGCGTTGCTTGATATCGAAAAGTTCCTCGGATCCTGCGCGCACGTCCTTATCGACGACTGCGCCTAACCCGTAGACGGTCTCGGTCGGGAAAACAATCACGGCGCCCTGCCGAAGACGAGACGCCGCGAGATTGATGATGTCGGCCGAGGGATCGGCCGAGTCGATACGAAATATCTTATTCATGAGAGGCCTCCTTTGCTACCGGCAGGTTGCCCTGCATGCTTACATGCGCTCTGCTATCACGTACCGTGGCCGACCGGTAAGATCGTTGTGGACGGCGACGTTTGGGTACACTTCTAACTTTACCGCTAATTGCGCGGCTTGTGTAACGTTTCTCTCATCAAGTTCGACAAAAAGGGCGCCTTTATCAGTGAGACGTGCATATGCGCCGTCGAGAATAGCGCGAAAAATGTCGAGCCCGTCTGTACCGCCATCGAGTGCAGCGATGGGCTCGTGTTCACGAACCTCACGTGGAAGCGTGGCGAGCTGCGCTGTGGGAATATAGGGCGGGTTCGCAACGATAACGTCAAAACGCGCGTCGGGGGCAAGCGCGACGTAGCAGTCGCTTTGCACAAACGTGACACGATCGGTCAGACCGAGGTTATCGGCGTTGGTACGCGCAATGTTGAGTGCGGCTTCGCTTATGTCGACGGCCGTTACCTGTGCGCCGGGGAGTTCATGCACGAGAGCTACTGCCACAGCTCCACTACCGGTACCGATGTCTAATATGCGCACGAGTGCGTCCCTATGCTCCTGCATCACATGCTCTCGTACGAGATCGACAAGGTGTTCGGTTTCGGGGCGTGGGATAAGAACGTCAGGGGTAACGTGCAGAGTAAGTGCGCGAAAGGCGGCCTCGCCGAGGATGTGTTGCAACGGCTCGCCGGTCGCACGGCGAGGCAGCATTTCGCGCAACGTAGCGCGCTCCTCAACGGTCAGAGGGCGATCGTGATGAGCATAGACCTCAATACGCGAAAGCCCGGTCGCATGCGAAAGGAGCCACTGTGCCGAAAGACGCGGGTTTTCGTCGCCATGCTCCTCAAGGTAGGCGGTACACCACTGCAGCGCTTCTAATACGGTCCAATTATGCGGACTCATCGCTGATAGAGACACCTCATTGTGCCGCGTTTTCTAACAATTCTGCACGATTGGCGGCAACAAGTGCCTCAGTCACCCCATTGAGATCGCCACCACTCAGCACGGTACTGTACGACCCGTTCCACCCGATGCGATGGTCGGTCACACGGTCTTGCGGGCCATTGTAGGTACGAATCTTTTCGCTACGATCGCCCGAACCAATCTGCGACCGTCGCTGCGCCCCGAGCTCAGCCTGCTGACGCGCGAGTTCTTGCTCGTAGAGACGAGCGCGCAACACACGCATCGCAGCTTCACGGTTCTGTATCTGCGACTTTTGGTTCTGTGACTGTACGACGAGGCCGGTCGGCACGTGGGTGATGCGCACCGCACTGTCGGTCGTGTTGACGCTCTGGCCGCCAGGGCCACTTGAACGAAATACATCGATACGAAGATCGGCCTGATTGAGCTCGATTTCGACGTCCTCGGCCTCGGGGAGCACGGCAACGGTCGCCGTCGAGGTATGGATGCGCCCCTGTGACTCGGTTTTTGGTACGCGCTGCACGCGGTGCACGCCGCTCTCGAACTTCATGACACTGTAGACACGATCGCCCTTAATGCGAAACGAGACCTCTTTGAAACCGCCGACCTCGCTGGGACTGCCGTCGATCTCCTCGACCTTCCACCCCTTGTCCTCAGCGAAACGCACGTACATACGATAGAGATCGCCGGCAAAGATAGCGGCTTCGTCGCCACCGGCACCGGCACGAATCTCGACGATGATGTCCTTCTCGTCGTTCGGGTCACCGGGAAGAAGCAGAACTTTAATCTCCTCCTCGAGCTCGGCCAGCGCAGGCTCAAGCGTGCGGATTTCGTCTTGAGCGAATTCTTTCATCTCGGCGTCAGACAAAAGTTCGCGTGCCGCCACGAGATCATCGT
Organism: Coriobacteriia bacterium; assembly: GCA_009777935.1. Taxonomy (GTDB): domain Bacteria; phylum Actinomycetota; class Coriobacteriia; order WRKU01; family WRKU01; genus WRKU01. Next base: position 26,895 of record WRKU01000008.1, read on the forward strand.
TGAGGCGCACATATGCTCTGCCCTTTTCGACGAGCGGCATCTGGGACCGATGTTCCTTGGCAAGCTTAGCGTAGGTTTTTTGGTCGGCAAGTACCTCGGGGTCGCCCAGTTTTTCGGTCAGCGCCTCATGCGAGGCAATGATATGTTCGAGTTTTTCACGCATACTCCAACGATAGCACGAATTGCTGCGCCGTGCGACACTCTTAGACGCCGTCTACGGCGTTCGCCGCACCCACAAGGCAGGACGTAGACCCGTCGAGGCATTACTGGCCGCCAAACCATCCGGAGTGCTCCATGCGCCGTTGGCGAGGAGCCGTCCCCATGAGCCGCGCACGATGCCGGTCGTCGTCACATCACCGGCAGTGGTAGCCGTATTGCCACGCGAACGCGTCCACCATGCGCGCGCCGTACCACCATCGCCGTGGGACGCGTTCGCGCCGCGCCCGATACGTCCCAGCACCAAGTTGCTCGTCGTGGCGGCGGCGGTATTGCCAACGTGACTCGTGTCGGGGAAATAGTTCAGTATCTCAAGACCCGAGAGCGGAAACACCACGGTACCGCCGCCGGTAAGCGGGTTGGTGTTGGCGCCGCCGTTATCTACCGGCACATCGCTGGGACGAGACTGAGCGTTGTTGTAGCTCGTTGTCGCCACAGGAAAGACAGCGGCTGCACGATTGCCGAGGTCATGGTTACCGGTCAGACTCTCTACCCCGAAGGTAGACTGCGTAGACGCCACCATATCAATCGTGCCATGAAACGTCGGCCATACGGCGATGGCGCGCAGCTGTGGCCCTGCATGGACGTTCCACCACACACCCATGTTGGCCATCAGAGTCGACGGTGCGTAGGTGGTCGCGCCTCGCAGCCAGAAGTTGTCGTTGTTATTGTCACTGTTGAACCGAAAGCCAGTCGCCCCATTGTTGTACATATAGACGAGCTGCGTCACAAGCAAATCGTAAGTGACCGTGCCACCCTCTCCATCGTCAGCGGCAAGCGTCGCAATGCGGTAGAACGGTATCCCGTCGAGAACCTCACGTGTCGGTGAGGCAACGCGCACGATCGTACCCTCGGCAATCTCTGGCGCCGGTGTGCTCGGCACAGGATCGTAGACCCATAACGCCGGGCGTATCGCAAGTGTCGTATTGACGCCCCAGCCATGCGCATTACCCCAGCTACCACTCTGCGTGAGCTCACCCCACGAGCCTCGTACCCAGCCGAGTTCGTGCGTAAGCCCGGCGTTGAGTGGATCGTTGCCACGCGAGCGCCCCCACCAGCTGCGTGCCGTCGTGCTGCCACCACCGTGGTTAGCCTGCGCTGCACGCCCGATACGCCCCAATGTCTCCTGAGTCGTCGCCACCGCCGCTTGACCGGCATCGGTGTCGGGGAAGTATTCGAGCACCTCGGTCCCTGAGAGCGGAAAGGACGCCATACCAAGACCGGTGCGCGGGTTCGTGGTCACGTTAGTGACGTTGCCGATGCGTGTTTCAGTGGGATAGGACTGCGCGTGGGGAAAGGCATCAAAGTTGACACCCGCGCGACCACCCACGTTGAAGTCACCGGTCAGCGTCTCATTTCCATAGAGCGACTGCGTAGGCGTGTCGGGGAAGAGATCACCCGTAAAAGATGGCGCGACAACGACTCGTTTGAACATCGGTGCCGTCAGCGTATTGTACCAACCGTCCATCGCCACCATAAGGCTCGACCGTGTATTGTTGTCAGCACCACGCAGCCAGAAACTCCCGTGTGCTGTGCTCGTATTGAAGGCAACGTTGTTGGCCTGAGCAGACTGCGCGTTTGCACTATACACAAGCCGCGTAATAAGCAACGAGTAGTCGCCGTGTCGCGCAATCTTGAAAAAGTCGACGGTATCGATCTGTATCGGAATGGGCGTCGGTACCGGTAGAGGCTTCGGCACCGATACCAGCGAGTCAAGTATCTCTTTACCCTGACCGCTCGCTTCTCGTAGATCGAGCTCGCTGACGCTCGTCGTGCCGCCATCGCGCATAGTGGCGAGATCATCGATGTTGACCGCCTCCATGCGGACGTCGATAGCATAGTAGTACGCGCGTTGTGCCGAGTCAAAGCTTGGCACAGTTTCCACGCCCGACATAAGCGACACGCTCGTCTGCGTCGGCTCGACGACACTCGTGTAGTAAAAGTATCCATCGTCACACAGGACCCATTTGTCGGCACGCTCGTGTGGCTCAGCGTTTTGCCACGTGCTGAAAGCCATAAGGTGCGGCTGATTCCAGCTCCAGTATGCACTGAAGGGTGTGCCGTCTGCTGCATGTCCACGCATCGGAGCGGCTTGGGCAAGGCTTACGGTATCGGTCAGGCCGCGTATCGACCACATATCATCTTCCACATTGAACCACGCCACCTGCGTATCGATAAGCGAACTGTGCACGCCCCACGTACTTGAGTTGAGAGCAGCGGCCATGGCGGCCTCAGCATCGGGATTGTCGTCGGTACACGGAGATGCGAACGGGATACCTGCCACCAGATTTCGTCCACTCTTCCCCTCTGCACAATCGAGCCACTGCATAAACTCGGCAGTTGAGATACGGACGATAAAGGGGTCAATCCCAATGTTTTCTACCTGAACGTTTTTGTGCCAGTAAGCATCATCGAGACGTCGGAACTCATCGTGAAGCATAGCGCGAGGAATCGACGTATCTGTTGAGAATCGACTAAACGCACCACCTACGACGTCCATAGCAAAGGTTCCGAACAACATAAGAAGGAGCACGATAAGGATAGCTGTCACGAGATGTTGACGCTTGCTCTGCCGTTTATGCGAGCGCGCGCCGTCTTCCATGCAAAAGGAGGGCTGTTCATCCATACCGAACATGGTAAGCCTCTGATGCATATCTCCATAAAATAACCACAGTCGCGCAGTGCGACCACGTGAGACGACGCTTAGTGTGTGTCTAGTGTGCTCGTAGCTGAGGGAAGAGCAGTACGTCTCGAATCGAGGCGCTGTCGGTCAATAGCATGACGAGGCGGTCGATACCCAGCCCCATACCCCCGGCCGGAGGCATCCCGTGCTCCTGTGCGCGCAGATAGTCTTCATCGACGCCCATCGCTTCATCATCGCCGGCGGCCTTGGCCCGCGCCTGTTCTTCGAAACGCTCGCGTTGTTCGATAGGGTCATTGAGTTCAGAGAATGCGTTGGCGAGTTCACGCCCGACGATAAAGAGCTCGAAACGATCACAGTAACGTGAGTCATCATCACAGCAACGTGCAAGCGGCGAGACCTCGGCAGGATAACGTAGCACAAATGTGGGCTCTCGAAGAGTGTGCTCGACGAGCTTCTCAAACAGTTCGAGCAGCAGCTTGCCATTACCCCAGGTTTGCTCGTATGCGATGTCGTGCTCGGCGCAAAGTGCGCGCAGCTCGTCGAGGTCGGTATATGCCGAAACCTCGCGCCCGACCGCCGCCGTGACGAGTTCGTCCATCGTCGCGCGACGCCATGGCCCCGCCAGCGAGATATCCTCACCCTGATAGGTAACGGTAAGACGATCGTCCAAATCGGGGTGCACCTCACGTGCAACCTGCACAATGAGCTCTTCGGTGAGCGCCAGCATCGAGGTGACGTCACCGTAGGCCTGATATGCCTCGAGCATCGTGAATTCGGGGTTGTGGCGCGTGCTAATACCTTCATTGCGAAACGAGCGGTTGATCTCGTAGACCTTCTCAAACCCACCCACAAGCAAACGTTTGAGGTAGAGTTCGGGCGCAATGCGCAGATAGAGATCGGTGTCGAGCGCGTTGTGATGTGTGACAAACGGACGTGCAGTAGCGCCACCGGGAATCGGGTGGAGCATCGGCGTCTCAACCTCCAGATACCCCTGAGCGTCCATATAACGCCGTATCGCAGCAATAATGGTGAAGCGTGTCGTAAATGTCTCGCGTACCTCGGGATTGACGATGAGGTCGACGTAACGCTGGCGATAGCGGGTCTCGGTATCGGTGAGCCCGTGGAACTTCTCAGGTAAGGGACGCAGCGCCTTTGCAAGCAATACGATGGTGGTCGGTTGCAGGGAGAGCTCACCGCGACGTGTGCGCATGATGACTCCCTCAGCGTATATCCAGTCGCCGACCATGATGTCCATCGCCTCAGCAAAGGCCTCATCGCCAAGCGGTCCGGGCTGTATGAAGAGCTGTAGGTCGCCGGTCGCATCGCGTATGACAAAAAACGCCATCTTACCTTGGTCACGTTTGGCGATGACGCGACCGGCGACACTCGTGGTGTCCTCGGTCGTCGTGCCGGCCTCAAGCGTGGCGTACTGCACGGCCAACGCGGCGGAACGTGCGCGGGGGGTATAGCCCGACGCGTACACTACTTCGTAGCTTTCACCTTGTTGATTTTGACGGTCATGATACCGGCCGGCGTCTTGAGTTCGACCTTGTCACCCTCTTTTTTGCCGAGTAACCCCGCCCCAATAGGCGACTCATCGCTCATGAGGCCCTTCATTGGGTTGGCGTTCGCACTTGCAACGATATCGAAGGTCTGCTGTTTACGCGTTCCGGTATCGGTAAAGGTGACGGTCGTGCCAATCTTGACCGTTTTCACGTTGCTGGGTGGCTTGACGACAACAGCGTGCGAAAGAATGCTCTCGACTTCGACGATACGGCTTTCGATGAAGCCCTGCTCGTTTTTAGCGTCGTCATATTCGCTGTTTTCGCTGAGATCGCCAAAGCCTTTGGCCTGCGCAATGCGCTCGACGACAGCCGGGCGGCGTACCTCAATAAGCTCAGCGAGTTCAGCCTCGAGCTCCTGAAGACCCGAGGCAGTAAGTTCTATCTTTGCCATCGTTACTCTTCGTCCTCGTAGATAATTTTGGCAACTTTACGGTTTGGATCAATGGTGGCAGCTGAGTCGGCCGGTGCGGCGGTCGGAGTCGTCTGCGGCGATGCTTCGGCAGAGGTCGGCGCGACAGGCGTCGGTGTAGGAGCTGCTGATGCATCGTTGCTTGATGTGTCGTTCATCGCTTCGTTCGCCTCGGCCATACCCTTACGCACTTCTTTCATCGTCGTACCGAACATCTTGCCGAGTTTCGGCAGATTTTTCGGCCCAAAGACGACGAACAGTATAATCGCCGCGACGATGATAATCATTATTTCCATGAAGCCCATTGTTCTCATGGTTTCTCCTTTAGTTGTACTCTGAATAGGATAGCGTAGTTACATCTTTGAGTAAAGTGTCGCCTCATTGCAGCCGCAATCGACGGCGTGCGTGGCAGTGTTCGGAATCATATCGAGCAAGAGTGCTTTGACCTTGTCGAGATTCTCGGCGAAGACACGGGCGACGTCGGCGTTGACGACCGCCTCGTCGTGTTCGACGCCAGCATCGAAATCGGTGATGAGCGCAATACCGCTGTAGCACATATCGAGCTCGCGTGCGAGGTAAGCCTCGGGGTACTGCGTCATGTTAATGACCTCCCAGCCTTGTGCGGCAAACCATCGTGATTCTGCACGTGTTGAAAAGCGCGGACCTTGAATGACGACGACGGTACCGCTTTCATGATGCGGGATACCGAGCTTCGTACAGCTCTGTGCCGCGATAGCTCGCAGGTCAGGGCAGTACGGATCGGCACTCGAAACGTGGTGAACATCGGGGCCGTTGTAGAAGGTATCCGGGCGCCCATTTGTACGATCGACGAACTGGTCGAGAATAACGAAGTCACCCAGCCCCACATCGGGCTGGAGCGAACCGCATGCACACGGTGCGATGATACGCGTAGCGCCGAGCTGCTTCATCGCCCAGAGATTCGCGCGATAGGGAATCTTGTGTGGCGGCAGATCGTGGGCAGCGCCATGGCGCGGCAAAAAAGCGACGGTGTGCTCGCCGATGGTGCCGACCATGATAATACCTGAGGGCGCACCGTACGGCGTCTCAATCGTCACGCTTTGCGCATCGTCGAGCAGGTCGTAGAAGCCTGAGCCGCCGAAGACGCCTATATCCACGGATGGTATGTTCATAAAAACAATCCAATCAGTATAGCGATCAATAGCCCAAAGGTTACCAGAATAAAGGCCACCTGCACAAGGGCCGCAAACGGACCCAGCACAAGGCCAGACAGATAGACCCACGCGAGCGCGGCCGGCACGGCGGCAAGCCACAGGAGAACATCGCGTAAAGCCACGAGAGGACGCTCACGCACAGAGTTCTTCACAAGTGAGTCGACGAGCATGGTGTAGATCGGATACGAAAGCGCGACACCGAGCATCGTACCGGTGAGCAAACGAAGCTCATTTGAGCCGGAACGGAGACCGAGAAAGGTGGTAGTCCAGTCGAGAACTATCGCTATGACAGCGATGACGGCAAAGGTAAGGTACGGTAACGAGGGCCACCCACACCGCTGAGCGCCCCGATAGAGCACAAACAGTATAATGAGCGCGAGGATGAGCCCGGTGTACATGCCAGTGCAGCGTGCACAGACGGGAAATTGCACACCGCCAAAAGCGAACGAGCGCTCCGGCAGCTGATGGCAAAGAAAGGTGCCTACTATAAGACTCAGTCGTTCCATATGCTCTATGCTACCTCGTACTTACGGTGATTGCGAAGCACACCGGCCAGATGGTTCTGGTGAGTAGCTGGGTGCTGTTTTGCAAGGCGTGACGTGGTAACCACGCGAGTCTTGCTAAACAGCGACCAGACGCCATCAGATGGTCGGGATGACAGGATTTGAACCTGCGACTTCTTCGTCCCGAACGAAGCACTCTACCAAGCTGAGCTACATCCCGTGCTGTCTAGTGTACTAGATTCCGCTTCAAAGAAGAAGGGCCTCACTCAGGAAGCCCTTCTCGTTACTCGTTATAAGCTCCGGCCTAGCGGTTAATCGTATTTCCGCGCGAGACGCGTACGTGACAGAAGGAGCAGAACGACTCTTGGTGACAGTCGTAGCAACCTCTCGCACCCTCAGTGCGCGTCACAACTGCATGGTAGTAGTACCATGGCTGATCCGGCACCGACTGCACGTGGTGACATGCGTCACAGAAGACCTGAGTATGACACAGCGCACACTGCGGCCGCGTGTACTGCCCGCTCTTGATAGCCTCGCTGTGCGGGAATACCTCGGGGCTGCTGTCGGTCGGGTGTGGCATCTCAAGCACGTGACAGCCGATACAGTACGCCGAGTTTGGCAACGTAGCAGCATCACCGGCATGACAGAACAGACAGTTCTGCGGATCGGCTTCAAACTGCGTCACATGTGCACGCTGAAGGAAGTCATCGGCGGCGTGGGTGCCCGGAACAACGTGCCAATCCCAGTGACAGTCGACGCACTCGGCGTTCGTGTGACAGTCGTTACAGGTATCGGCGCTGTGAGTGAGCGTCGCAGGGCCATGCTCGGGCATCCAGCGCGACTGCGCTGTCGCACCGATGTGGTGACAGCTCGAGCACACCTCGGCGTAGCCGTGACAGGTCGTACAGGTCGACGGGTCGCTCGCCGAATGGAAGGCGCGGAACGTCGAATCGTGTGGCATCTCCATGCCGTGACAGTCGTAGCAGAACGGTGCATTGATGCCACCCTCGCCGTGACAGATTTCACAGGACTCGATGCTTTGGTTTGCCATGACGGCGTGCTCTGCCGTAGTCTTAGCCGGCTCGACGCCATAGATCGTCATCGACGGAGTCGCAGGCCACGTAAACGTTGCGGACTCATGCGAGACCGGGTAGACGTTCCACGCGTCGTGACAGTCGATACAGAACTGCGTCGTGTGACAAGCCTGCAGACAGATGCTCACGCCCGTAGTGTAACAGGCTTCGGCATGCTGAGCCGTGGTCCAGTCGCTCTCGTAGTTGAAGGTCCAGTTTGACTCTGGCCCATGGTGACACGAGGTGCAGAACTTCGTCTCTTCCTCGACGCCGTGACACATGATGCACTTCTCCATCAGGTAAGGATCGTACGACATCGCGGCGTGGCCCTCAGGATCTTCGATGGTGCGCGGCCGCAGGAACTCGGTCGGGTGTGGCATCGCCATACCGTGGCAGTCGTCGCAGAACGAAGTCAGGTGACAGGTGTAGCAGTAGTTGATGGCGCCGACGGGAGCAAGCACGAGCTCGCCTTCGCCATGAGAGCGCGCGTACTTCTTGGCCCATGAGCCGTCCGTATCGGCCGTAATCTTGCGCATGTCTTCAGTCTTGGTAGCAGAGTTAGGCTCAACATCGATACCATGCTTCTCCATCGTCTTCTCGACGAGTGCGTAGGCTTCGAGCCCAAGATCAGCGTGCGGACGCCCGAGGAAGGCCTCGAGATCCGGAGCATAGTGGTTGTCAGGAATGAGATGGAAGTCTTCCGTGTGACACGCGAGGCAGTCGCCGGTCGCCGGCTTATTCGTCTCCATATCGTGACAGCGATAGCACGCGGTCATCAGCATGAAGTCCTCATGCGGGAAGGCCGGCTCGCCACTCTGCGGATCAAAGAGCACAAGCTCGATGCCGTCCTCGTTGTGGCCAACACGGTTATGGCACATCGTACAGGTGACGCCGAAGTCCTCGTGAATCTTGTGGTCGATGACGATGCCAGGGCTCGGCGTAATGGTACGGTTTTCAAGCGTGTGGCACGAGTTACAGCGCTCGTCGCCGAACTCATACTTGTTGAGTGCAAGGTCACTGTAGGCGTTGATGGGGATGTGGTAGGTACCCATAATCGTCGGAGGTAACTCGGCGATTGCCGTCGTTATCTTGGCAAACACGAAGGATACCGGATCCTTACCAGGCTTGTAGTGGCATGAGACGCATGCAACCTTCGAGTGCGACGAATTCAGGTACGAATTGATGCTGTCCGTCTGCAGGTGACACACCGCCGAACAGAACCAGAACGACGTAGTAGCAGCCATCGCAACGGTCACGAAGAGCAGGAGGGCAACCAGCACCGTACCGCACCAGATAATGGCACGCGGACGGCTCACCGGGTTCTTGAATGCCTCGATTGGATGAAATGCCATGTTCACTCCTCAAGTCTTGCCTACACGTACACTCTATGCTTGCTCACGTGCGGGGTGAACAGGCCCGCACGACTTTCCCAGATAAGTCTATGGGTAAGTAGTTTATCGGAATGTGGCATTTCGTGCAACTAAGTCCGACAAAAGTTTGACAATTTTGTCCAAGTGATAACATTTATTAAGAAAGATTAAGCTAAGGTCTTACGCCGTGGACAAAGGAGGTAACCGACTCCACCCGAACCGACTGACCAGCATAGGGCGCATGCACGTACGAACCACCGCCTACGTAGATGCCGACGTGGCCGCCCCCGTTAGTGACGACAATATCACCGGGCTGCAGATCTCCCCATGAAACGATTTGCCCGGCCCACATCTGGCCATACGAAGTGCGTGGAAGTGAGACACCGACGATGTTGAAGACGTACTGGACGAAGCCGGAGCAATCGAAGCCGGCCGGCGACGAGCCGCCCCACGCGTACGGTACGCCGATGAACCCCATCGCAACAGAGACAACGTCACCGCGCGCTGCGTTCGTCGGCGGCGTATAGTCGTTGGCCGGCGCACCGGCAGTCGGTGGAGGCGGAGGTGTCGTCGCAACAGTGCGTACCTGGAGCGCCGCGACCTCGGCCTCCATGCCGGCAACGGTTGCGCGTTGCGCCTCAAGCGAAGCCTCACCGGCGGCCTTCTTCTCAGCAGCGGTCGCGGCGGCCTCGGCGGCAATCTGCTCTTGCTCGGTTAGGGTGCCGCGTAGTTGTACCTGCTCGACCTTGAGAAGATCGAGCTCTTCTATCGCGCGCGCACCTGCCTCATTGATGTCAGAGAGCAGACTCCACGTCGCGGAGAACTCTTCGAATGTCGTCGCACCTAAAAGTACATCGAGGAAACCGAGTGGTCCCGAACGATACATGCTGACTGCACGTGTGTTGAGCTGCTCCTGCAACTCGTCGATGCGTTCAACGGTAGCAGCAAGCTCGACCTCGGCTTCAGCACGCTTAGCCGTCGCCTCGGCATAGGTCTCTTGAGCGACGAGATAGTCTTGGACGAGGAAGTCCCACTCGTCGAGCAGCTGTTCAAGGCGCTCCTTGGCAGCACGTACCTCAGAGGCCGACGGCACGGCGAAGGCCACACTTGGCATGGCGAGCACAAGTACAAAAACGGTGGCGAGCGCCACCGCAAAAACCGTCGTTCTCTGTTGTATTAGCCTAAACATCAGCAAGCTTCATTATAGCATAATGTCGCGTGTGTCTGCGCTCATGCGGTTGCACAGGCGCAGGGGACAATTTCTCCGGAGCCTTTAGTGGAATTAGGACGAAATCCACTTGCGCAGCAAGTTAGTTCGTCTGTAAGCGAAGACGAGACTACAGGCTCGTCGGAGCGATATGGAACGGGGCGTAGGAAAATTCGTCACCGAGCCTGTGCAACCCGCACAGGCTCGTGCGCTCGTCATTCGAAGACGGCGCAAAGGGCGTCTAGTATCACATGCGCGACATACTGGTAGCACAGCTTGTCGCTCGTATCGAGATGCTCGTGCGCAACTGCGATGATGATCGGCATCTCAGCAAAGATGAGCGCGGCAGCTAGATCGGCACGGTTAGGCAGGTACGGTATCATGGCGTCGGTCGACGTATCGGCAGACCCCTCGCTATCCTCGTCAGCACAGGCAATAATTACGGTGATACCGTCGAAGATGGCTCCGTCGTCGGTATTGTAAGCGATGGTAATCTGAGCATCGGTACACGACGCAAGGGCGAGGTTCTCAAGGCGGCGCACAATCTGGCGTGAGGGTGGGCACGTCGCAATGAACTGCCAGCGATGCGCATAGAGCGCGCGCTCACGCTGCTGTGTGGCAATCGTCGCCGCACTGTGCACCTGCGCCGTACGGCTATCCCAGATGTGACGCAAACCGCGCAGGTGCTCGTAGGTCTCGGCGCCAACGACACCATCTGAGCCAATCTCGACGTTTTCTTGAAACTCGATGACGGCGCGCTCGGTATGTGGCCCAAAGATCGAGTCGAGTTCGCCACAGGGAAAGCCGAGTGAGTTGAGCGCGCGCTGCAACGTCAACACATCTTGACCGTGAAAGAACGGCGCGCGCAGATAGAGCGAGCGATCGCCAAAGACAAACGTCGAGTCGACGAGCTTTGACCACGTACGCATGTCGACTTCGCCGGTCGGCTCAAGATCATGTGAGCGTTGAAATGCTTCGACGGCCGCATGGGTCTCATCACGAAAGTCACCGTCGATGCCGTGTGTCGGGAAATCGTATCCCAGCGTCGCAAGACGTCGTTGGATATCCTCGACCCCGCGGCCGCTATCACCCACCTTAATCGGTTTCATCACCGGTAATCTCGTCGTCTCTCGGTACGTCTCGCGTGCGTCTCACTACGCCCGGCGTTCGATGAAGAAGTCGGCCATGGAAAGCAGCAGCGCCTTTGGTTTGGACGCTTTTGCGGAGGTTTTCGAGGAGCCCGGCAGCGCGTCCGGTAACGCTACATCGAGCGCGGCTTTTGCCTCTATCACGAGCTCGGTCGCGTAGTCACGCGCATAGTCGAGCGAGCCGGCCTCCTCCATAATGGTGACGGCTTCGTCGAGAATCGCCGGCTCGCTCGTCGCCGATGCAAGTATCTCGAGCAGGCGACGCGCATCCCGTGCGTGCGTCAGTGCATGCACCGCCATGAGCGTACGCTTGCCCTCGGTGATGTCGATACGAAAATCCTTCGAGGTGTCGTCACCCACGAGGTTGATGAGGTCGTCTTGGATCTGAAAGGCCAGCCCCACGGCAAGGCCGAAGGAGCGCAGCGCCTCGACGGTCTCATCGTTCGCACCCCCGATAATCGCCCCAATAGCAAGCGGTGTCGCGCCCGAATAGTGCGCCGTTTTGTGCGTCGCCATCGTCAGGTAATCTTCAACGGTCAGGTCGAAACGCTCGTCACGCGCCCATCCGATATCGAGCGCCTGTCCCTCAATTGTGCGCGTCGTCATGTCGACAAGCTCGCTGAGTACGCGAATCTTGAGCGCGGGTTCGAGGAGCGGATCGTCAACGACCGAGCCGGTCACGAGCGAGAGTGCCAGATCGCCGGCGTTGATAGCGAGCGCCTCCCCTTCGGCGACGTGGAGGCACGGCTCCCCTCGACGCGTCAGCGCGCCATCTTCGATGTCGTCGTGGATGAGTGCCGCGGTATGAAAATGCTCAACGGCCGCAGCCGCACGCAAGGCAAGCCGAGGGTCTCCGCCTACCGCCTCGCACGCGAGTAGTGCGATAAGCGGACGGTGGCGCTTGCCCCCGTTAGCTGCGTAACGCGCAAGCGGGCCATAAAGATAGGTGCGCATATCGGGATGAGCGCCGTCGTCAGCGTAGTAGGTAGCAAGATGAGCATCCATATCTTTGTAGTTGCTCTTGAGGTATCGTACAAAGTTTGCCATGTATACAGTCTATCGTAAATGATGGATACGGATAGACGTAATGATTTCGGTGCGATTATCGACGTTAGTCGTAAAGGTGAAGGTCGCGTCGTAGGCAGTGTTCGTTGCGATGACCGACGTCATGCGCGCATCGATGTCGCGTTGCGTCACGTTAAAGCCCTCACGTTGCAGTGCCACAATATAGCCATCGAGAACCATCTTGAACGGATCGTCGGACACGAGTACAAGATCGTAGACGTCGAAGTCGTGACGCATGATACGGTCACTCATTACGACGGTCGCACCGGCCCACAGCGGCACCGCACGCGGATGGCCTTCAGCAAGCATACCGTTGACAGGAGCGTCGAGTTCAGCGGTACGCATCGCCTCGACGGCCTCAAGCTGCGGCGAGCACGCCACGAGCGTGAGCGGCGTGAACGCTAAGACGAGCGATATGGTAAGCAGTAAAATACGCATAGAAATATCCTACCACGCATGAGAATTCGGTGGCGGAGCTGTGTGCGAATCGAACACACCCGAGAGGCTCTTCACCCCTCACGTCGGCTTTGAAGGCCGCGCCGCCCACCAGGACGGATCCAGCTCCAGATGCGGGTACTCATTATAGCGCAAGCAAAGGGCCCCGCCTAAGCGGGGCCCTTTCAAGACTAACTCCTAGAGAGAGTTATGTCTGGTTGGAACTAGAACGGCCAGTTGGCATCAAGCCACTCAAGAATGGTCTGACCATCGCCGCTGTCTCCTTCGCTACCGTCAGCAGCATGGAAGGGAAGCTCACTACCAAATCTCGGTACTTCACCATTAATCATGGCTTCGATATCATCACGCGATACAACCTCCATGTTGGCGTTGATAGCGTAGTAGAACGACACCGTCTGGTACCACGAGCTTGTTGCCACAAAGCCATCCATCAGGTCGAGCGACTGATCGCTCCAGAGACCGAGGTAACTTGAACCTGCAGGCACACCCTCCTCCAGAAGATTCTGAGGAATGATCCAAGCGACGTAGTAGAAGTAGCCGTCGTCGCACAGAACCCAAACGTCGTAACGACCAGGATCGTTGGCGGCGAGGTCATCCCAGTCAGCAAAGGTCATCACGTTCGGGAGATTCCACTCAAAGTAGTTTGCGAACGGATTACCAAGCGTGATATCGAACACGTCGCCGATACGATTGCCCATCGCCATGGGATCCACGGGAGGCTCGGTCCTGTGGCTACCGAATGCGCCGGGAGTGGCATTCGGGAGTGCCAGCGGAGTCCTACCATAGATTGACCATGCGTTAGCATCGCCGTCTACACCACTGGGGATGTCAAAGATCATCGTGAAGGCATCGGCTACACTAACCGTAGGCGTTGCCAACAGCGTCGTGTCAACATCGGTGATGTTCTGGTTCAGCAACTGGCCGCTGTCCTCATCGAAGAAGCTCCAGTCACGAGTAGCGGTCGGCAGAGTAGAGCCCAAGACGTTCTCCCAGAACTCGTTCTCGATACCTTGGAAACCGCCCTCGTTGATCTGCATAAACTCATCGATGCGAATACGGGCAACGAACGGAACGGTTCCGGTGTTCTGGACCCGAATCTCCTTGTCCCACTCGCCGTCATCATCCGCAGGCGCAAAGATATCGACGAGCAGTGCGCTCGGTCCGACTTCGTTGAACACCTGGTTGATGGCATTTTGGAAGACACCCCACGCGAATGCGCCAAGGAGCAGAACGAGCAGTGCGATGATAATCGCCGCAATTGTATTACTACGCTTGCGTGAGCTCGCTTCCTTGACAGCGGTCACGTCCGTGTCCACTTTCTCTGTGCTCATAGCTTCACCTTTCTTAACGTTCCAGCCTTTGCAACATATGGCAACTTGCCATAACGTTGCGACCTACTGTCGTGCCTCGTAAAGACTACGGCACATATGACTAGTTCAGTCTAGCATCTCGACACATAAAAGTCAACTTTTTTGCGCGCGCAATACCGGTCTATTATCCCCGCGCAAAGAACTGCGTGCCGACCGTCGTAGACGGCATCGCCGCAGGTCAGCACTGTATGTTATGGACTCGGTTACGGACCCGGCGAAGTAGGGAAAGGAGGCTGTGTGTCTGAAAACATATCGTAGTCATCGGGGAAAAGTGTCCAGAGCAGCCACTGCCCCTGAGGGCTCGCTTTAACCATCGTCACGTTCTGCGGGTTAGGATTCGGCTCGCCGCCGTCAACCCACGCGTGCAGACTCTGTTGTGTGACCGCGTCCATCTCGACGTTAATCGCATAGTAGTAGACGAACTGCCGAATATCAAAGAGTGCAAAGACGTTGTCAATAAGCACCGTCGTAACGTGCGGTGGTGCCCCGACTTCGGCAGGAGGAGGCATCTTGTAGAGTAGCGACGTATAGTAGAAGTACCCGTCATCACACAGAACCCACTTGTCGACGAGTCGAGGATCATCCTCATCCTCATTATATATCTTTACCCACTCGTCAAAGGTCATCATCGCCGTGCTCGTCCACTGCCAGCGCGGTGGATCGTTGACGTAGCCGCTCGACGCAACCATCTCGGCGTACGACGTATAGTTGCTCGCATAGAAGCCACCGAACGGGTCAGGCAGAGCAGGGTCAAGTATGGGATGCACCCAACGGTTCACCGGCACGTACCCGTTAATATCGGGAACCGCTGGCGCGTTTTCCTCAGGAACACCGATAAGAGGTCCGTACGTTAGGCCGTGTACCGACCACTCCCAGTCATCGATTTCGAGACGTGTCTCCCAGTTTATGTTCGCTAAATTACGGATATCGTTATAGCTGATTTTATAGTTAGGATTGATGATCGAATCCAGCGTAGTTGAAGCAAGACTGCTACTCTTGAACTTTATCTCGCTGAGACGGATTCGTACCATCATATCGACCTGACCGGTGTTAACGACGTGGATATCGGCGTTCCACTCTGGATTCTGGCCGGGATCGTACCATGGATTGACTTCGAGCTCGACGCTCGCCGCAACCTCGCCGAATACCTGGTTGACAACGTACTGGAACGAGGTCCAGGCGAAAGTCCCCAGTATGAGCATCGCCACACACAAGACCGCTATCACCAGCACGAGGTCACGCTTGTGAAGACGCGACAGATGTTGCTTTGTTATCGTGGGCATCACATGCTCTCTTTCGTCTTTTTGTGTCGGCTTATTCCCAGCGTAAGCGCAAGGCTGCCGAGTATAAGCAGGATAATCCAGAGCCACAGATTCGTGGCGTCGCCGGTGGCGGGATCGGGTCGTACCGGTTCGGGTGAAACCGGTGCCGGTGCTGCGCGATACGAGTTCGTAAAGCGAATCTCAGACATGGTACCGCTCGGATTAAACGGTGCGGGAAAGACCATATCCTGGCCGGGCAGCCTTACCGTCGTCGTCACGTCGCTGACCTGCAAGATATCGTTGGCGTCACGCGCAACCTCAAAGGTCACGATGTATTCGCGGGTATCGTAGACATAACCAAACGGCACGTTCGGGCTCTCAGTTACGACGTACTCGAACCGACCAGCGTTTTCAAAGACGAGCGGTATGGAAGTACCGGTACCGGTCCGAGGATCAAAGCGATAGGTAAAGTCAAGCCGCGGCTCAAAGACATCGGCCGAGCCCGAATCCTCAATACCCGACATGCGGCTGTGAGTCTGCACGGCCGAAATCGTCATCGAGGTTCCCGTTGCACCACCGGGCATAGGATTGCGCGCACGTGTCGTGCGTAGCTGGAAGGTGAAGGTCGGCGGAGTCGCAGGCAGATCGCTTCCGATGAGTTCTTTGACGACGGGGAAACGCACGACAGCAACCGACAGTACCGCCGTATTGACAAGATCAGGCGAAAACTCGTTTGTGAAAGGAGTTGCCGGGTCAGAGCCGTCACGCGTACGCTCCATCTCAAAGCCGGGTATCGATAGCTCGTCGACGGTATAGGTAATCGGGTTATCGGGATCGCTACCTATCAACACGCTGTCGAACTCATAGAGCCAGTTCCCGTTGCTATCCGGGTAGACATCGATCATGTCCACGACGCTATTGTTTGGACCGCGTAGAAGCACCGTAATAAACGGTGGCAGCGTGTGGGGGAAGCCCGGCGTGATGTTCCATGTCTTCTCGCCCGTGATGATGTCAAATATGGCACCGATGTAGGTGTTGGTAACCTGTACATCAAGCGCGCGCACGTCGGGATCGGTCACCCCGTTGTCAAGCGTCGTCGTTGAACTCTGTAGATAGCCGAGTTCAAAGACGTTGCCGGGACGGAACTGGCCGTTTTCAATCCAGCCATCCTCGACAACCGTGACCCATGAGTTCGGGCCAAAGAGCGGATTCATCGAGGGGTCGCCGGGATATTCCCACGTCTCACCGGCTCTGAGCGTAAAGGTTCGGGTATCGACATTGAAGGGGCGACCATCACGATCATTTATGAAGTCCGGGTCGTTCGTCGGTGTAACGACCGTTACCGTAAAGTGGAACTGACGGTCATATTCGACAGGCGGCGGATTGCCCGCGATAACCTTAGTGACGGTCAACCGGTTTTCACGCGCAAATTCGGGAACAAGATAGTTGAAGAAACTGAGTCGCGGAACTCGAAGCTCGTCCACCATCTCCGGCGTGAGCGGTGCCACGGTAGCTTCGACGCTACTGTGATTTACGTAAAAACCCTGCGGCGTGTAGTCGGCTTCGGTGACACGATAGGCCATACCTAGGGGAAGATTAGTGATAAGTATAGCGTCACGTGTGGTCAGCGACACGGTGGTAGTGCCATCGGACTCGATAGTCGGCGGAGTAGTCATCGCCGTAAACGTCTCGCCGGCATCGTGGCTTATCTGCCATCCGAGACCGGTAAGGTCGTTCGGATCGGCGGGACTGCCATCGGCAGCGAAAAATTCGATGGTAAACTCAAACTCGAAGTCAAAGAACGAGTCGTCCTCATCGATGCCAACGGCCGGATCGTCACCTTCGCGCTGCACAATCTTAGAGATTATGATAGCGCCGGGACCGGTCACGCTCGCATCGAAGTTCTGGATATCGACGGTCGAGCCAATGGGCGCAGTATTGGGCGGCCATGTGGGGAACGGCCATGGCGTGCTCGTCGCAGGTGTCGATGGTTGGATATTGCCGATTGCTGTTTCGATATTCGGCTGATAGGTAATGCCTGAACTTGCCCCAACGGCCGGCAGGAGCTCGGTAACGGTAAATGGTGTGCCGGCGATGACAGAATCGAAGACAATCGTTTGATCGTGAGAGATGGTGATGACACCGGTGCTTGGACCTGTCGGATCGTTCGGGTCGAACGGATACGGCAGTGGCGGGCCGGTGAGTACGCCACCAATGTAGAGTGAATAGGTAAGTGTGGCGAGCGTCTCCGGCGCGAGGTCGGGGAAGAGCACCTGGACCTGGAAGAAGTCATTAGGGGTGCTGCCATCCGGCAATACGACCTCTTTCGAGACGCTCAGATTTCCAAAGCCAAGCCACCATTCGTTCGTAAACTGAGCGGCGGTACCAATCTCGCGCGGATCACCCGGAACCGTGTTAGCGGACGGAACGGCGATGGTGCCGGTATCGTTTGTCGCTAGCGGAGTGTAACCGGTAACCATACGCTCAATAACACGATAGCCGGTGCCAACGGCCAGACCGTTAATGAGCGCTTCTTGGCCGTGTTGAAGGGTAAACGTTGCCTCATAGCTCGCCGGTACGACGGGGTTTCCGCTGATGTCGAGAACTTCCCAGTAGTCGAGCGGGACCTCGGCAAGACCGTCGATGGCGATAGTAAGCGGCGTAGTCGTGGTAGTCGGCGGATTGACGAACGGCGCGCGGTCAAATATCAAGGTGTAGTGGAACTCCTGGTCGAGTTGCTCTTGTGTCAAAGGCACACCGTCAGCATTTTGGATTTCTTTCGAAACGAGAAGATTCGACTCCATGGAAACGTTGTAGGCCTGCGCAAAGACAGTTAGGAAGCCGAGTATGCCGCCAAGCTCGACGGGATAGTCAGGTGACGGCCTTCGCGGATCGGCCTGGAAACCATACGGTGGCTGTATCTCACGGAAAATGTAGGTACCACCGACATCGTTACCGTCGTCATCCTCAGCAGGAATGCGCACGAGAATCTGCCCACTGAGATCGGTCGCATAGATGCCGATTGTCTCCTCGGTCGAGTCATCCAGTACACGAATGAAAGCGAACTCGGCATGAGCGAGCGTCCGGCTAGTCTCAGTGAAGGTGCCGGTCGCGGGGTCGTAGTCGAGTTCGTACTTGGTCAACAGCGCCGAATAGGTGTGTGGCGGCGAGAAGAACTCGGCGAAACGGTTACTCCAGAACCCATACGCAAGCGTGCCGAGCAGCACGATGGCGAGCACAAGAAGCGTAGCGATAAGCGATGCGACGGGGCGATGGTGCAAACGTGCAAAAAACGACACGTGCTCCTCAGAGGTAGACACCTCAGAGGCAAGATCATCGGTCCCGTTAGTATCGAGAGGTGTATCGGTATGTGTATGTTTATCGACCATGCGGTGGCATCCCTTGCGGATAAGGCGAGACAGGCGGTGTCTGCGGTGAATAAAAGGCGGACGTACCGGGTTGCGGCGATGGCATCATGCCGGGAACCGGGGGATGAGACGGCGGAGCGCCAGATGGTGGCGAGCCCGGAGGCATGCCGGGTTGCTGTGCGCCGGGTTGTTGTGCGCCGGGTTGCGGGGGCATGCCGGGCTTTACCTGCTGCTGCGCTTGCTGCATAAGCTCTTGCTTGCGCTCAAGTTCTCTTTTCTCAGCAGCACGGCTTTCAAGCGCACGGCGGATAAAGAACGACAGGACCACGAAGAGCACGAGCAGCACGACAACGATGATGAGATTGGCCTGAAGTGCGGCCATCACCGTACCGACGTGTGGCACATCCCAGATGACGCGACCGATGACGCTCTCAGGAGGGCGTGGATTCGGGTCGTTTTGGGGATTGTTAATACCGCGCGTGACGAACTGCGGTCCAGCTGAGCCCGAGGCGCCTTCGATGATATCGACAACCCGGTGCGTAACGTAGTCTTCGCCGCCACCACTTGAGACCGAGAAGGTGATATCGTCACCGATCTCGACCTCTTCGGGGGGGATCATCTCGACAATCATCATCGAGCCAACGGGCAGATCCGGCTCCATCGAGGCCGATCGTACCCAGTAGTAACGATATCCGAAGATCGACTTTTCGGGATTGTCGCTCAGCGCGAACGCGCCGGCTGCGACGATCATCAGCACGAGTGCTCCGTAGAAGAGGATGTTACCGATAACAGAGAGCGCACCTGACTTCTTTTGTGCGTCTTTCTTGGTGCCATTTTTAGCGTCTTTGGCTTTAGCGCCTTTAAGGGCGAACTTACGGCCCTTTTGGGGCGGTGTCGGCGCACCCGGTGGCGGTGCCTGCGGGTGCGGAACGGAAGCTACCGGCATAGAAGCTGTCGGCTGATGTGCCGGTTGAGGCACGCCTACCTGTGGAAAACCTCCGGTAACGAGCGAGTCATTGCCCAACGAATCAAAGGGGGCCATCGAAGCGGCCGCCTGGGGCGGCATCTGTGGATGTTGCGCGTGTGGATGAGGCATCTGTGGATGGGGAGCTACACCTGGTTGTTGGGGAGCGACCTGTGGAAATGATGCCGTTGGTGACAGAGGTGCCTGCGGAGCTGCCGGATACGGTGCCGGTGCGGGCGGCATCTGTGGTACAGGTACCCCACCAAGCGGCCTCGGCGTAAAGCCGTTATGTGCGGTACTACCCGCCACAGCTCCCCCTAAATTGGGTCTGAAAACAGACATAAAATACGCAGTTAGTTTAGCATGAAAGAGGGCTTTCAGTCAAGTTATGAGCATGCTATAAGCATGTGATAACGGTGTACTTTTATTAAGTTTTATTAAGAATTCGCGCGTTTTTTGTGTCGCGTTTGGTGAGGGCGATAGCGTCGTAGTGTTCGAGCAAAGGGATAGCATATTTACGACTTACGCCGAGAACGTCACGTAGCTCGGCGGCGGGAGCGGGATGCGGGTTCAGGGCAAAGTGCGCCGTGAGGAGTTCGGCACCGTGGGCGAGCGCATCACGCGTGAAGTAGAGGTCGCCGGCGAGCCGCGTGAGCTCGCCCTGCGTAACAAGCGGAGCAAGTGCGGCGGCCAACGCCGATGTTGTCGTATCGAGCTGTGCGGCGAGCGCGGCTGTCGCGTCGGGTGCGAGCTGCTGTTTTTTGAGAAGCGCGCAGGCACGTAGACCCAGATCGTCTTGGGCGGCCTGAGCGGTAGTAGGCGCATCGCGGTGGCGGACGGTGCCGACTTCAATCGTGATGGTGCCGGCTTCAGCGAGTTCGCGGAGGATGCGATCAAAGGTGGCGGTGTCGCAGCCAGATGTGACCTGCTCGCAGAGCGTGGCGCGCGGCATCGTCGGCGCGTCAGGGTTTTCGTCGTGGAACGCGCGCAACGTGCGATCGATCGTCTCGCGGATATGCGCGGCGTGGGCAGCTTCCCTCTCGTGACGGATACGCTCTATGGTGTCGTGATCGCACGCTTCGAGTGCGACGAGAAGCGTGCGATCGTCCTCGTCGAGCGTCGTGCGAGGCGGCGCATCGGCGATGAGCACGGTCCCGCCCCCCATCGTCGTCACCGGCGAGTAGCTACGGATGATAAACCGATCGCCCGCCTGCACGACGAGCGGCTCGTCGAGGACGATCTGAGCGAAGGCACGCTCGCCCGGCGCGAGGTGCTCCCCGAAGAGCCGCACACGGCCGAGCGTGGCGGACGTGCCGTGATGAACGTGCATCCGTGCGCGATTTTTCAACGGCACGTCCGCACCCGGCACGCCGAGATAGGTCAACGCAACATCGATACGCGTCGAGCACGGCGTGCCGGGCACCGCGACGGTATCACCCCTGTTGACCTGCGCCTTGTCGATGCCGCTCAGGTTGAGCGCGGTGCGCTGCCCGGCGTGTGCGGCCTCGACATCGGCACCGTACACCTGCACGCTACGCACCCGCGCGACAAGGCGCGTGCCGTGGCGCGACGAGAGGACTTCGACCTCGTCGCCCGAGCGCACCGTACCGGCATGCAGCGTGCCCGTCACGACCGTGCCCACGCCATCGAGTGAGAAGACGCGATCGACCGGCAGGCGCAGACCGGTGTGCTCACGCGTGTGCTCGATGCTGCGCGTAGTCGCCTCAAGTGCAGCGACGAGGTCGTCGAGGCCGGTAGGCTGCGTGCCCTCCTTTGAGGGTACGCTCACCTCAACGAGAGCGGCCCCCTCGTATCCGGCCTCGGCGAGCAGCTCCTCGATGTCGGCGCGAACGAGCGCACGCCATGGCGGCTCGGCAAGATCGCACTTGCTCAGCGCCACCACGAGGTGCTCGACCCCCATAAGACGCAGCACGGCGAGATGCTCGCGCGTCTGCACCATGATGCCGTCGTCGGCCGCGATGACGAGCAGCGCAACATCGACGCCGCTCGCACCGGCGACCATCTGGCGCACAAATCGCTCGTGGCCCGGCACATCGACGACACCCATGCGCACGCCGGAGGGCAGTTCGAGTTCGGCAAAGCCCAGCTCGATAGTGACGCCGCGCCGTTTTTCCTCAGGCAGGCGATCAGGGTCAACGCCGGTGAGCGCGCGCACGAGCGTCGACTTGCCGTGATCGATGTGGCCGGCCGTTCCCAGTATATAGTGAGGGGGGGTCATGTCGGGCTGTGGCGTGGCCGAGGTCATGGTGTGGTCATGGTGCCGAGGTCTACGCGACGATGCGGCTGAGCGTCTCGACGACGATTTCGGCATCGTCGCGCACAAAGGTGCGTGGGTCGAGCAAGACGTAGCCGTCGCGCACGCGCGCAACGATAGGGGGCGTCGCCGGGTTCTGAGGCGCGGTAGCGGGTCCGGTCGTGTCGCCGTCGCGGAGCCGCTCCTCAAGTTCGCGCGCCGAAAGCTTCGCGGCACGGACGCGCACGACGAAGCTTGGCAGGTCGGCCATCGGCAACGACCCCCCACCGGCGTAGGCCACATCTTCGACGACTTCGCAGGTCAACCGGTCGCCAAGCGCGCTCTCCAGCATGCCGCGCAGCATCTCGGCGCGCTCGCGGCTTTCCTCGATGCGCATCGTCAGCATACGCAACGTCGGGATGCGAGCACGTGCCAAATCGTGGTCGCGGTATAGTTTGAGCGTCGCCTCGAGCGCCGCAATCGTCATCTTGTCGAGGCGCAGCGCGCGCACCAGCGGGTGCTGCTTGAGAGTATCGATCGCCCAACGGCTTCCCACGATAAGGCCGGCCTGCGGACCACCGAGCAACTTGTCGCCCGAAAACGTCACGAGCGAGGCGCCGGAGAAGAGCGCTTCGGTGACGGTTGGCTCGTACGGAAGCCCGAAGGGCTTGAGGTCGATGAGCACGCCGGAGCCCTGATCCTCGAGCAACGGCACATCATATTGCGCGCCAAGCTGCGCCAGCTCGAACGTCGTCGGAGTCTCGGCAAAGCCGACGATGTCGAAGTTTGAGGTGTGTACTTTGAGGATTAATCCCGTTTTCGAGCCAAACGCCTTGCCGTAGTCGGCCACGTGCGTCTTGTTCGTCGTGCCGACCTCGACCATGCGCGCGCCGGACTGTGCGCAGATATCGGGGATGCGAAACGACCCGCCTATCTCAACGAGCTGGCCGCGACTGACGACAACCTCTTTGCCCTTGGCAAAGCAGGTCAGCGCGAGAAGCACGGCGGCGGCGTTGTTATTCACCGCAATGCCGGCCTCGGCACCGGTGAGCTCGCAGAGGAGACGCTCGATATGATCGTGACGGCTCCCCCGCTCGCCGGCCTCAACGTTATATTCAAGCGTCGAGTAACCCCCGGCGACCTCGGCAACAGCTTCAAGCGCTTCATCGGCGAGCACGCTGCGGCCTAGGTTCGTGTGTACGACGATACCGGTCGCGTTGATGACGCGGCGCAGGGTGGACATCTCGCGCAGCGCAAGCGTGGCGAGGGCAGTGTCGATGAGTTTCGGCGCGTCGACAGTGGTCGTCACCGTGCCGAGCGTGATGGCAGAGCGCACCTCATCGAGGCGCGCGCGCAGCATATCGAGCACGACGGTGCGTCCATAGGTGTGGCTCGCCTGCACGACGCGCGCATCGTCGAGCATGTCGTCCATGTTGGGGAGCGCGCGGTATAGCTCGCTTTGGGTGTGTGTACTGTTTTGTGTGCTTTTTTGTGTGCTCATAGCGTCTATTGTACTACGACTTTCAACCCTGGTACCATCGTCAAGCACAATCGATTACTCCTAAAACAGGATACCCATAGAAAGAATCGGCCTAGGCATGTGTAAGCCCTTTTAATCCTAGTTCTTCCTCTATCTCATCAAGAGTAAACCATCCGTGTTCCTCGCCGGAACGACGGCCTTTTTCGAGCTCGGCCATAAGGCGAGCTTCTGCCCACGCCCTCTTGGAAGCATTATCGACCGTCTCTTCTTTGAGAACGGCAGCTTGATTTCGCGTATCGATAGCTTGGTTCATAGTTGGCACGCGATTGCACCTCCCTTCTTGCCCCTAATTGAGTTGTCGGTCACCTCCATGGTAGCACACATGCGTTCGCCAAAGATGATTTGTGGTGCGTTTTGCAAAGAGAAGGCCGCCCGGGGAGGAGCGGCCTTCGAGAGTGCGAGCGTGTACGTGGCGTGCTGGGTTAGCGCCGCACCCAGATGGCCGGACGGAGGCCGTAGGAAGGAGTGGTAACAACTGCACCTAGAGGAACTATCCACTGGCCGGTACTCGGCGGGTTTATGAGACCACCCGATGAACTGAATAGAACAGCGGCACCTGCAAAACCTGCAAAATTATTCGCGCCTAGGTTGTTCTGGTCTGTGCCGCGCGAACGTGACCACCACGTGCCGCTCGTCGTCGTCGTGGCGTGGTTGGTACCGATAGCATAGGCCCCCATCGTAAGGAACGTATCGGTCGTCGGACCCCCATCATCATATCCCGCTTCAGAGAGATACGACGCAATTTCCTTGTCGCTCAGCGGAAAAGCAACGATGCCCTGACCAGTCGTCGGGTTCGTGGTGGTGCTCATACCGGCCATTCTGGCAGAGGGTCGCGAATAAGCGTTAGGCCAATTCGTCTGGCTGCGCAAGAAGGCGCGATTCGCATCGTTTTCGGGCGAGTTGGGCGCAGCGGTCATAAAACCGGTGTGCGTGCCGACGATGCCGTCTGCTCCCACCGGCGCGACGCCGAAGTCGCGGTCGGCTACCGGACCAGTATTAGACCCCAGAAAGTCGGCCTGTACCGCACGTGCGCGCAGGTCACCTATGCTGGTAGTCGAAAGATTGGTATACCACTGGTCCATCGCTACCATGATGTTGGAGCGAAGCGACGGATCATCCTCACGTGCGAGCCAGTAGTTGCCGTGGGCAACGTCGGTATTGAACAGTACGCCATTGGCCCCGGTGCCAGTGGGAATAAAGGCCACCTGTGGATTAGCGGCGTACGCGTGTTGCGTTACGTAGAGGTCGTAGGTGTTGGTGCCGTCACGGTACTCGGCAATCCGGAAGAAGGGTACGCTGCCGAAAAGCTCACGATTTGGGTTAGGGACCGGCGTAGGCAGCGGTCGGTCCACAACCTCGATAGTGACGCTCTCAGAGGCAGACGTATATCCGTCTCCTTCTTGAGGAGTTTCACCGGAGTTTGCCACCAGCACTCGGTAGAAGAACGTACCGAGCGCCGCGGTATCGACACCGGTGAAGGCAGGTGTCGTCGCACTCGTGCCGCTCACGTTGGCCCATGCAATGCCGTCAGGCGAGACCTGCCATTGGTACGTCAGGCCGTCCCCAGAGGCATCGACACCGAGCGTCGGCGAGGAGCCAAACTGTGTAACCGCCAAAAATGGGTCAGAATCATTGTTGATGCTCACGCCCATGATGACCGGAACGGTCCATCTGATAGAATCGATAATCGCCTTGCCCTGCATGCTGGCTTCTCTCAGCACGGCACTACCCGTCGTGCCGCCCTCTTTCATAGTCTCGGCATCGTCGCGCGTGACGACCTCCATGTGGATATCGATGGCGTAGTAAAAAGCGCTGCTTGTCGGGTTGAAGCCGTCCGCGGCCAGAAGCGCAGTCATCAGTGGATTGCTGCTTTGGTGAGGTTCAATCACACTCGTGTAGTAGAAATAGCCGTCATCGGCGAGCACCCAGCGATTTGCGCGTGCAGCAGAGGTTGACCCTTCCCATTGGGTATAGGTCATGAGGTACGGTTGCGTCCAGCGCCAGTACTCGGCAAAGGGCATGCCGCTTGCAGCGTGCCCGCGTGAGGGTGCCGCCTGGATGAGACTTGTGGCGTCGGTGAGCCCTCTGATAGACCACATGTCAGGCGCGACGTCAAACCACGGTGTTTGCGTGTCGATCTCGGTACCGAACGGAGCATTGAGCACCGCGTTCATCGTGGCTTCGGCAGAGGAAATCAGCGGCGCAAAGTCGGTAATGGCTGGGTCGATGTTTTGGCCGTCGCTCCAGTTTGAGGTCGATATCCATTGCATGAACTCGGCAGCCGAGATGCGCGCGATAAAAGGTGCCGTACCAATGTTGTCAACGCGCACGAGCTTATCCCAGCTTGTGTCATCTTTACGCGCGAACTCATCGACGAGCAACGCATCGGCCGACGCATTGTTGGCGACCTGATTTATGGCACTCTGGATAACGCCCCACGCAAAAGCAGCCAAGAGCAACAGAAGAAGCGCGATAACTACCGCGATAATGGCATTTTGGCGCTTGTGGTTTTTCGGATTGGTGTTTGGGGTAGTCTGTGTGACGTTTTCTTGGACGGCCTCATCGACAGCTTCCTTGATGAGTTCCTTTAACTCAAAAAGTGGAGCCCCCCCCCCCCCGCATGGCGTGGTTATCGTTCATGTGTGCCCTCATTTCGTGCTCGTGCGTCGCAGATGCCACGCAAAGATAACATACTCGGTAACA
>WRKU01000009.1 GCA_009777935.1 Coriobacteriia bacterium
GTGGTTATCGTTCATGTGTGCCCTCATTTCATAGAAAAACGTACTTGATTAACTATCCTCTAGTATTCCCTCTGCGCGTCGCTTGCGCAACCAAAAGCCGCAAAATTGCCCCCCCCCCCCCGAGCACCGTTATGCAAATGGTAGCGCGCAATATATGCATACAGTAAATTAAATACCGTGCATATGGTAAAATAGTCTGAGACATAACTCGCCACAAGGAGGCAGAATGCCGGCCCACATACCACGCTATACAGACATATGGCTCGCCGAGTATCTTCCGCATTTACGAGCAATAATGATTGACGGCGCAAAGGGTGTCGGCAAGACTGAAACGGCGGAACTTTTTGCAAAGACCACATTCAGGCTTGACCAAGCAAATGTTCGAGAGAGCCTTGCGGCTAATTATGAGCAGCTCCGCAGTAGCCCTCCACCTGTGCTGATTGACGAATGGCAAAATCTTCCAGAGGTCTGGAACAGAGTGCGGCGAATGGTTGACGACCGTATTCCCGAGGGCAGTATTATCCTTACCGGAAGTTTGCAAAGCAAAGACCCGACGCTTCATAGCGGCGCCGGAAGAATCGTACGTGTGCGCATGCGTCCCCTTTCGTTGGCGGAGCGTTTCCGGCTGCCCGAAATCATAAAATTAGAGGATTGTTTGACGGGTAATGTGCCCGAACAACCCATAATCACCACTTCTATCTCGTATCCGGAGTATGTTCAAGAAATAATGCGATCGGGATTTCCAGAAATTTATGGGGCGCCTAAAGGCACTCGTGAACTCTTGCTCGACTCATACATCGAAAATATCACTTCCAGAAATTTTGCGAATCAGGGTGTTCAAATTCGCCAACCGGCTACTCTTAAAAGATGGATGAGGTCTTACGCGGCTGCCGTCGGTACCACCGCAAGCTACACTAAAATCCTAGATGCCGCCACTCCGGGTGAAGACAATAAACCTTCAAAACCAACTACTATTTCATATCGTGAGGCCTTGCATAGTCTCTGGCTTATCGATGATCTTTCCCCATGGGATGAAGGCGAAGATTTTTTTGGTCGCCTCAAACAATCGCCAAAACATTTTTTAGCAGATCCCGCCCTTGAGTCGCGTCTGTTGGGCCTTGAGGCAGAAGATCTGATAACCGGAACTGCGCAGACACAATATGACCTTGATTACGGCAGCATAGCCGGGCGCCTTTTCGAGTCGTTGTGTGCGATGAGTGTCCGTACCTATGCCACGCGCCTCGACGCACGTACCGGTTTTTTAAGAACGGCAACGGGCAGTAGAGAAATCGACCTTATCGTTCAGAAGAACCGCAATATTGCAGCAATTGAGACAAAAATCGGTGCAACAGTCAGCGACGAAGACGTACGTCATCTTAACTGGTTTGAGAAAAAAGTGGGCAGCCGCGTAAAGAGCAAAATTATTCTTACCACAGGAGAAAAAGTGTATCGCAGACAAGACGGTGTCTTGGTTATCCCGGCTGCGCTCTTTGGCTAGTTATCCTATGCAAAATGACGTAGTACATACGGTGCACTTTCGGCGTGGGCTTAAGCTGGGGCTGCCTATCTTTTTGGGATACGTGCCGGTGGGGGCTGCATTCGGCATTCTCGCCTGTCAGTACGGATTCAGCTTCGTAGCTGCACTCGTCTGCAGCGCAACCGCCTTGGCCGGGGCGGGGCAATTCATCGCATTGACCACGCTGGTAGCGGGGGGAAACGCGCTGACCGTTCTCGTCGCATGCGGAGTCGTCAATCTGCGCTACGTCTTGTTCGGCGCGACGCTCTCGCCCTATCTGCGACATGTGCCGCCGCGTATCATGGCATGGCTCGGCTTTACTCTGACCGACGAAACGTTCGCCATCAACATTGCCGATCTGCGAGCAGGCGACGCAACCTGCTGGTCGATGGCGGGTGTCGGAGTTATCGCGTGGACAGGGTGGGTGCTCGGTACTGCGATCGGGTGGCTCTCAAGCGGATGGCTTGGTGACCCGACACGCTTTGGTGTCGACTTTGCCATGGCTGCAATGTTTAGTGCGCTGTTCGTCGCGCTTGCGGAAAACTGGCGGCAGGTGGTATGCGGCGTGCTCGCCGGTGCGCTGGTGTGTGGGCTTTGGCTCGTGGCGTCTTTGGGCGTTGCGCTCGATGCGAACTGGTTCATCACGATTGCATCTCTGGCCGGTGCCACCGTAGCGGTGTTTATGTTTCGGGATGAGGGAAAATCGCCTGAAGAGATAGCTGCTAACGACGAAATACTCGTGACCGAGCGGGCAGTACGCTTGGACAGCCGCGCGGACAGCAGTACGGGCGGTGAGTGCGGTGAGTGAGCTGGCTCCCACACTGATATGGGTCGTCATCGTGGGCATGGCCGCCACGAACTTCACACTACGCTTCGTGCCTATGGCGGTTCTTTCGCGTGTCACGTTGCCCGCACCTGTCATGCGCTGGTTGGGCTTTATTCCGGTAAGTGTGATGGGAGCCCTGTTCGCGCAGGTGATACTGCTGCCCTCCTTTGAGGCTGCACCCAACGTGCCGCTCTACCTCAATCCCGGCATTTTTGGCGGCCTCGGCGCCATGCTCGTATTCCGCCTTACGCGAAGTTTCATGATTGCCTCGCTCGCGGGCATGGGGGTATATGTGTTGGTTCGCTGGTTGGTGGGAGTGTAAACGCCTTATACCCGCATCTAGCATTTATAATGGGTAGAGAGAAGCAGACGGGACGTCATCCGGACGCCGAGGCAAGGGAACGGAAAGGTGCTCGTGTTCAGGTGTGTCGAGTGCGACAGTGCGACCAAGACTACGTTCATTTTTGATAACGGTGAGCGCATCGGTAACAGCTGGTGTCTTTGCCGGATCACGCGGCGGGTTGGCCGGTACGCGATGCGTAAGAAAGACATGTTTGCGCGCACGAGTCAATGCCACGTAAAGCAAGCGTATACGCTCATCATAGTCACGCTGCTTCGCAAGAGTTTGACTAGGAATGACCGGGTTGGCAAGCGCAAGGTCATTGCGTGGTGCAGTTGCCTTCATCTGCGCACCAAGAACAGCAACGTAATCGAACTCAAGACCTTTCGATTTATGGATTGTCATGACGCGAACAGCGTTTTTCGTGTCGCTGTGCCACTGTCCGATAGGTTCAAGGCGCTGTGCGGCAATCGCTGCATCAAGTTCGCGTAGAAAGGGTGCAAGACCTATGCCTTGTGTGGCAGCAATTTCGTCGGCAAATCGGAGGATCTTGCGATAGTTGGCACGCTGACGATCGGTCTTGCTTCCCGGTTGCGAGGCCCAAAGATCGAAGATACCGCGTGTGCGGTAGATATGGTTAAGGATAGTGACGAGTGAACGGCGCCCGATATTGTAGCGTGCATGCTCGATAGTATCGATTAGATGCGCAAGATTGGTGAGGTCTTCTTGGGGCAAGGTCGGTGTTGCAGGATAGGCGGTCGTGTTGGTCACCAAAACCGTTGCAGCAGCATAGAGCGAGCACGAGCCCGTATTTTGTGGTACGAAATCATCCTTGGCAAAAGTCGAGTTATTGTTCTCAGAATGTTCTATAACACGGGTTGTGGCGACTATTTGTCCTAGCGCCGCCAATATCTCGTCAGAAATGCGCCCTAGCAGTGAAAGCATCAACTTGAGAAATGCAGCGTCGTCGTGCGGATTATAGATAGTGTGCGCTAACGTTTGGATATCGATCACAAGTGGCTCACGATAAAAGCCCCTTCCGCCAACAATCTCAGCATTTACGTGAAGGGTTTCGAGTTCACGCAATACAACCTCACTAATCGTATTTCGATGAGTAAGAACTGCAATTTGCGCAGGCTGGACACCGTCTTCGATGAGCGTGGCACAGTGTTCAGCGATAAGCCGTGCTTCCTGATTGACCGTAGTATTCACGCCTTTCATTTCGACTCCAACGATTTCGAGAGGTAAAAGCGCTGATGAGGTCCTTTGTTTCGGGGTTTCAAGACTTTTAGGCGGCTGAAGTTGCTGCATGGCAGAACCAAAGAGCACTTCGTGGGCGAAAAGCTCATTAATCGCCTCAATAAGCGCCGGTTCGGAACGAAAATTGGTCGAAAGTTGCACGGCTATACCACTATCAGTGTCTTCCCATTGGTCCGCTATATCGGAAATAAGAGACATGTCTGCCCCGTTAAAGCTAAAAATAGACTGTTTGCTGTCTCCTACGATACAGAGATTGTCGCTGCAGATAGGATCAATAATTGCCATCATCGCGCGGCTTGTATCCTGAAACTCATCGATCATAACCATACGAAAATGCGCGCGGTAATGTGCGGCAACGCGAGGATGTTCTTGGAAGAGACGGCGCGCATAGATTAGAAGATCGTCAAAGTCGAGAACACCGCGTCGTTGCTTAATATCCAGATAATGTCGCATAAAGCGTTGAGCCAGCTCAATAGTCATCAATGTTCGTAAAATAGTGCTACGTACTTCTGTCTCGTGCTGAGCAGCGCTCTCCCATGACTGTGCGGCAAGCGTGGTCGGTTCTACCCCCTGGACCACACAAACATTGAGAATGCGGTCGATATCACCACGTATGGTCTGTGCGCGCATGCCCTGCACAAGTAATGCCTGACAAAGCTCACCGTCGGAAGCGGTATGGAGCAGCCCGTTTATCTCATCGTGCGTCCAGTCGTTGCATGTTTCAAGCGTAAAGCGTGCATATCGAGCACTGCGTTCGCTGTACTCAGGGATCTCTACATCCGCAAAAAGAGCCCGATGAGCCTGTGCACGTAACTCTCTTGTCTTTTCCTCATCGAGCACCGTAAACGTAGGGCTGATACCAAGGTCAAGCGCATGAAGGCGTAATATCCGCGCACAAAATGCGTGTATGGTGGAAATCCACGCCTGATCCATGTCGCGCGCATATTGCACAAGCTGTGCACCCAGTTCGGCCGGGACATCCGGACACGTTGCCTCGGCACGTAATGTACGCTGAATACGCGAGCGTAACTCCTCGGCCGCAGCTTCAGTGTAAGTGATCGCAAGGACCGAGCGAGGTGTATAGGCAGAGTCACTCTTCAGTGCATTAACGAAGCGCTCAGTAAGCGTGCGCGTTTTACCGGTTCCTGCTCCTGCATTCACGGCAATATTTCCTGAAAATGTCTCGATGACGTCCTTTTGCGCGGGGGTTAGACCCGATGTTTCACGTGAAACATTCTTGCTCATGTCGTCCTCCTTCCATGTGACACAGGGCAATGCACATGAGGACAGTACTCGCAAAGGTGAGGATCATATGCACCTTCTGTCGGCGCTTTAATAACGCCTTCAGTGTGGGCAGCTCCTACCTCGCGGACGATTTCACGCACCTCATTGAGCACGTTCATATCCGCAACAAACCGCATGAGTCCGTTATTGTAAGAGCGATAGAAGAATGCGTGTGCACAGGTGAAGCGCACGTCGGCGCATTCGAGAAGCGCAAGTACGTAGATTGCTGCTTGGATATGGCGCTCATTACGTATTTTAACGTTACTTGTAGGGATGCCCCCTTTATAGTCAAGAACGACAAAATCCCCTGCTTGGTTCGCATCGATACGATCGGCAGAGCCATGAACGCGTAGTCCCTCTATCGAGACACTATCCTGCTCGGTGATGGTGTGTTCAAACGCAGTGGGCACGAGTTCGGGAATGTCTTCCTTTGCCAGTTGCTCATAGTAGACGAGCTCGGCCTCTATAAGCACGCGCACATTGTGCAGCACACGCAAATACCATTCAGGGTATAGGTCACACATCATGCGAAGATTGTGCACGTTTCGCTGGTTGCGTTTCCGTTCCCACATGTCGAGTGGTGCCGTCTCTAGATGCTCTACCGTCGACTCGAAAAGCTCTATCAATCGATTCAGAGCCTCTTCGTCACCAATCGCACCACCACCTTGCCGCGCCCACACGGTAAATGTCTGCTCCAGGATAAAGTGAGTCAACGTACCGACTTCACGAAATCCGACAGCTTTATCAAACTCGCGCCCACCAACTGCCGACACAAGAAACCAGTGATAGGGGCATTTTGCGTATTTCTCCAACTGCGTGATTGCCCACGATGTGCGATTAGCTGGCAGGACGATTGGCGCACCTCCTCGCTGAAAAGACCGTGTTTTTTGAGGCTCTGAGAGCCTCTGTACGGCGTTTTTCGGGACGGGGATGGTGCCACTATCGTCAAACAGTATTGCAAGCGTTTCAGGGCTATCCCAGACGCTCAGCGGCGTTTTACCGTTTTTTGCCACGATATCGAACTCAATATCGAGATGTGAGGCGATTTCCTCGAGAAGCCCCGAGGGTGGCACATCATCGGCTTCGTCATCTTGATCCTGATAGATGAGCGTCAAACATTCGCGCGGTGCCGCAAGCATTAGAATCTCAGTGTAGCGAAGCCATTCAGTATCGGAGGTGGGGTAGCCGAGTTCTTGCAACACACGTTCCCTGCTCCCGATATCGGCTGCCAGCGCATAGGTTCGAGCATCTGTGCCGGCCAAGATAAGCGCATCACACGTAAGTCCGGCAAGCCGCTGAGGTGTCGTAAGTACTACCGACGCAGCCTGCCATGGCGCATTGAGCGGCACAAAGGTAGTCTGCAACGTTGTCAGAAGCGTACGCGGCGTGATGCGGTTCTCTGAGAGGTCAGCGAGCTCCTCGAGAACCTGTATTGCAACTCGATGCGCAGCGGGATTGCCGATTTCTTGCAACGGTGTAGGTGAAACAGGGGCTACGAGCAGACTGTCAAACAGTGTGCGCCATATTTTGTCCTCTTTATCCGAAAGGCAGGACAGCAACAAGGTGAGGTTTGGGTCAACATCTTCGACGCCGGGAAGATCGACGGGGGCGCCTTCACAGCGAGCACCACGATGAGCAGCAAGGGCTCGGGCGCCTTCCTCAAGCACAAATTCAATCGCCGCACGCCCCCGAAGACGCTGAGCCGCCTGTGCGGTGGTGCGCAGCTGTGTATCAAGCGCTACAGCCACCTCCGGATCAAGTCTTGCACAGGGAGACTCGGCATATGCGGCTAGGTTTAAGGGCTCTAATTCTCCGGTTGCAAGAACCAAAAGAGCCTGCACAGCCGCTCCACACTCAGTCGCTGTAAAAGGAAGGCTCACATCGATGCCGTATGTCTGTCCCGCACGATCAAGTGCACGTGTCAGTGGTAAAAGTCGCTGCTCGAGCCCCTCGATGGCAACCGCAATGCGCCATGTGGGATGTGCGATGCGTGTTTGGGTAACTTCGTCGACAACTGTCGCAATCTCAGCCTCCGAACCACGCGCTAAACGAAACTTTGTCGTCGAATCTGGGACAATTTTGTCACTTGCGGCGGTGTGGTAGTGCTGAACGAGGGTTTTAAGGGCTCCTAGCGGCTCTGAGGGCACTTTACGACCATCTGTATCACCGCATGGTTCGGCGCCCAACGGCGCGAGGATGCGCTCGGCGTATGCGCGCGCGACTGCGTTGCCGGCATCAAGAGCAGCCACGTAGATGTCGCTCGCTGCAGCCACCGCGCGAAGTAGTGCAAACCACTCGATACAGGGTGTCTCTACCCCTACAACCACAACATCGGTGTCAAGCTTCGGTGCATGCGTCGCCAGCCACATGACAGCCGTGGCGGCGTCGATACGTTCCTCGGCAATAAGCGCATCGTGATACCTTTGCGCAATCTCTGCAACTCTTGTGGTTGTGGTGTCGGTGCCATCGGCGGCATCGGTGTCATCGGTGTCATCGGCAGCCTCGGCAGCGGTGGTGCCTGTATCGGTAACGGCACCGTCACAGACGGTTTGTGCAACGAGTAATTCGCGCACGCGCCGCTGTCGTTGCACGGTCGATATCAACGTGCGGCCATCACCATATGTGCGCCATAGCTCAGCAATCCATGCATCGGCCGTCATAAAGGTGTACGGCGTGTGGTTTGGCTGTGCTTTAGATGACTCCCCAGAAAACTCTTCAAAAAGCGCCTCAAGTGTCATCTTTTGTGCCATATTTTTGCATACAATCACCAGAGGGCGCCCCGTACCGCGTCCCGAGTCAAGCACACGTGTGCTCAATTCCGCCACCGCATGCGGTAGATCTGCAGCCCAAACGATGTGTGCAGCCATTAAAGTTGACAAACAAGTTGAACGACACGTGCAAGATCATCGGCATCGGTAAAATCGATAACGATGCGATTTTGGTGCGAAGAACGCTTGATTTGTACGTTAGTGCCGAGCCTGCGAACCATAGCCGTCTCAGCTTGCGTCTTTTTTCTGCGTGGAATACGTGGCGTTACCTCCGGTTTCGCGTTGCTCGGTGCGCCTTTTGCAGCAGCATCACCCGCAGTATCCATTGCCCCTACGGCACCGGCAGAGCCTGATTCATCGGATATTTCACCTGTTGTAACACCGGTCACAGCGTCGGTACTCACCGTGGCGGCCGTTTCTGCATCAGCGTCTACGCCAGCAGCATCAAGGGCGGTGTCGCTCTCCTCACCGCTCGCGCCTACATCGTCCGTAGTGTTAGCCACTAGACCTTCCGGAACTACCTCAAGCCCAGGAAGAAAGGTTTTTACCCTTAAATCGAGCTTTTTCCCATCAAAACCACGCACAGTGTCTTCAACATCACGCACTGAGAGCTGCTCTTTGATGGCAAACTGTGCCAATTCTAAGCGGAACTCCGGGGGTAATCCGAGCAACGCACGCGCATGTCCCGCCTTCAATTTATCCTGAAAGACCAACAGCTGAATATCTTCGGCGAGCTCGGTCAAGCGCATGATGTTAACGAGCGTCGAGCGTGATTTACCCAGTCTTGCGGCAAGATCGCCAGGCGTCAAATCGTACGACGATGTCAGGCGCAGATAGCCATATGCCTCCTCAATCGGATTGAGGTTGGTGCGCTGAAGGTTTTCCACAAGAGCAAGCTCGAGCGTTTCGTAGTCGCTGCGTGGCATCACGCGCACGGGGACTAGCTTTAAGCCGGCAATGCGAGAGGCTCGCCAGCGGCGCTCCCCGGCAATAATTTGATAGCGATCACCGTGCGGCCGCACAATGATGGGATGGATAAGACCGTACGTCTTAATCGACTGCGCCAGACCGGCCAAATCCTCATTCTTGATGCCCGAACGCGGCTGATCCTTGTTCGGCTCAATAGCGTTCAGCGGCAACTCTCGAAGCGCGCTTCCTGCCGTGCCGGCAGTCGCTGTCGGCACTTGTTTCGGCGTCTCTTCACGTGCAGCTTCACGGGGTGCTATCGGCTGAGCCTTCCACTCCGGCAAATCCTGCGAGCGTTGTGCACGCCGCGTATCGGACCTGTCCGATTTCTCGCCATCTGATGCTTGCCCCACAAATCGACCTCGAAGTGCCATTCTGTGTCTCCTTTGATAGTCACCCTCACCACAAAAACTCTGTGTTTCACGTGAAACAGCTATGATTTGTGAGCAATTATATCAA
The DNA here is from genome assembly GCA_009777935.1 of Coriobacteriia bacterium. GTDB lineage: Bacteria > Actinomycetota > Coriobacteriia > WRKU01 > WRKU01 > WRKU01. The sequence continues at coordinate 9,420 of WRKU01000009.1, forward strand.
AGATTCGCATTAAGTCATCCTCATCTTTGAATTCTATCTCAATTTTGTTCTTGCCACGGCTCACTCGCACGCTTACGCTGGCCTGCAAGAGACGGCGTAAACGACGCGCCACATTTCGATATGAGGTGGGTGAGACAGGGCGTTTCGCTTTCGGAAGTTTACCGCCGGTGTAGAGACGCGCAAGATTCTCTATATCGCGCACCGAAAGCTGTTCGGTAACGGCTTTTTCGGCAAGCTCGATTCGCGCCTCACTCCCACGCACACCCATAAGCGCACGCGCTGCGCCAGCGGACAGAGTGCCCTTGAAAACCATCTCCTGGATGACCTCGGGAAGGTCGAGCAAACGTAACGCATTGGTAACAGCCGTACGCGAGATGCCAATGCGATCAGCGGCGTCGGCCTGAGTCAGATCGTAGCTTACGATGAGGCTCTGGTAGCCATATGCGGCTTCAATGGGATTGAGATCATCGCGCTGAAGGTTCTCTATAAGAGCAAGTTCGGCCGTCTCACGGTCATCTTTGGTGAGAATTCGCACCGGCACCGTCTCAAGCCCGGCCGCCTTACATGCTCGCCATCGGCGTTCACCGGCAATAATTTGATAGGTATCTCCCAGCGGCCTTACCACGATTGGCTGCAGCAAACCATGCGTCTTAATTGAGGCAGCAAGCTCCTCAAGTTTTTCTTCGTCAAAATCAGAACGTGGTTGTTTTGGATTTGGTTCTATTAACTCGACTGACAGGTCATCGGTTGAGTCCTGTTCGAGTTCAGCCTCGTCCATATTCGTTGCAATCAGACTCGCCAATCCGCGTCCAAATCCGCCTTTTGCTGCCATTGCTGTGCCTTCCTTTCGGTACCGCGTCGCCATATGCGCCGCCACTATCACACCGTCATTACATACCCGTGTTACACACTCATTTGTTGGCTATGCTTTCTTCACTGAGGTCTATTGTACTGCAAAAGAGAACCATTGCAAGCGCTTTAGAGATATATGTGGCTGCGCGTAATCGTTTTCGTAGCAGCTCAAAACACCGAGTGCCGACTATAGGCATCTTGCCACACCGGCCGGTAAACTGCCATTATCGATAGGGGCGCTTCTGTGCCACACCGTTGCGTCGTGGAAGGGCTACTCGCGGCTCGTGCGTCTTGATATAGCGCACGATGGTGCGCGTGCGTGCCGGTGTAGCCTGAACAGGGGTTTGAGGACCGTCACTGAGATCCTCAAGCGCATAAGACTCAAGCACGTCTTCGGTCAGCCCACAGATCTGAGCAGCAGCGCGTCCTGCCTCGCGTTCCTCAACAGTTAGCTGCCCCTTAAAAAACAGCGCGTGTCCACCAGGCTGGAGAAGTGGACTCGCTAGCTCAACAAGACTAGGTAAACCTGCGAGTGCTCGAGCAACAACAACCGCATACCAAGGGTCACTCGAATCTGTTGTAAAGTAATTCGAGTCTTGCTCTGAATTTCCTAAATTGCGCGCTATTTCTTCTAGCCGCTGTCCGGTAGAGGTGATATGCGAAAACTCCGGGTCACTGCGCAAAAAAGCTTCGAGTGCGTGTGCCTTTTTCTGCACGGAATCTACGCAAAGCGTCTCTCGTCCGCTCAGAAGCCCGAGAGGAACTCCTGGGTACCCTGCCCCCGAACCCATATCTAATAGCGCGCCAGAAGGCGCCTCAGCGACAAGTTTTCCGGCAGCGCACGAGTCAAGAACATGTCGCTGCCATGCCTCTTCGGGATTGGTAATGGTGGTTAGATTAAGCGTGCGCGTCGTATGGAGCACCCATTGCAGATGCTTACGTAGAGCATTTTCCGGAAAATGTTTCACGTGAAACATTTTGCCAAAAATCCACGGCTCATGAGTTTTTGGCAACTCCCTCCACAGTCAGCTCCTCGCGCAGCAAGTTATTCGGCCGGCACAACAACGACGTGGCGATAATCTCCGCGCCCCTCACTTTCGGTCGTCACAGATGCCACCTCGCTCAAAGCCATGTGCACTTGACGGCGTTCCGCTGGGTTCATTGGCTTGAGCGTAATCTCACGACCGGTAGAAATGGCGCGCTCGGCAGCATCCTGTGCAATATCGATGACTTTCTGTTTGCGGCGGTGTTTGTAGCCCGCCACATCGATCGTAACAGGGTAATACACCCCACACCGACGACATGCTATCGCTGCTGCAACAACCTGTAGCGCCTCGGCCGTGCGCCCGTGATAGCCAATAAGACGGTTCATATCCTCGCCTGCGATATCCAAAATGAGCTCACCTTCATCGCCCTCAAACTCATCGATCTCATAGTCCTCGAGCCTGAAAAACGCAAGTATCTCTTCGAGAACCTCTTTCGCAGTATCAGCTAGTGTGTCAATCTCTTCGTCGCTTACCGCGCTCGCTTCACGCCCGGCACGACTGTCCGCATTAGTTGGCTCGATTGACTCATTCGCCTCTTCCGATACACCTTCATCTGACGCTATGTCGGTATCGATTGTTTCGTTAGGTTCACTCATGAAATATCCTCCTTGGTTCTCAGCCATTCACGGCCTTTCACGCGCTCACGCCCCTGTGGCATGCCTTCATAACACGCACACTAATCTTTTTTCTTGCCTCCAAAAACATTCTCGAAGGCACTCTTTTTCTTGGTTAAATCTGCGCCTCCGGCAAAGCCCGTTGCCTCTTCACGCGCGGCTTCGTGCTTGAGTTGTTTCTGGCTCTTTTTCTTTGGCTTATCGACCACAATCTCGTCATCGCCAGTCGCTTTTTTCATCGCACGTTGCACGAACCACTGCTGCCCGATACCGATGAACGACGAAGTATCCCAATAGAGAAGCACACCGGCAGGCATTCCCCAACCGATATAAAGCATGAAGAGTGACATACCGCCCATAAGCCACCGCTGGTTTTTGTCACCCGGCATCATGAGCGTCGGGACAAGCATGCTGGACGCAAAGAGCACCAGCAGCACGACGTAGGGGACAGCAGCAGCCCATCCTTGCTCGGCAAACACCCTACTTGAACTCAGCATAATATCGGGAATAATACCGAAAAAGCTGCCGGTGCCTCCGCCTTGTGCCTCAAAATACTGCCAGAGCGGCCCCCCGGCTCTATCCCCCATAGGGGCAGCGAGCATCTGAAACAGTGCGAAAAACAAGGGCATTTGTAAGAGCATTGGCAAGCAACTTGCAAACGGGTTGATCTTGTGCTCAGAATACAGTTCGGCCATCTTTTTGCGCTGCTCTTCAGGATTGTCACGATATTTATTTTGAATCTCCTTCATGAGCGGCTGCACTTTTTGGAGCTCATAGGTTGAGCGTACCTGCTTGATCATCAACGGCGTCATCAACAGACGAAACACCACGGTCAGCAGGATGATGGCAAGCCCCCAATCACCCACCACATAATAGACCTGCAGTAATGCCTCAAACAGCAAATTTACAAAACTCGTCCATATACCCACAGTGGTCTCCTTTACTGGGCACCCTTGCTAGATTACTAACACTGTTACCTTATAATAGTGCTAGCAATACGTCAACTCGCCTTGGATTACGGCACGGGGTCGTAACCACCATGACTCCATGGGTTGCAGCGAACAATCCGCTTGATCGCAAGCCAACCCCCACGAAAAACTCCTTGTTTCTCAACGGCCTCAATAGCATACATTGAGCACGTTGGGTAATATTTGCAGGTTGCGGGAAAAAGAGGGGAGATGACCTGCCGATACCCTCGTATCACGAGCGCAAGTATCGTACGAGGCCACAGCTTCATCGAGCTCATTGAGCCAGCCGCGCACGCACCAACGCACCGTCTAGCATTGTAGCAATAATCTGTGCGTTTTCCCATATAATTTCACGTTGTGCGACCAGCACCATGTCAACGCCCACCACATCCTCGCAAGCACTGTCGGCTGCCCCACCGGTTACTACACTGCCTGTAGCGCTCTCGCGCACACCCTCACAAACTCCGCCCTCGCATCGCATCTGCACACTTTTGAGTCGCCACGCCGCACGAAGTTTGCGCTTGGCGCGTGAGCGCCAAACCGCGTTACCGTTTTTCTTACCAGCAACATATGCAACACGATACACGGGGACCACTCTCTCGCAAGCCCCATCGCTCGTGTGAACCTCACTAAGGTTATCGCCCCACTGTCCATGCGCCAAATAGTACAAAGAAAAGAGAGGTGTCGTTATTCGACGACCTCCCTTCAAAACCGCACCAATATCGTCTGATGAGCGAATAACCACATCCATCACGCCGCCCATCCTAGACAAACCCACCGTTAGGCAGACAGAACGTGGCGTCCCTTACGACGGCGGCTAGCCAGCACCGCACGCCCACCAGCAGTAGACATGCGTGCGCGAAAGCCATGCACCTTGGCACGCTTGCGATTATTGGGTTGATACGTTCTCTTGCTCACAATTCCTCCTCAGTGAACCGCTGCGCACTTATCCCGCGCAAGCACACCATCACGGCTATCTCCACGCCACACACAGCGCGTGTCGTGCGCTTTTTACGGACACACCATTGTACGAATAGCCCTCATCCCTGTCAAACGAAAAACTTTGCAATCTGTGGAAACTGTGGAAAGCCCAGTCTTTTCATGGAAACTACCGTGGAAAAACTGGAACGCTACGGAAAGTCCTGAAAACCCTCTTTTTTAGTGGTAGGATATGGTTCCTTTGTGTATCTTGACAGTTGAAAATATCTTGTGTATCTTTCCCGCGAAGTTTTCATTCTTTCGCAAAGTTTCCCACAAGTTTTCACCAGTTGTGGAAAAATATGAAAGATGCAGGTCACGTAGCACGAACATCGGTTCGATTATGAAAAACCGCTGTTTATTTTTCACTCAGCCACCTCTAGCAGAGGTAAAAAGTTATTGACAGCTGTGGATATCTTTGTGGATTATGGAAACGAGTGGAAAGGATCGGTGTGGCACACGCACCACAAAGAGAGGCACCAACAGTCGCTCCAATCGGTGGTCGTGACGGCCTTGCGCTTGTTCACAACCTTGACCATTCAGAATACGTCGCTGAAGCGAAAATGTTTGAGCCACAGACTTCACGCATCGCCATCTATGAAGATCCCGCACATCCGCCGCGCATCATCGATGTGCCATACACGACTGCACGCGATACTATTGGTGCTCTTGCCGCCACCACTCACTCGCAGCTCTCCGCATTGGGTGCGCCATTTCCCTATCACATCATCGCCGAGGCATGCTCGAATTTCATCCACGCCCACTTCGCTGAAGTCGTCATCTCGATAACTGAGGCCGGCCAAACCCTTAGTTTTAGCGATCAGGGTCCGGGCATTGCACACCCCCATGCAGCACAGAATACCGGTTTTTCAAGCGCAACGCCTGAGATGAAACAGAGTATCCGCGGTGTTGGTGCCGGGTTCACCATCATGCGCGAGTACATTGAGAGCCGCAACGGCTCGTTACGTCTGGCTTCAAATCTGCAGGGTGGTACGATGCTCACGCTTAGTGTGCGCCCGGACAGCCCACTGCCGACTAGCACATCGCTTCCTGTGGCGGCCGATACGCCTGTCCGGCCAGCACCCCACACATCAGCACTCCGCACCACATTCCCGCTTACCTCACGCCAAAAAGAGGTGCTCACCGTGTTTCTGCGGCACGAGATGGTCGGGCCCCAGCTTATCTGCGACACACTGGGGATCGCCGTTGCCACCGCACATCGAGACCTGTCCGCACTTGAACACCATGGGCTTGTCGCCCGCACCAATGCAGGAAAACGAACGCTTTCACCTGCTGGATTTGAATACGTCGAGTATCTTTCCTCACTTGATTAACGGACGATTGGATATTACTGTGCCACAAGAACAGACAACGGAACGAACGACCCTGATCCCCGAAACGCCGACACCTGACGAACAGCCCAGGCAGGACTACCGCTTTCTCCATGATGACGTCATCGATAAGGACACTTTGTGGTCCGAGATGCTTGTGCGGCTCAACAAAAATATCGGCCAGGCGCGTATGGAAAGCACATTTTCGCGCGTGGTTCCGCTCGGCATCACCGAAGATGGTGAGTTCGTCGTCGGTGTTACCAACTCGTTTGTATATAGTCTCATCGCCCGCATGCACCAGTCAGAACTGAGTGAGCTTGCTACGGAGATATCCGGGTTGCCGGTGACCGTCGAAGTTGTGCTCGACCCAAATCTTACGGCACTTATTGAGGCAAAGACTGAAGCCGATGCGGTCGATGCGGTCGTACAAGAAGAAAGTATTCCCGAAACGGTTGAGGACAATCAATTTGATCAAAAGTTCACCTTCGACTCGTTTGTTACCGGCGAGTCAAACGATCTCGCATACAGCGCAGCGCTTGCCGTAGCCGAGTCGCCCGGCCTTAAGTACAACCCCCTTTTCCTCTGGGGCGGCCCGGGACTTGGTAAAACGCACCTCCTCCACTCAATCGGCGCCTACATTGCAGAATGTTATCCCCATAAGCGAATTATTTACACAACGCTTGAGGCAATGCTCAACCAATATGTAAAGGCCATGATGAGCAAGAAAAAGGTCGATATTGAGTGGCTGCGTGAAACATATCGCTCAACCGATGTTCTGATCGTTGATGACATTCAATTTATCGAAGGCAAACAGGGCATGACTGATTTCTTTTTTCACACCCTTAACACCCTTGTCGACCAGCACAAGCAGGTCGTTATTGCTTCTGACCGATCACCCGATCGCCTTGACTTAGACAATCGTCTTGTTTCCCGCTTTAAGATGGGCATGATGGCCGATATACAAACCCCCTCGTACGAAGTTAAGCTGGCTATTCTTCAACAATACACACAAAAAATGGATGCCACTTTTGATGACGAATCACTTTCTTACATTGCCGAAAAGTCATCGGGCAATATTCGTGAGATGGAAGGTATTTGTAATCGTGTTACGGCATGGGCCGGTCTACGACACGCTGCCAATATTAATCTTGATCTTGTGCTGGCGGCGACATCCGAGTGTTTCACCGAGGAACAGAAACGCCCTATCTCTATAGAAACTATTATGAAGGAGACCTGTCGATATTATCATCTGACCCGTGACGAGCTGATCGGCACTAAACGTAAACAGGATATTATTCATGCGCGCCACATTGCAATGTTTCTTTGCCAGGAGATGACCGACTCTTCATACCCGGCAATTGGACGTGCTTTTGGCGGAAAAGACCATACAACGGTACTTCATGCAGTAAAGAAAATATCGAAAAAAATGGGCGAAGACCGAGATGTTTTTAACCAAATTAAGCAATTAACAGACTATGTGAATAAGCGTGCTATCTAATGGGGAAAAAATGGCATACTTAAAAGATATGTACCGCACGCGGTGGAAAGTGTGGAAAAGTTTGTTGCTTTTTAACATGCTTTTCCTAACGATAATTTAGTAGTTGATGTGGGAAAAAATGACTTATTAACATAATTAACACGTCTTATTATTAGTATTATTATTTTAATATATAAGGAAGGAATACTATGAAGTTGAATATCTCAAAAAGTAATCTGGCCGAGGCCTTACCTGAAGTTCTCAAAGTCATCGCATCGCGCTCCTCCATTCCTATCCTTGCCGGTATTTTGATTGTTGCCCAAAAAGACACGGTAGAATTTTTTGGCACAGATCTCGAAACATCGATTTGTGTTCGCTGTGCTGGTCTTGTTGAGGAAGAAGGACGTGTCGTTGTACCGGGCAAAATATTCAACGATATTGTACGTTCATTGCCTGAATCTTCGGTATTACTTGAAACCGAGGATGAAATGTTAAGCATTCGTTCTCAACAAGCTCACTTCATTATTCGTACTCTCAATACCGATGAATTCGCTCACTTTCCTGAAATAGAAGGAACCCAATCAATTGTTTTACCAGCATCCACCATAAAAGACATGGTAAACAAAGTAAGTAAGGTAGTAAGTCGAGATGAAACTCGCGCAGTGCTCACGGCCATCTTAGTTATTATCGAGGAAAATACTATCAAGATGGTTGCAACCGATGGGTATCGGCTCGCTATGTCTGAACAGCAAACAGAGGCTAAAACGAGTGAGAAGTTTGAAATTTTGGTACCCGGTAAGGTCTTTAATGACGTAGTGAACATGGTATTACCTAAGGAGAATATTGAAATTACTCTCACCACTAACCAGATACAATTTTCCTGTGAAAATATAACACTAGTAACTCGTCGTATAGAAGGTAATTATCCTAACTACCGCCAGCTTATCCCCACCGAGTTTAATACCTCTGTGATACTTGTTCGAGAGGAGATGATTGCTGCGGTTAAGCGCGCTGCACTTCTTGCATTCAATAATGCAGCCCTTAAGATGACCGTTTCGGTTGAGGATAGCGCTCTTACTATCGCGGCGAGCGCACAAGATTATGGGCAGGCTGAAGAAAATGTTATGGTAAAAATTGAAGGAGATGACAATTTCATCGCGGTTAATCCCAACTATCTACTTGATGGGCTTAGTGTTATGAGCAGTGAATTTATAACACTTGAGATTGTTGAATCGATGAAGCCAGGCGTGATGACAAGCGAAGAAGAGAACTTTACGTATCTCTTTATGCCGGTTCGCTCGACATAGCGTGTGCCTTGGTGTGGCGTGGCCTTCCTCGTTAAAAAACTTCAGCTAAAAGACTTTCGTGTGTTTAAGGAGGCGGAATACACCTTTGACCCACACCTTACCGTTATTCATGGGCCGAACGCAACAGGAAAAACAAGCATCATAGAGGCATTGCAACTAACGTGCGAAGGGGTGTCATTCCGACGACCTCGCCACGAGGAGCTTATTTGTCACGGGTCACCTTTTGCACGCGCCGAACTTGTGGCGTGCGACGGCGACCGTATCCGCGAAGTCTCGATGCACATAGAACAAAACGCGCGCGAGTTCATCGTTAACGGCAAGCAGCACAAAAACGCGCGCGAAATTGCGGGCGTCTTGCCGGTCATTGTGTTTACGCCCGATAATCTACGCATAGTTAAGGACTCTGCGCAAACGCGCCGCAATGAAATCGATGATCTTGGCTGCCAGCTCTCCTCATCGTTTGGGCGACTCAAAACCGAATATAACAAAACACTCGCGGGGCGCAACAAGCTCTTGCGGGACGGCCACTATAAAGGTGATATTTTTGACGCATGGACCGATCAGCTTATAGATCTCGGAATAGCTCTCTATGGTCATCGGCGAGGGCTTTTAGAAAGACTTACTCCGCACATAGTCGCACAACACAAAGCTCTCGATGCAACCTGCACACTTGACATCAACATCGCGTCGGCGTGGGCGGGCAGCAACCAGAAGACCGAGGCTCTCAAGGCCGATCTTATACAGGCACTCGCAGCCAGTCGCGACGATGAACGCGCGCGGCGAATAACCACGGTCGGACCACACCGCGACGATATTGAGTTTTTGCTCGATGGACATAGTGCGCGAACTTTTGGTAGCCAAGGACAGCAGCGCACCATCGCGCTGGCGTGGAAGTTGGGGCAAATAGAGGTCGTACGTGAGGTGACCGGTGCAAAACCGCTCCTTCTCCTCGACGATGTCATGAGCGAGCTTGACGGGTCGCGGCGTCAAGCACTTGCTGAACGCGTGGGTGACATCGCCCAGACCGTCATCACTACTGCGCACATCGAGTATTTTGATGCCAACCTTCTCAAGAGGGCGACCCAATGTTTCACGTGAAACATACGTTCGCTTTTCCCAGGCCACCGCACCATCGAGGGCACCATCGAGGGTGTCACTTATGATTCCCGATAAATACAATCTCGACAAAAAAACGTATATGCCCTCGTTTCAGCTTTCGCTTGACCGGCTCGTCAATCGTCTCGACCCTGCCGGCACACACCTCAAGCAGCAGAGCGGTATCGCACAGGCCTTCCGTGAAATCGCGGGCCCCACGGTCAGCGAACACACGACATCAATCATTCTCAGAGACACCACCGTCATGGTAACGGTTGACGATGCGATATGGGCGCAGGAGCTGTCTTTCCTTGCACATGAGTACGCTCAGAAAATAAACGAAAAGCTTGGTGCCGATGTCGTAACGTCGCTCAAGTTCTTTGCGCGCCCCGTGCGATAATGTGATAGGCGCCAATAGGCGCTCATAGGGGTGCTCTAGAGGGGCGCTTATCGTGTGGGAGAGACGTGCGGCAAGGGCGCATGAAACACAAGGAGAATACCGGTGGCAAAAAAGACTGAATCGTCGTATTCGGCTAAAGATATTCAGGTGCTTGAGGGTCTCGAGGCTGTTCGCAAACGGCCCGGCATGTATATCGGCTCGACGGGGCCGCGCGGCCTCCACCATCTTGTCTACGAGATCGTCGACAATAGTGTTGACGAGGCACTTGCCGGACACTGTACCGCCGTCGACATTACCATCAACAAAGACGGATCGGTCACAATTATCGACAACGGCCGCGGTATCCCCGTTGAAAACCATCCCAAACTACGTAAGCCAACCGTCGAGGTTGTGCTCACGGTGCTCCATGCTGGCGGTAAATTCGGTGGCGAAGGGTACAAGGTCTCCGGCGGTCTTCACGGTGTTGGCTCATCGGTCGTGAATGCACTTTCCGAGCGCCTTACGGTCGAGGTCAAGCGCGATGGCAAAATCTGGGCGCAGGAATACCAATACGGCAAGCCGACGGCCAAACTTATTGCGACCGGCACGTCAAAGGCAACCGGTACCAAGATTACGTTCTGGCCCGATGCTGACATCTTTGAAACGACCGACTTCGACTACGAAATACTCCGCACCCGCTTGCGCGAAACGGCGTTCCTCAATCGTGATCTACGCATCACACTTACCGATGAGCGTGGCGAGGAGCCCATCAAAGACGAGTTTCGCTACGCAGGTGGCATCATTGACTTCGTAAAATACCTCAACAAAAACAAGGAGACGATTCACGCGAAGCCCATCTACTTTAGCGCCGAGGCCGACGACGGCGCGGTCGAGGTGGCACTCCAGTGGAACACCGGCTATACCGAGAACACACTCGCGTTTGCAAACAACATCAACACCCATGAAGGCGGCACGCACCTCGATGGCTTCAAAAACGCGCTCACACGTACGCTCAATGACTATGCGCGCCGCCAAAATATCCTTAAAGAAAAAGATGCCAATCTCTCGGGCGATGATGTGCGCGAGGGTCTTACGGCGGTTTTAAGCGTGAAGCTGCACGACCCACAGTTTGAGGGACAGACCAAAACCAAGCTCGGTAATACTGAAATGCGCTCGCTCGTGCAACAGGTGGTGACCCAAGGGCTTGCCGAGTATCTGGAAGAACATCCACGCCCGGCACGGCTTATCGTGGGCAAGGCCACGCAGGCGGCTAAGGCGCGCGCGGCTGCTCGCAAAGCACGCGAGGCGACGCGCAAAAACGCGCTTTTTGGCGCTGGCTCGCTGCCCGGCAAGCTCGCCGACTGCTCGCTAACCGACCCCACGCTCTGCGAGATATATTTCGTCGAGGGCGACAGCGCCGGCGGCAGCGCAAAGCAGGCGCGCGACCGGGCATCACAAGCAATTTTGCCTTTGCGTGGTAAGATTCTCAACGTCGAGCGTGCCGGCGCAAGTCGCGCGCTCTCGAACCAAGAAATACAGGCGATGATAACGGCGATGGGTACCGGCATCGGCGAGGAGTTTGACATCGAAGGGCTGCGCTACCACAAAGCCATCATCATGACCGACGCCGACGTCGATGGCGCACACATTCGCTGTCTTATCCTCACGTTTTTCTTCCGCTTTATGCGTGAGATTATCGAGCAAGGCTACGTCTATATTGCCCAGCCGCCACTCTATAAGCTCACTGCCGGCAAAACGAATCGCTATTCGTATAGCGATGATGAGCTGCAAGAACACATCGCCGAGCTCGGTGAAAACGCACGGTATCGCATCCAGCGCTACAAGGGTCTCGGTGAGATGAACCCCGAACAACTCTGGGAGACGACGATGAACCCTGCCGGGCGTACACTCATACAGGTCACGATGGAGGACGCAATGCTCGCCGACGAGATCTTTAGCGATCTTATGGGAGATCAGGTCGAGCCACGCAAAGAATTCATTCAGCGTCACGCTAAAGACGTTCGATTCTTGGATATCTAGGGAGGGGGTACAGCCATGGCAGATAAAAAGACAGGCAAGAGCGAGACTCTTCCGCTCGATACCGGCGGTACCACCGTGCTACCGGTTGAAATTCACAAGGAGATGCGCGCTTCGTTTCTTGAGTATGCGATGAGTGTTATTGTGTCGCGCGCACTTCCCGATGTGCGCGACGGGCTCAAGCCGGTGCATCGACGCATTCTCTACGCGATGAGCGAGTCAGGGCTTACTCCCTCTAAACCGTATAAAAAATCGGCATGGACCGTCGGTGAAGTCATCGGTAAGTATCACCCTCATGGTGACCAGGCTGTCTACGACACGATGGTGCGCATGGCGCAGGAATGGTCGCTGCGCGTGCCGCTTATCGACGGGCACGGCAACTTTGGGTCGGTCGATGGCGACAATCCGGCCGCGATGCGTTATACCGAATCGCGCCTGCAAAAAGTCACCCTTGAGCTACTGCGCGATCTTGAAAAAGAAACGGTCGACTATGGGCCGAACTACGACGAGTCGCTCCAAGAACCGTTGGTGCTCCCGGCACGCTATCCGAACCTGCTCGTCAACGGCAGTGCCGGCATCGCGGTGGGCATGGCTACCAATATCCCGCCACACAACCTCGGTGAGGTCATCGATGCGACAATTCTGCTCATTCAAGAGCCGGATGCAACGCTCGAAGACCTGCTCAAAGTGCTTCCTGGGCCCGATTTGCCGACGGCCGGCCTTATTATGGGTACGAGTGGCATCCGGCAAGCCTACGAGACGGGCCGCGGATCGATCTGCATGCGTGGCCGCGCGAACATCGAGCAGACCTCAACCGGTCGCACACGTATTATCGTTACCGAGATTCCCTACCAGGTGAACAAGGTCAAGCTCGTTGAAAAGATTGCCGAGCTTGTACGCGACAAAAAGATTACCGAAATCAGCGCGCTACGCGATGAATCAAACCGCGAAGGCATGCGTATCGTCATCGAGCTCAAGCAGCAGGCAATCCCGCAGGTTGTATTGAACAAACTGTACAAAAACACACAGCTGCAACAGAACTTTAGCATCATTAATCTGGCGCTCGTCGATGGCGTGCCACAGGTGCTCACGCTCAAGGAAACTCTCCATCACTATATCGAGCACCAAAAAGAGGTCATCACGCGCCGTACCGAGCACGACCTACGCAAGGCCAAGGAACGCGCGCATATTCTCGAAGGATACGTCATTGCGCTCGACAATATCGACGAGGTCATAAAGATTATCCGTGGCTCGAAGACTGACGCAGACGCAAAAACTGCGCTGATGAAACGTTTCAAGCTCACCGATATACAGACAAACGCGATTCTCGAGATGAGGCTACGTCGCCTTACCGGGCTCGAGCGTGGCAAAATCGAGGACGAACTTGCTGAACTGCTCGAAAAGATTGCCTACTTTGAGGAAGTGCTCGCCAACATCCATATGGTGCTTGAAATCATCGTGACCGAGCTCACCGAAATCAAGCAAAAGTTTGCCGATAAACGCCGCACCGAGATTACCGGCGCCGCCAAAGACCTCGATGTTGAGGATCTTATCGCTGAGGAGGACATGGTCGTCACCATCACGAAGGCTGGCTACGTCAAGCGATTGCCGGTTGCGACGTATCGCCAACAAAAGCGCGGCGGCAAGGGCGTGGCAGGTGTCAACTTGAAGGACAATGACTTCGTTGAGCACCTCTTCATCGCCTCTACGCACGATTACGTGCTGTTTTTCTCGACGAAGGGCAAGGTCTATCGTTTGAAGGTGCACGAGCTGCCGGTGGGCAGCCGCCACGCGCGGGGCACCGCGGCTATCAACCTGTTGCCGTTCGAGCAAGGCGAACAGATTGCAGCCGTCATCAATGCAAAAACATTCCCTGAAGACGAGTTCTTGCTCTTTGCGACCGAGCGTGGCATGGTCAAAAAGACGAACATGGCCGCCTATGGACGCGTACAAAGCAATGGCATCATCGCAATCAATTTACGCGAGAACGACCAGCTCATCGCGGTGCGTCGTGTGCAGCCGGGCCAAAAGGTCGTGCAGGTCTCAAGCGCAGGCAAGGCGCTTCTGTGGGATGAAGCGGAGGCGCGCCCCATGGGACGCGATACGCAGGGTGTCCGCGGCATCAAACTTGCCGATGACGACGTGTGTCTTGGCATGGAGATTGCGCCTGAGGACAGCGAGCTTTTGGTTGTGACGGCGCGTGGCTATGGCAAGCGCACGCCGATTTCAGAGTATCCCGTTTATCATCGTGGTTCCGGCGGAGTGAAGACGATTGTCATGACCGACAAAAAAGGCCTGTTGAGCGCGATGAAAATAGTCCAACCTGACCATGAACTCATGCTGGTCAGCGAGGAGGGCGTCGTCATTCGCGTCAAAGCGAGCGGTATATCGTGTCTGGGACGCGCAACACAGGGCGTGAAGATTATGAACGTCGGCGATGATGATCGTGTAAGTGCCATAGCGCGTGTTTCAAGTGCAAAAAAACGCAAGTCGAAGGCTGCGGCAGACGTCGGTGAAAACGAAGACACCGAGCCCACGCTTCTCGACGAGTTAGGCGACGATGATATTGGAGATGACGATATCACAGGCGATGAGTCTACCGTTGATGAGGTCGCTGCAGACGAAACAGGCGCATGAAGCGAGTTATCTGGATAGGTATCGCACTGGTGGCGGTGTTGGGTCTAGCAGCAGGGGTAAACTACTGGTGGCAGTTGCAACGCGTTGAGGTCACCGTCGTGCCGGTTACGCGTAGCGATTTCATCGTCGAGGTTACGGCCTCTGGTCTCATTACGATGGGCAATCTCGACGAGATAAACCCCTTCGGCGCCGATGTAGAATTCACGGCCGATGTCGACGAAGCCGATATCGCCGAAGTCGCCGTCGACCAAACTGCAAAGATTACGCTCAATAGCTACCCCGACATCGAGCTCACCGGCCGCATAAGCACGATTGCGCCAACGGCGACTCCGACGTTGACCGGCTCCATTGTCTTTCCGGTGGTAATAACGCTCGACGAGCTCGATGATGAGCTCACCGAAGACATCAGCCTGCGTATCGGCATGCAAGGCGAAGTCGTTATCTCCATCGGCACAGAACACGATGTGCTGATAACTGAAATCGATGCGCTTTTTACCGAAGGCGGTCACGATTATGTCTACGTGGTGCAGGGCGCAGATGGCACCGGCCCCTTTGCGAGTGATACGCTTGCCAAACGCGAGGTCACGGTAGGGCGCCGAAGTGACACGCTTGTCGAGCTCATTGGTGGCGTTACCGAAGGTGAAGAGTTGGCTTTGGCTACAAAGACTCCCTTTACCGACAACTTGCGCGTACGGTGAGTGTTGTACTTGCGCACAAACAGGCTATCTGGTACGCTGAGTCGGCACGTCTACCGGACCTGTAGCTCAGGTGGTTAGAGCGCACGCCTGATAAGCGTGAGGTCGGAGGTTCAAGTCCTCCCAGGTCCACCAGCATTCCGTCAATAATCACAATCACCCTTGTTCTCTGTTATAGTTAAAGGCTGATGTGTATTTTGGCATGGAGGGATGCGAGTTATGAAAAAACGATTGTTATTGTTGGGGATGAGCGTTGTGCTGATGTGCAGCGCATTCTTGCTTGTGGGCTGTGGTGACAACACCGAGGCCGAAGCAGAGGTTCGTGCTACCGTCGAGGACATGTTTGCTGCGCTAAATTCCGGTAATTTCGAGGCGGCGAATGTGTTTATTGTAGATGAAGGATCTTTTGGTGCCATCAATGCTGAGGCAGCGCAAGACATGAATGCTGCTCTTGAAAACGGCATCACTTATGTCATCAAAGATGTGGATTTTCCTCCTAATAAGCTTGAAGTAGAGCTGGTATCTGGCGAAACTATCACGGGAGATCAAGCAGTCGTTGAACTTGAGATAACGCGCCGAGACACGGACTATCTTCTCACCGAAGCAGTTCAGGAAGAGCTCGTGGCCTACATGCAAGAACTCAAGGAGCAAGATGCTTTGGATACGCTTGACGAAGATCAGATTCTTCAACTCACGCGCGATACTCTGAGAAAAGCTGAGCCGACTATTACGACAACTGTAACGGCACGTCTGGTCAAGGTAGACGACACCTGGCTTCTGGTGGGCGAACAAGAGTTGGTTGATGCCATACTGGGTACGGGGGTTATGGTTTCACCAGATGCTGAGATCATTATTGAGCGAGCTACTAAAGAAGCTCTCGAAAAATCAGGTCTTGCTAACTAGCGAACCTACACATATGCAACTCAAGAGTGCCGGCAAAATGTCGGCACTCTTGCTTTCGCCGTCACTTTGCTGTAATAACTCTGCCATAATAGATGCATGAGTACGGACGTTGCAAAAACAAGCGCCAGCACACCGCCACACAAGGCACTGCAGATGGGGCTGACGGCCGCTGAGGTCGAGGAACGTGTTGCAGCTGGCGAGGTCAACACGGCGCCGCGCACCTTGACGCGCTCAATCCCTCGCATTATCCGCGACAATACCTTTACGCTGTTCAATGTGCTTAACGCGGCACTTTTTGCGCTTGTGCTTACTACGGGAGAGTATCGAAACGGATTGTTTTTTCTCGTTGCGGTGGCAAACACGTTTATCGGTTCGGCGCAGGAGATTCGCGCAAAACTTACCATCGATCGGCTTGCAGTTCTGACACAGGCGTACGCGCGCGTGCTGCGCGATGGACGCACGCACGAAATCGCAACCGATGAGGTCGTACTTAACGATACGATACTTCTCGCGCTGGGCACGCAGGTGTGTGCCGACGGAGTCGTGCTCGATGTTGAGGGGCTTGAGGTAGATGAGTCGCTCTTGACCGGTGAGGCAAATCCGGTGGCAAAACGTGTGGGCGACAAGATCTTCTCGGGAAGCTTTGTGGTGGCGGGAAGTGGCGCGGCACAGGCAACGTCGGTTGGCGCACAGAGCTACGCGCAGTCAATCTCGGCCGATATGCGCTACGAAAAGAAATCAAACTCGCAGCTCATGCGCATCATTCGGATTATCATTAGAGTGCTGACGTTCACTATTGTGCCACTCGGCGCGCTTCTCTTTGCGCGAACCTATTTTAGTGAGGGTGACTATTCGACGGCGGTGCTCGGTGCAGTGGCTGCGACCGTCGGTATGGTGCCGGAGGGGCTGGTGCTGCTGACCGGTGTGGCGTTTGCGGTCGGCGCATACCATCTCGTGAAGCACCGGACGCTTACGCAGTCGATGCCATCGATTGAGACGCTCGCACGTGTCGATGTGCTGTGCGTTGACAAGACTGGCACGATTACCGACGGTACCCTCAATATCGATGAGGTGGTGCCACTTGTGTCGGCCACCACGTACACTACGCACACCACGCACGCGCCGTCGACGCCATCCACGGCTGCTGCTATCGATACGGCACTTCGGGAGTTTGTCGCCACGCTCAGCAACAATAACGAGACGGCACATGCACTACACGCACGGTTTGGCGGAGGCGGAAGCTGGACAGTCGAACACGCGATTGCGTTCTCCTCAGAGCGCAAGTGGAGCGCGACATCGTTTGCGACCCACAGCACGTTTGTGCTCGGTGCGCCCGAGTTCGTCTTACCTGGACACGAAATGCCACCAGATGTACGCGCGGCGATTAACGAGCGCACCGCCTGTGGCCTGCGCGTTTTGCTGTTTGCGCACAGCTTCGAGCCGCTTGACGAAGGTACCACAACACCACCTGCTAATCTCACGGCTTATGCGCTTATTGTGTTTGCCGACAATATCCGCGAGACAGCCACCAATACGTTCGCATTTTTCGCCGAGCAAGATGTTGCTATCAAGGTCATTTCGGGCGATGACCCCTGCACGGTCTCAACGATTGCCGCAAAGGCGGGCGTCGCGCACGCTGAGCGCTATATTGATATGAGTGCGCTTGAGCTCGATAGTGACCTCAAGACTGCCGACGGCACGACCCTTGATGACATCATGGAGACCTACACCGTGTTCGGACGCACAACGCCAGCACAAAAACAGGAGATGATACGCGTACTCAAGCGCAACGGGCATACCGTCGGTATGGTCGGTGACGGTGTTAATGATACGCGCGCGCTACGTGAGGCTGATGTGGGCGTGGCGATGGCGAGCGGCTCTGACGCAGCGCGCACTGTCGCCGACTTCGTACTCATCGATTCGGACTTTAGCTCGATGGTCAACGTTGTCCAGGAGGGGCGGCGTGTCGTCAACAACATCGAGAACGTCGCGTCGCTCTATCTGGTAAAGACCATGTTTTCAATGATGCTGACCGTCCTCTTCATCTTCCTGCCGTTTGTCTATCCGTTCGTGCCGATTCAGCTGACGCTCGTCAACTTCTTCATGATTGGTGTGCCGTCGTTCATCCTGACATTTGAGCGCAACTATCACCCTATGCGTGATCGATTTGTGCAGCGGTTTATCCGAGATGCCGTGCCGGCAGCGCTACTCATTACGCTCAACATAATCGTTATCAAGACGATTGGTGATGCGGCGGGCCTGCCGTTCGAGCAGACCTCAACGCTGAGCACATTGCTTAACGGAGTCGTTGGTATGTGTCTGCTCATGCGTATAACACAGCCATATACGCGCACTAAACTGGTGATGAATACGGTACTTGCTGTCGGATTTATGAGTGGATTTATCCTGTTTGGCGCATTCTTTGAGCTGGTGCCCATCTTTAACGAGTTAGCAGTTATTTGGGTGCCGCTCGTAGTGCTGGCGTGGCCGTTGTATCAAGGCCTCACATATCTTGCTCTCTTTCTTAGCGAGCACGCTAGACGTCGTGTCGAGCATATGCTACCCTAAATCAGAGTTGTTCAGGCTTCTGTAGCTGGTGAGGGCACAACGTACGTGCACATAGCTGGTTTCGTAGCTCATACAAAAGAAGAAGGTGCCTATGATTGTCTCGTGGATGACCACCAACGAATGCAACCTGAAGTGCAAGCACTGCTATCAGGATGCTGAAGGGATTGACGAGCGCGAGCTAACCACCGAAGAGGGCAAAAAGCTCATCGATGAAATCGCACGCGCCGGGTTCCAAATAATGATTTTTTCAGGCGGCGAGCCGCTTCTTCGCGCCGATATTTTTGAGCTGGTAGCATACGCTTCTTCAAAAGGTCTCCGCCCGGTGTTTGGCACCAATGGCATGCTCATTACTGAGGAAGTGGCGCGCAAGCTTAAAGAGGCCGGCGCCATGGCGATGGGTATCAGCGTTGACAGTCTTGATGCCTTGCGACACGATGAGTTTCGTGGTGTTGAGGGCGCGCATGAACTTACCCTTGCCGGTATTGAGAACTGCAAAAAAGCCGGTCTGCCGTTTCAGATTCATACAACCGTCGTGGATTGGAACCGAGGCGAAATCTGCGATATCACTGACTTTGCCGAGGAGATCGGCGCCATTGCACACTATATCTTCTTCCTCATCCCTGTCGGGCGTGGCGAGTACATTAAGGAAACAAGTCTTGAAGTACTCGACAACGAAGCCTTGCTCCAAGACATTATGCGCAAGCAGACCGAGGTCTCTATCGACGTCAAGCCGACCTGCGCCCCTCAATTTACTCGCGTTGCTCAGCAGATGGGTATCGATACGCGGTTTACACGTGGGTGCCTTGCCGGGCTGACTTACTGCGTCATTGGCAGCGAGGGTATCGTGCGCCCCTGTGCCTACATGGTCGAGGAGGCTGGCGATGTGCGCGAGACCCCCTTCGATGAAATCTGGAATGAGAGCGAGGTCTTCACCAAGCTTCGCACGCAGCAATACAGTGGGGCCTGTGGCACCTGCGATTACAAAGAAGTGTGCGGCGGCTGTCGCGCGCGTGCGGCATACTATCATGAGGGTGATATCATGGCACAGGATGAATACTGTGCGCATGGGCAAAAATTGCTGGAAGAGGAGGCGTAAGGGAACCTTACGCAGGAGAGGAGTTTTCATGACAGGCGCCACGGAAACAAACATCACAGATAAGCTTACTCGTTACGATAGGCGTGCAGTACGCGCCGGTGTTTTCGTTCTTATTGCGGCCGTGCTCGGTCTTGGCCTTGTCGGCTGCGCACAGACCGTTGATGAACCCGAGCCCACTACGTCGTCGGCTTACACGTTTACCGATGACCTCGGCAATACCGTTACCGTTGACAACCCGCAACGTGTTGTTGCGCTGATGGGCAGCTTTGCCAATGCGTGGGAGCTCGCCGGTGGTACGCTTGTCGGTGCAACGAGTGACGCCTTCGAGTTCGGCGGATACGAGCTAACTTCGCCGGATATCGTACAGGTCGGTGACTTTTCGTCTCCCAATATCGAGGAAATTATCGCGCTCGAGCCCGACTTTGTCATCCTTACCAGCGCAGCGACCGGCCGTGATGGTGCGGCTGCCCAGGTCGATCTCAAGGACACGCTTGAAAGCTCAGGTATTACCGTCGCCTACTTTGAGGTAGTCGATTTCGAGGACTATCTGCGCCAACTGCGTATCTTTACCGACATCACCGGCCGCGATGATCTCTATAAAGTCAACGGCCAAGATGTTGCCGATGAAATCGAAAGCATCAAAGCTGAGGTACCGGCCGATGCCGAGCCAAGCGTACTGTTGATGACGACGTTCTCCGGTGGTACACGTGTGCAGAACTCCGAGACGCAGACCGGTATCATGCTCGAGGAGCTCGGTGCCAATAACCTTGCCGAAGAGCACCCGAGTGTTCTGCGCGACTTCAGCCTTGAAGCAGTCATCGAGATGAACCCGGACTTTATCTTTGTCATACCAATGGGTAACGATGATGAGGCTGCCATGAAAAACCTGACCGAGGAGACCGAGGCTAACCCGGCGTGGGCGACGCTCGATGCGGTACAGGACGGCAACTTTATCACGCTTGCCAAAGAACTCTTTCGCTTTAAGCCTAACAACAACTGGGCCGAGGCCTACCGGACGCTCTTTAACTATCTGTACCAGTAATGGTCGCAGATTAGCACACGGATAACATCTCGTGCGAGGAGCGCCCAGTAAGAAAACTATCGGTGTCGCTGCGGTTTTCACCGCGGCGACGCTGGTTGTGCTTACGATATGCGCGTTTTTTGTGGGATCGTCCTCCGTAGGTGTGCAGGAGTTCTGGGCATGGATTACCGGTGCGCCGGTAAGTGACGCGGCGCGAAGCATTCTCATTAACGTTCGTCTTCCTCGCGTGATTGCGGCGCTGCTTGCCGGTGCAGGTCTGGCCGTATCGGGTGCCATTATTCAGGCTGCACTCGACAATCCGCTTGCGAGCCCGAATATCATCGGTATCAACTCCGGAGCAGGACTGTTTGTGCTGTTGGCAGCTTCGTTTTTCCCTGCGATGACGTGGCTGACACCTTTGGCGGCCTTTGCCGGTGCACTCTGTACCGCGCTCATCATCTTTGGCATTGCGATGGGGGCTAACGCCTCTCGCTTGACAGTCGTGCTCGCCGGCATTGCAATTACGGCGGTATTTGGAGCCGGCATGAACACGATTCTTATCCTTAACCCTGATGCCTACGTCGGCGCGTCGACCTTTCTGGTGGGCGGACTTGCTGGTGTGTTGTTTCGGGATCTGGTGTGGCCCGCTGGCTACATCATTTTCGGGCTACTCGCTGCATTTGTGACGGCTAACAACCTCAACATTATGATGCTGGGAGACGAGACCGCACATTCTCTGGGCATGAACGTGACGCGTGCGCGCCTGCTTATGCTCGCGCTTGCGGCGGCGCTGGCGGGAGCCTCGGTAAGCTTTGCCGGACTGCTGGCTTTCGTGGGGCTCATCGTGCCGCACCTGTGCCGCTTTTTTGTGGGCAACGACAATCGGCTCGTGTTGCCGTTCTCTGCGGTGGTCGGGGCTTCGTTTGTAGTGGCATGTGACATGGCCTCGCGTGTTATCTTTGCGCCCTTTGAGGTGCCGGTCGGCATTGTGATGGCGTTTCTCGGAGGCCCGTTCTTTATCTATCTGATTTTACGCAATCGTCAGGGGGGTCCCGTTGCCGGCGATTGATATACAACAGGTCAGTTTTTCTTACACAAGCGCTCCGTTTTTGGAGGACTTTTCCGCGAAGTTTACGCGCGGGAAGGTTACCAGTATCGTGGGGCCCAACGGGTGTGGCAAGTCCACGCTTGTACGGCTCATCAGTGGCAGAGAGCGTCCGAGCGAAGGACAGGTGCTTATCGATGGTACCCCAACGCTGAGCCTGAAAAACAAGGAACGCGCCTGCCAGATTGCGGTACTAGCCCAAGGAAATAGGCCACCGGCGATGACCGTCGAGGCGCTTGTCGCCTGTGGACGTCATCCCTATCAGCGTTTCGACAAGCGCCTCGGCCCGGCCGACCAAGAATACGTCGAAACAGCACTTGAGCTGGTCGGTATCGAGCCACTTCGCAATCACGACCTGCGTTATCTGTCGGGCGGTGAGCGCCAAAAGGCGTTCCTTGCGATGACGCTGGCACAGGATACCGGCACCATAATCCTCGATGAACCGACAACCTATCTTGATATCGGCGCGTGCCACGAGACGATGCAGCTGATACGCATGCTCAACGAGACGATGGACAAGACGATTATCATGGTTATACACGATATCGATCTTGCGCTTCGATACTCCGATGAGCTCGTGGTGATGCAGCGAGGCGCCTGTCTTGCCGGTGGTACGGTCGATGAAGTGATTGCTGCCGGTGCGCTTGAGCAAGCGTTTTCGATACGCATCTGCCAGGCGACGTTTGACGAAGGAGTGTCGTATGCGTTGTTCCCCGTGCGCTGACACCGGTATTCTGCTGGTCAACACGGGAACGCCCGACGCGCCGACACCAGAGGCGATCCGAGCATATCTCGCCGAGTTCCTGCGCGACCGACACCTCATCGATATACCATCGATACTCTGGCTGCCGATACTGTACGGCATTATCTTACGTACGCGTCCCCCAAAAAGCGCTGAGCGCTATCAAGCTATCTGGACGAAGGATGGCTCGCCCTTGCTCTGCACCTTGCAGGCGCAGGCGGCCGGGGTCGAGGAGCGACTTTTAGGGAGCGGCTATCGTGTTAAGGTGCGCGCCGCCACCCGTTACGGTAATCCCTCGATTGCGAAGGTCTGTGGCGAGCTGCAGCAGGCCGGATGCGAACGTTTGGTGATAATGCCGCTCTATCCGCAGCAGGCGCGTGTTATTACCGGTAGCATTCGTGCCGAGGTCGAGCGCCTCCAAGCACACGGCGACATCACGGTTCCGCTTACGTTTATCGACGACTACTACCGCAACGAGCGGTATCTCGATGTGGTAGCCGCGAGCGTGCGCGAAGCCGGTGTGGCGATGCCAACGCCGAACTCTGGCGTGGCACCCGGAGCGCGGCTCCTGTTCTCGTTTCATTCGACGCTCAAGAAGGATATCGAGCAGGGTGATCCCTACCTTATCCAGGTGCAAGAGACCGTCGATGCGCTCGTCGAACGGCTGGATCTTGCCCCTGAGCACTATGCACTCGTGTTTCCGTGTCGTTTCGACAGGCGTGCGTGGCTGGGCCCGACTCCTGAGGTAGTGCTAGAGCGCTGGGCCGAGGAAGGAGTGCGCGATGTCGCCGTCGTCTACCCGGGCTTTTCGGCTGACTGTCTTGAGACGCTGTACGATGGCGCCGTCGAACTACGCGCGTACTTTGCCACTATTACCGGCGAGCAGGGACGACTCACGTGCATCCCTGCACTTAACGACCGACCGGATCACCTCGATGCCCTTTGCGATGTGCTTGAGGAGCGGCTCTGACAGAGGTGCTTACCATGCAAATGGTAGACTAAACACCATGCAAATGGTAGACTAAACACCATGCAAATGGTAGACTACTCTGAAAGAGATTTGGATATGAGCTCAGATATACCTCGTTACGCAGACAGTACACTTTTTGAAATACTACCTTACCTACCTGCGATTATGATTGACGGAGCAAAAGGTGTCGGTAAAACACACACGGCAAAACGCTTTGCTCAAACGGTGGTTCAACTCGACAAAAAAAGTGAGCGAATAGCTCTTGCGAATGACTACGACCGTCTCTATCGTGAGACTCCGCCTATTCTCCTAGACGAGTGGCAATATCTTCCGGAGGTTTGGGACCGAGTGCGCAGAATGGTAGATGATGGAATTTCGCTTGGGAGTATTATTCTGACGGGAAGCATCCAAAGTAAAGACCCCACTCTTCACAGTGGTGCAGGTAGAATTGTGCGCATGAGGATGCGCCCACTTTCTCTTGCAGAGCGTATCCAACAGCCACCTCTGATTACTCTTAAGGAATGCTTGGAAGGGAGTATCCCCGAAAAAATTGACGGAAAATCACCATTTAAGTATGAAGACTATATGAACGAGGTTGTCCGCTCCGGTTTCCCCTTCATATATCAGACGAATGAAGAGGTCCGGACTCGTCACCTGAATTCTTACGTGGATAACATTATAAACAGGGAGTTCACCAAACAAGGAGTACGCGTTAGGCAGCCCGGCAAGCTGCTGAATTGGATGCAGGCGTATGCGGCTGCAACCGGCACCACGACGAGTTACAACAAAATGCTTGATGCTGCAACCGCCGGCGAAGACGATAAGCCCACCAAAGAAACGACGATTGCCTATCGTGAAGCTTTACGGAGCTTGTGGCTTATCGATGAGCTACCATGTTGGGGTGAAGGCGAAAACCTCTTTGGTCGCTTAAAACAGACACCGAAACACTATCTAGCAGATCCAGCACTTGAAGCGCGACTGCTACGCCTTTCTGCGCACGATTTAATCACGGGTATTGCCAATACTCCTCACGATCCAGAATACGGCAGTATCGCAGGGCGTCTTTTTGAGTCACTTTGCATCATGAGCCTACGTACCTATGCTGCAAGTTTGGATGCAGATGTAGAATACTTGCGCACAGGAAATGGCACTCATGAAATCGATGCAATAGTGCAAAAAGATCAGAGTATTGTTGCTATCGAAGTCAAGATGGCCGCATATATTACTGACACGGATGTCCGTCATCTCAACTGGTTCGAGGAGAAAGTAGGAACTCGCGTCAAAGAGAAAATCATTCTCACTACGGGAGACAGGGCCTATCGCCGCCCTGACCGAGTTCTTGTCGTCCCCGCTGCTCTTTTTGGGTAAACGCTATCCTTGTGTGACCCTGGTGTGACTATTGCGCCGATTTATTACGCCCTTGACAGTTTGTTTTACTGTGTGTCTTTGATGACGACATCGTGCGCGCCGCCTTCGACGATCGATACGCTTGATACCAGCGTTAAACGGGCCTTTTCGCGCAGTTCGGAGAGGCTCATTGCTCCGCAGTTGCTCATGGTCGAGCGCATCTTGGCAAGCGTTGTGCGCATATTATCCGTGAGCGAGCCGGCGTACGGCACATAGCTGTCGACGCCTTCGACGAAGCCCATCCCATCTGCGCCGACGCTTTCATAGCGCTCCCAATTACGCGCTCGCGCACTGCCCTCGCCCCAGTACTCTTTCATATAATGACCGTTGACCATAACCTTGTTCGTGGGGCTCTCATCGAAGCGACTAAAGTACCGGCCCAGCATACAGAAGTCAGCGCCCATAGCCAATGCAAGTGTCATGTGATAGTCGTGAACGATGCCGCCATCTGAACATATCGGCACATAGATACCGGTTTCTGTGAAATACTCGTCGCGTGCCCGCGCCACCTCGATAACGGCGCTCGCCTGTCCGCGCCCAATACCCTTTGTCTCACGGGTGATGCAGATCGACCCGCCACCGATACCGACCTTCACGAACGCGGCACCGGCCTCGGCAAGAAAGCGGAAGCCCTCACGGTCAACGACATTGCCGGCCCCGACAAAGACCGTTTCACCGTACTTCTCGTGCGCCCATGCAAGCGTCCGTGCCTGCCAGGCGGTGTGTCCCTCGCTCGAGTCGATGCACAGGACATCGGCGCCGACCTCGACGAGCGCCGGTACGCGCTCCTCAAAATCGCGTGTATTGATACCCGCACCTACCATGTAGCGTTTTTGGTCGTCGAGCAACTCGAGCGCGTTGCGCTTGTGTGCGTCGTAGTCCTTGCGGAACACAAAGCTAAGCAGGCGACCGTTCTTGTCAAGAATCGGTAGCTGGTTGAGCTTGTTATCCCAAATGATATCGTTGGCCGCCGAGAGCGTCGTACCCTCCGGTGCCGTTACGAGCTGCTCAAGCGGCGTCATAAACGTATCGACGCGCGTGGTCTTGTCGAGTCGTGAGACACGGTAATCTTTGCTTGTGATGATGCCGAGCATGCGCCCCTGCGCGGTGCCGTCTTCGGTTACCGCAACCGTTGAGTGCCCGGTGCGTTCTTTGAGTGCGAGCAACTCGGTGAGCGTTGCGTCGGGCTTGAGGTTCGAGTCGCTCGGCACAAAGCCGGCTTTATGCGCTTTCACACGCTTAATCATCGCGCATTGGCTCTCAATATCCTGCGAGCCATAGATGAACGACAGGCCGCCCTCTTTAGCAAGCGCAATCGCCATTGTATCGTTGGAAACCGACTGCATAATTGCACTGACGAGCGGGATGTTAATGCTTAGCGCAGGCTCTTCGCCACGCGCATATCGTACGAGGGGTGTTTCCAGCATTACTGCAGATGGAAGACAGTTTTCATCGCTATATCCGGGAACGAGCAGGTACTCGCTAAAGGTGTGGGAGGGCTCGTCGTAGTAAAAAGCCATGCATGCATCCTTTCCGGGTGGTCCGGTGAACTTTGTGTGACACTTATTGTAGCACGTCTACCTAGGCACATAATATGCGCTACAATGAGGCACATGAATACAAACAAAAACACCATCCAAATTGTGCTCGTCATCGGCATCGTTGCCGTAGTTGTGCTGGGCGTGTGGGCATTCACCCAGTATCAGCGTCGTCCGGCAACGCAACCGATGAGCCAGACAGGTCTGCCTTCGACACCTGCGGCCGGTGGCGCAAACACCGAGCCAAGCAACATGGCAGAGGTACTGGCTGCAGTCGAGACGTTCACTATTCCCGTCGCTGACGTCGACGAACTTGCGGCAGCCGGTAAGCCAATCATTCTTGTGTTCGGTGGGCCTGACGGATGCGCCTCGTGTCGCGTCATGCTGCCGGGGCTCGTAGAGTTCTACAACGAGTACCGGGACGATATCACCATTCACTTCGTCGATGTCTGGTCCAGCCAGCAGGCTATTGACGGCTGGCCGCTGATGGCGATTCCGACGGAGTTCATCTTTAACGCCGACGGTACACCGTTCGTGCCGGGTGATCAGTTCCGCGCCGGCTCCTTCGACCTCATAGATCAGGGGGGCACCCACGCCTTTACGCGCCATACGGGGCCGCTTTCCTACGATGAACTGGTCGGAATTGCACAGGCTCTCCTTGCTGCAGAGTAGCATCACATCGTGCTTGAATTCATCACCCCCATATCCGAACAGCTTGCCTTCTGGATAGTTGACGGCGCGTGGTGGATTGCGCCACTCATCGCGCTTATCGCCGGCGTGTTAACGAGCTTTCTGCCCTGCTGTTTGGCGGCGATTCCGCTCGTTGTCGGCGTGGTAAGCGGGAGCGAGGCAAAGGGGCGGCGCGGCTTTCAGATTGCGCTCATATTTGCGTTGGGTAATGCGCTCACGCTTACGGCACTTGCCGTTATTGCGGCGCTTCTTGGACAGCTCATGCGCGGCGCTGGCTCGTGGTTTTACCTGATATTAGGTGTGCTTATGGTGCTGATGGCGCTGCAGATGTTCGGCCTCATTAACGTGCTGCCCGGCACACACTTGCTGGCTAAAAATAAACGGCGCGGCTATATCGGTGCACTGCTTGCCGGCATCCTGAGCGGCCTGTTTTCCTCGGCATGCGCAACGCCGGTACTTGTTGTCCTGTTGGGGCTTGTTGCTGTTGAGGGCAACATTTTGTGGGGAGTTACGCTGCTGCTGTGTTATGCGCTGGGACATAGTGTGCTGATGGTGGTAGCTGGTACGTCGGTGGGTCTTACGAACCAGATTTCGAGCTCGGCCAAGTATAAAACGGCAGCGAAAGCGGCACAAATCACGATGGGTGTGCTGGCACTATTGTTAGGTATTTATCTCCTGTACTTAGGATTCTAACGCACTTGCGTGATATAATGGTATTCGAGGTGAAGTGAATATATGTTACCGCTTGAAGTAAACTCACTCGGGTTGGACCCGCGTACCCAAACACCGGTTGTACTGCTTTCCGTTATGGGAGATGCATCGGTTTTTGTTGATCGTGTCATGCCCATGAACATCGGTGGCGCTGAGGCAAGTGCACTGCTTGCCGGCCTGCGTCGTGCACGACCTGCTCGGCCCGGTACCCACGATTTGCTCGCTGCTATCATTCAGCGTTCCGGCTTTCAGCTGTTACGTGTGGAGATCTATGACTTTGCCGAGCAAGCGTTTTTAGCGCGGCTTGTCTTCGATATAAACGGTGTTCAGAATACGTTAGAGGCGCGCCCAAGCGATGCGATGGCGCTTGCTGCTCGGCTTGAAACGCCGGTATTGGTCGACGAACATGTCTTCATGGAGTATTCGATGCCTAAGCACGCGGTGCACGTGCACGAGGGACCGTCGTCTGCGCCGAGCGATGCGCCCGTGACCGTACCCGATGGTCTGAAAGATCAGGTTCGCGGACTGTACGAGCAGTTGGTGGATGCGCGTGGCGACAGCGGTGGGTGTCTGAACTGCGAAGAGGCGTGTGATGGTGGCTTCGATGAGGACGAATTTGACATAGACGACTCTGAGTTTGTGGAGGCGATTACCGATATGCTTGGCATGATTGCCGAGACGTTTCAACAGCGCACCGGTGCGGCCGGTGTGGGTGTCGATATGCGTGTGATGGGCATGGTGCCGCGGTTCCAGCAGCCACAGGAAGCTCCGCAAAAGCGCGAGGTCAGCGAGGACGATGTACAGGAATTTCGCTCGTTTATGGATAATGTTCTACCGGAAGATTTTTAGAAAACAAATCTGGTGGAGCCTGGGGGGATCGAACTTTCTCCGTTCTTACACCCAACTACGCAATTCCTTAACAGTACGCATCACATCGTTCCAACTGACATTCGCAGCATAATCGAACTTACGCTGATAAGCAGCCCAGAGGTTCATCAGTCCGATATCGGCAGCAAGCTCGTCGAGAATGGTATCTGCGTCGGCTGCTACAGCCTGTGCGCCGCGTTTAGCAACGGTATTCTCAAACGCTGCCTTCACCTCATCGTGGTCGATATTTGTTTGCGTATTCAAGAAGGCGTAAATATCGTAAAAATCGCGCATTCGTGTATTGGCGATACCACGGGATAGAACAGTTTCCAGCTTTTCAGCAAGTATTGTCGACACGTTATACGCGAGCAGGGATATGCTACGTTCTTCAAACAGCAACTTGAAAGGATACGATATTTCACGCGGAGTTATCACGTCATCGGTCGAGAAATCGACCTTGAAGGGCGTGCGCATCTCTTCAAATACTCCGACCATCATTACACGTACACCAGGATAGTCCGCCTCATCCATAATGGTAGCAATGTCCGTAACCTCAAAAGATACGGCATCATCAAGATGAACTGCGATAATGTCTTCGGTTATCCGCCTCACATCTTCTTCCGAGAGCGGCAAACCCTTAATGGCAGTATCGATATCCATGGTAGTGCGGTTATCGAGTCCAACCATCGCAGAGACGAGTACCCCGCCTTTCAGAATCAGGTTATCACGATAGTATGAGAGTGAAAGACGCTCAAGAAATCGCTCCATCATGTAGGCACGTATGATAGCCTGTGCTTTTGCGCTATCTCCATGTGATCTGTTGCGTACGAGGTCTTTGAACTGCTGTGTATTGCGAATCATTACAGAAGAACTTCCAAGTACTGTCGAACAGTTTTCTCAACCGAGAACATTTTGGCATAGCGCATCAAGAGAGGAATGTTTTTCTCGTCAGAGCGCAAATACGCCCTTACTGCTGATTGCAGCTCTTGAATCTCAATGTTGCGGCGACTACGAAAGAGGTCAATGATCGTACGCTCGGGATTATAGGTACGCACCATATGTCCGACCGGAGACGGCATCTCGATAATTCCCTCGTCAAACAGCTCATCTTTGACTTTATAAACCTTGATGCCCTGTTTTGTAAGACCCGTCACGTTCGTTCCCGTCTTCAAAGTAAGCGTGTATTGCGTGGGTTCGCGTTCGGCTAAACCGAGAAGATACAGAGCTGTCTCATGTGAAAACACAGCTTTGGGGTAGCGGACCTGAATGATATAGAGCTCATCTTTCCACGCATCCGGAGCTAGATAGAGGCCATGCGCGACACGCTCAAATGAATGTAATCGTGCATAACGTCTGATAGACGGTCCTGAAATACCATGCCGAACACCATCGGATGTCTTAAGAAACCCTTTATTCTCACGCACAAGCGAATCGAGCAGGGCAGACTTGCTCATTTCCCACCTTTCTTTTCACGCACTTATTATACCTCATTGGAGCGTGAAAAGAAATTACGAAAAAGTATATTAGAAGTGAAAGAGACGAGTCTGGTGGAGCCTGGGGGGATCGAACCCCCGACCTCCTGGTTGCAAACCAGGCGCTCTCCCAGCTGAGCTAAGGCCCCACATCAACAGTGTACTAGAATAGCATAACGGACGGCTACACGGCTATACCGTATAATAGAGCTATGGATTTTGTGAATGCCATAAAACGTATCTGTGCGCGCGATGCGACGCTTTTCTCTGCGGACGAGCAGACACAAGCAGAGATATCCGAGCGATTGGGCTGGGTTAACCTGCCGGAAAAATCAATCGCACTTCTGCCCCTGCTCGATGAACTTGCTGCCGAAGCCGATGCGCGCGATATTCGTGATATCGTTTTGCTCGGCATGGGAGGATCTTCGCTTGCGCCGCTCGTCTTCGCGCAGACCGGCGTCACCTTGCCGTTCGAGGCAGCGACCGCTTTGATGCCGACCCGCACTCTTCATGTGCTCGACACCACGTGTCCTGACGATGTGCGTGCCGTTGATGCGGCGATCGACTACGCGCATACGCTGTTCATCGTCTCAAGCAAGAGTGGAACTACCATCGAGACAACTGCGCTTGAGTCATACTTTTGGACGCGTGCGCAGGCAGAGCTGGGTGGTGCAGATACCGCCGCAACTCATTTTATCGCTATTACCGATCCGGGTACGCCACTTGCTGAACGCGCAGGTCAACGTGGGTATCGCACGCTGCTCGCTCCCCCTGATGTGGGAGGGCGTTTTTCGGCTTTATCGATCTTCGGGCTTGCACCCTGTGCCTTGATAGGGCTTGATTATCGGGTACTTGTGGCCGAGGCTTTCACCACACAACATATGTGCCAGGAGGCAAAAAATAATCCTGCTGCCACACGCGCTCTCCTGATATACGAGGGCTGGAAGAACAGCGGCCCCTTCCTGCCTCTTGCCGACGCACCCCTTGCGCTTTGGATTGAACAGCTTATCGCCGAGTCGCTCGGCAAAGAGGGACGCGGCATCATACCGGTTGCCACCCCTGTCCCCCAATCGTGCCCGAACGCCGCCCATGAAATGATTGTGTGGCAATGGACGGTGGCGCTTCTTGGTGTAGCGATGGGGATCAATCCGTTCGATCAGCCCGACGTCGCGTCGACAAAGGAGGCGACGCTCGCAACGCTTTCCGGGACGCAACGTATCGATACGACGCAACTGCTTTCGGTCGACGCGGCGCTTGAGACGCTGCAGCCTAATGACTACGTGTGTGTGCTCGCGTTCGTGAACGAGCAAGAATATGCGCAACTGGCCGAGACGTACATTCCTGAGTTGCGCGCGCGCGCAGGTGTGCCGGTGCTTCTGCAGCGCGGCCCGCGGTATCTCCACAGTACCGGACAGCTCTATAAGGGAGGCCCAAACAATGGTGTCTTTCTGGTGAAGAGCTCAGATGTGCATACGGAGCATACGCCCGATATCGAGCTACCGGACGCAGACTATACGCTACGCGAACTTTTCAACGCTCAGCGCGATGGTGATATTGTGGCTCTGCTCGCACGCGGCCGACGTGTGGCTCTCGTATAGAGAAGCGAGAGAGAAAGGTTCGTCTCGTAAGACTCGTCTAGTGCGTCCGTGTTATCGCTCGAAACTGTCCGGTCAAAGCGGCTCTATCGCCGTCACCATCATCGAACAAGAGCGGCTCAAACGTCACATCCTCGCCTACGACTGCCATGAGCTGTGCCCATGCGCGCTGGAACGTGCAGTAGTTCGCACAGTTTTCCGCAGCGTACTTTGCGGCAGACGTCAAAGCAGTGCGCCCGGCGTTGAAGTATCCGATACGATCCTTGCTCTTGATAAGCTT
Organism: Coriobacteriia bacterium; assembly: GCA_009777935.1. Lineage (GTDB taxonomy): Bacteria > Actinomycetota > Coriobacteriia > WRKU01 > WRKU01 > WRKU01. The sequence continues at coordinate 41,801 of WRKU01000009.1, forward strand.
AAGGCAACCCGTTGCAAAGGCACGCCAGCCGATGCCCGAATCGATAAACGTTCCCGGAAACGGATTGAGCGCTTTCGGGTCAACTTGCCGCAGATCAACTTGCGATTTTGTAAACTCAATTTTGCGGTGCTTATAGACAAATCGCTCGGCGTCCTGTTTGAAGAGAAGCGCATGTTCGCTTACGGCGCGTGTCGGCTTAACGATAGACCATTCGTCGTCTGAAAAGATGCTGTAACCGTGCATGCGAGCATTGATGACGTAATCGGTGTCCTCACCACGCCGGATCCAGGGATCGAAGGCCACACGCGTGTACAGGTCGTGGTGCAGCGCCATGATACCACCACATGCCATGCGTGCCTGCTGGAGGCGCGGGGCCTTAAGCATGCGCCTCATTGCATCGTTAAAGGTGCTTGCGCGTGGCCAAAAGATGTCGGTAAAGTCTTCCGTGACCTCGCATTCCCACCGTCCACGCTCGTCGACGCAGTAGCCGGTTTTGCCCAGCAGAGGCGTGCCATCCTCAAACGTCTCGCCCATGCCGTACAGGGCCGTTTCAAGAAAATTAGCGTTCTCTATAACTTCGTTGTCGTCGAGCATGACCGCAACGTCTGCATTCATTGCTGCCGCCGCAATCAGGCCCAAGTTACGCGCGCTTCCGTAGCCGGGCTGTTTGAGCGCAGGCACAAGAAATCCCATGTCAAGCTGCTCAAGGCGCCGATAGAGCGAGCCTCGTTCGCTCGGCCCAACGACAAAGATATCGAGGTCTTCGAAGTCACGCACCAGTTCACGTACGCGTTCATCGGCACGCACCTCAAGCGAGCTATTAGCTGCGTACACGAGGATAGCGATGCGCCCCAAGTCGCGCACGCGGCGGAGCGATTCCAACATACGTAGCAGCGGAGGGTTTTCCTCATCGAGAGGAGTCGGATGCGTGTAAAACGCTTCGCCACCACTGCTGCTACCGGTATCACGCCGCGTGCGCTCACGCGTTCGGCGCGAACCGTCGCTGTCCGGCTTAGTCCAAAACGTAGGAATAATAGTAAGTGTTTGTGGGGTAGTCACGAAAGAGCCTCCTTAGCGTACAGCAAAAAAGTAGCCGACGCCACGAATAGAGCGTATCATACGGCGGTTTGTGTCACCAATTTTGTCGCGTAAATGGCAAATATTGACATCAATGGTGTTGCTATGGGGACGTACGTCCGCCCCCCACACATGCTCGACGATTTCATCACGTGAAACGATGCGTCCTGCCTTGCTCATCAGGTAGTGCAGGAGTGCGAACTCTCGGCTGGTAAGGTCGAGCTCCTCGCCATCGAGGTAGGCAACCTGTCGTTTGGGGCTGGCGGTGAGTGCGCCGACGGTCAGATCTTCCGGATAGGTCATGAGCGCGCTCCCTCTGCAGAATCTGCATGCACGAGCACCTCGGCGATCTGTACCGCATTGACGGCAGCGCCTTTACGGAGCTGGTCCGATACATTCCAGAACGAGAGCGCATGCGGCGCTGAAGTATCGATACGAAGCCGCCCAATGAATGTGTCGTCGGTGCCGGTGAGAAAGGCCGGCATGGGGTAGAGCTTTTCGCTCGGGTCGTCCATCATGACGATACCAGGTGCGCTCTCAAGTGCCGCACGTATGGCGCTGAGCTCAAACGGTGCCGAAAACTCGACGTTGACCGACTCAGCGTGGCAGCGTAGCACCGGCACGCGTACACACGTTGCATTGACGGTCAGCCCGGGTTCGTGCAGGATTTTCTGTGTCTCAACGACCATCTTCCACTCTTCTTTGGTCGAGCCATCGTCAAGGAAGACATCGATGTGCGGGATGCAGTTAAACGCGATGCGATGCGCAAATTCTTTGGGGTGGAGAGGGCGGTCGGCGAGAAAATCGGCCGTCTGATGGTAGAGCTCGTCCATCGCCGCTTGGCCAGCCCCGCTCGCCGCCTGATAGGTGGAGACGACCACGCGCTTGAGCGGCGCGACGGTGCGCATAGCGTTAAGCGCTACGACAAGCGGAATCGTTGAGCAGTTGGGATTTGCGATAATACCACGATGTGCGAGTGCGTCGGCAGCGTTGACCTCGGGAACAATAAGCGGCACGTCCTCGTCCATACGAAAGGCCGACGAGTTATCGATGACGACGGCCCCGGCAGCCACGGCTGAGGGCGCAAACTCTTTGCTGATGCCACCACCGGCGCTAAAAAGCGCGATATCGACACTGGCAAACGAATCGTGCGTCAGCTCCTCTATCGTGACGGAGCCATCGATACTGCCGGGGCCGTTGTAGGGAAGCTGGGCGCCGGCGCTTCGTGCGCTGGCGAGTGCCTTTACGGTGGCGACAGGAAATGCGCGCTCCTCGAGTGCCAGCAGCATCTCTTGGCCGACGGCACCGGTCGCGCCTACGATGGCGACGGTAAGGTCGCGCATGCCACTCAGCATGCCACTTGTGCTACTCATGGTCGAGTCCAAATGCCGTGTGGAGAGCGCGCACGGCACGCTCGGTGTCATCGGTCGCTACCACGACGCTCAGGCGAATCGGCGAGGTGCTGATGAGGTCGATATTGATGTCTTCGTCTGCCAGCGTGCGAAACATCTTTGCGGTGACGCCGGGGTGCGTACGCATGCCGGCGCCGATGAGGCTAATCTTAGCGATGTTGTCATCGAGCACCCAGGTGCGCGCTCCGACCTTCTGCGCAATGGCATCTATCGCGGTCTTGACGCGCTGCAGGTCGTCGTGCGGGGCCGTAAACGAAAGGTCGGTAAGGCCCTCTTCCGAGATATTCTGAATAACCATGTCAACGTTAACGTTTTCGCGTGCCAACATGTCGAAAATCGTAGCGGCAACGCCCGGTTTATCCTCAAGCCCGCGCAGCGTAACCTTCGCGTCGCTCATATCGTGTACGACCGATGAAACGATGGCATTTTCCATAGTAGTCTCCTCATGGGTAACGATGGTGCCCGGCTCGCTCGTAAACGAGCTGCGACAGTGAATGATGGCATCATGGTTGCGTGCGAACTCGACGCTACGCATGCTGAGCACGCCGGCGCCGCTCGCTGCCATCTCGAGCATCTCTTCGTGGCTGATACGGTCGATTTTCTGTGCGCGTGGGACGACGCGTGGGTCTGCCGTGTAAACACCATCTACATCGGTGTAGATTTCACACACGTCGGCATCGATGCCGGTTGCAATAGCGGCGGCCGTCGTATCGGAGCCACCACGCCCGAGGGTCGTAATCTCACCATCACGCGTGCTGCCCTGAAAGCCCGCCACGATGACGATGTTGTCGGCCGCCAGCGCTTCACGAATAGCCGTCGCCTCTATCTCGACGATCTTTGCCTTCGCATGGGCATCATCGGTTACGATACCGACCTGCGGGCCGGTGAAGCTAATGGCGCGCTCGCCAAGCTCATGGATAGCCATTGCGAGGAGCGCGATGGTGACCTGCTCGCCGGTCGAGAGCAACATGTCGAGCTCGCGCATGCGCGGCGTATCGGTGATGGCGTATGCCATTTCGGTGAGCTCATCGGTGACGTGGCCCATTGCCGAGACGATAGCTACGACCTCATCGCCGGCCTTTTTGCGTGCGACGAGACGCTCGGCCACAGCCCGAATCTTTTCAGGCGTAGCTACGCTGGTCCCACCGAATTTAGTCACTACGAGCGCCACGGCTCTGCTACCTCACCTCTGTGTAGTCTCGCGCGCATGTCGACGCACGTCTTATTCATTAAGAAGTATTAATTGCGTGTTCATTGTAGCACAGGCGAGCCCTGCGCGCTTGGCTGCGGTTTCTGGGTGTCGGTTTTTGGGTCGGTCTTTGGGATATTAGCTTGCTGAGAGTTGGTATAATTTGCTACACTAAAAAAGGTAGTTACGAGCTAGTCAACATAACGCGACATGCGTTTTTTGCATGAAATGAGGGCAACATGAGCACAATTGAGAAAACCACACGGGGGGGGGGGGCCATCGCAAAATAGCGTAGAGCCCTCTTCTACGGATACTAACGCGGCACCAAAAAGTCGCAAGCGTCAAAACACCACCATAGCTATCATAGTTGCACTGCTCCTCCTCCTGCTGGGTGCATTCGCCTGGGGTACGATGCAACGCGCCATCAATCAGTTTGCCAGTCTAAATACACCACGAGCAGTACTACACGATGAATTCAGGCGAATCGATGCGGCTGAGTGGCAAAAGAGAGTATGGATACAAAATAGTGGCAACTCACCTTTCATAGCACGCATATCCGCATCTGAGTTTATGCAATGGATTGAAAGTGAGAACTGGGATAGAGGACGCAACATCATAGAAGGTATTCCTTTTGCTCCTCCCATACCTGAAGCTATAGAGACTACCTTAACTCCCACCCTTGATACAAGCACCTGGGGCGTAGATGGCACTCTTATCGATACTCAGACTGCTTGGTTTAACGTCACCCCTGACATGTGGTCGATACGAGGCCTTACTGACTCAGCAAGCCTTACCCAAGCAGCTCCTGCACGTGGACACGCAGCAGACGGCACTCCTTTCAGTCAGTACTGGGAGTGGGACTCAGATCACCTAACATATAGCGAGTGGACAGCACTCCCTCTCTCACAGCGTTCAAACAAGTGGGTGTTAGCTGACGATGGCTTTTTCTACTACACATCCGTCATCAGACCCGAGACTAATACGCTTCCCTTAATGACGGGAGTATCTGCCGCCACCGGCTTTGATCCGCTCAAGCATGCGTTTTACTATGCTATCGACATCCAGATGGAGGTCGTCACCCAAGATGATGTGGGTGCTATGAAAGACGGCACTGTCCCTAGCAGCGGTACCGATGGCGTGCCTCTTCGTGCTGCATCAACACAAGGTAAGGCTATCCTGGACAGCATTAACTGGACCGCACCCATTATCGGAGGCTTGAGCATCAATGGCATCGAGGGCCTTGAGATAACCGTCTCTCAAGGTACACCGGTCACCCTCGAAGTCGATGCCGGTGGCGACCCTAACCTCACCTACCTATGGCAGACCACTAACTCACCCTGGAACGATGCTCCGGGTACTAACGACGAGACCGAATACATCGTAGACACTACCACCCCGGGCACCTTCGAGTTTAGAGTCCTTGTCTCTAACTCAGGCAATACACCCGTAGAAAACGACGGACACACCACCATTTCAGATACGATTACCGTAAAGATAGAGCCGTTGCCGCCCACACCGGTCACCCCGACGCGTCGTGACTTTGGCCCGGTACAGTTCTTCCGGATAGCTGAGACAACAGTCGGCGGGGTTACCTATGACCTGCTCGTGACACGCTATGTCTATGGCTCTAATCCCACGGCAGCTTGGGCGTACGTACAGTTCAATGAGGCGGGTCAGGGTAACTTCTGGCTGACGACTGAGGCCGGCACTGCCAAGTCCGCCGTTATGGCTGGTATGGACACCTGGTATAACAGTCTTACCGGAGCAGGCCTCGATTCTGGTACCAATAACCTTAAATCGCTTGCGGTGCAGGCCGACTTCACCGGCAGCAATACAGGTGCGGGCTCAACACGCACCTTTGGCACCGAGGGCCTGACGGGTCATCCCGACGTGCGCGCTTTGGCAGGCACCACGAATGCTGATGTGGCCGCAAACATCGCCTGGATGCAAAATCCGGAAAACTACCCGGAGGCGATCTCGACACCATCGAGCAGAGCAGCAGCGAGTGCCACTTCATCGCCGAGTACGGGTCAAGGTATCGTGGCATTCCCGCTGTCGGGCAAAGAGATACTGAGCTACTTCACCAATATTGGAACCGGTACTGCTACCGGACCAAGTGTGCTGGCACCGCTAGCTCATGGTATCGGTGCCAATCACGCTGAGACAACGACAGCGCGCTATTGGTGGTCACGTTCGCGTGGTAGCGCTGCCTCTTTGGCGGGCTACGTGGCTGTCAATGGTACTGTGCACGGGTCGTGGGGTTACCTGTACAACAATGGTACGTGGGACGGTCCCGATGGTGCTACGATTACTCATACCGATTTCGGTCTGCGCCCCGCTCTCTGGGTGAGGCAGGCGCCGTAGAGGAGGCATCTGCTACACTAGCCAACGCGGCTGCAAGGCTGTAGGAATGAGTTACGGCGCGGCTGAGCAAGTGGTTTTCCGCCGCTCAGTGGCAACACCAGTGGCTGCGGTCTCCGGGTACGACTGCCGCTCAGGCGGCTTACGTGACCAGCAATGGGACCGTGACGGGCGGTACTGCCACCAATGCGCTCGGCGTGCGTCCAGACTTACCCGCATGACCCTTCCATGTGAAGTGGACTATGCTAGGGAGTGCGTGTCAAGTGACACGTAGAGAGCAGGTAAGGGAACTCATATCCTTTCGCGTAGTGCTCGCACAGGGCGCCGGCGAAAAAGGGAAACGCACAGGCTCGGGTGGTCGCTACGTGTATCGTCTGAGCCTGCGCACATTCTGAGTCGAATATATTCACTGACCTGACCTTTTCTGCGCGCCAGCGCCTGGGGGGGGGGCGATTTTCGCATATCTAGGTTGCGCAGGCGTGGCGCAGAGGGTATACTAAAGAGTAGCTAATCAAGTACGTTTTTCTATGAAATGAGGGCAAAATGAGCACAATTGAGAAAACCACACGGGGGGGGGGGGCCATCGCAAAATAGCGTAGAGCTCTCTTCTACGCGCGCTATCAGTGGCGCAAATCCTACTTCTAACACTACGAATACACCTCGTACTCGCAAACGTCAAAACACCACCATAGCCATCATAGTTGCCCTACTCTTACTCCTTCTGGGAGCTTTTGCGTGGGGCACCATGCAGCGTGCCATCAATCAATTCATGAGCGATAGTGCACCACGTGCCGTACTTCACGACGAATTCAGACGTCTTGATGCTGCCGAGTGGCAAAAGAGAGTATGGGTACAAAACTCAGGCAACTCACCCTTCATAGCACGCATTTCAGCGGCCGAATTCATGCAATGGATTGAAAGTGAAGACTGGACGCGCGGGCGTAACATCATAGAAGGTATTCCTTTTGCTGACCCCATTCCGGCAGCTATCGAGACTACTCTTACTCCCACCCTTGATTCAGGCACCTGGGGAGTCGATGGTACTCTCATTGACACCCAAACAGCCTGGTTTAATGTCACCGCCGACATGTGGTCTATTCGCGGTCTGACTGACCCGACTAGCCTCACGCAAGCTGCTCCAGCACGCGGACATGCAGCTGACGGCACGCCTTTCAGCGAGTATTGGAGCTGGACTCAGCCTCATCTGTTGACCTATGCGCAGTGGCAGACTAACTACACCACCAATCCTTCGGCCAACCTCGACAAATGGGTGCTTGCCGATGACGGCTACTTCTACTACACCTCCGTTATCCGTCCGGGCGATGCCGATAACGCAAGTCTGCCTTTAATAACCGGCGTGTTTGCCGCCACCGGCTTCGACCCGCTCAAGCATGCCTTCTACTATGCTATCGACATTCAGATGGAGGTCGTGACCCAAGATGATGTGGGTGCTATGAAAGACGGCCTCGTACCTAGCAGTGGCACCGATGGTGTACCTCTTCGTGCAGCTAGCGCGCAAGGTAAAGCTATCCTTGATTCGATTAACTGGAGTTCAGGTCCTTCCATCGGCGGCTTTAGCATCACCATAAACGGCATCTCTGAAGATGTCAGCAATACTAATCGCACCGTCACTGTGGCTCAAGATGCAAGCCTTACCTTTGAGGTCAACGCCATCCATCCTACTGGCGGTACCCTCTACTACCAGTGGCAGTTAGAGAACTCTTGGACCGACATCTCTGGTGCCACCAACGCAACCTACAGTCCACCGACCACCACAGCAGGCTCGGAGAACTATCGCGTACTGGTGTCAACTGAAAGTGACCCGGCAGAGCGCGATGCAAGCAACACGACCGTCTCTGCCGTTATTACGGTAGAGGTAGAACGACTTCCTGGCATCGGTGGCGATCCTATCGTGATAGGCTCACCGCAGCGTGTCGTTATCGACGGCATCCCGTTTTGGCGCATCGCTAGTGATGGCGACTATGACCTGATCGTGACCCAATACGTCTACGGCACCAACCCAGCCGTTGACTTTATCGGCAGCGGGGGACCTGTCTTTAACACATCGGGAGGTGGCAGCTACTGGCTTTCTAACAGTTCCTCTGGCTCAAGCCCCTCTAACGTATCAAACCTACAGCAAGCGACGGACACGTGGTGGAATGCGCTAAGTCCTGCTACGCATCCGGACCTTAACGCATATGCCATCCAAGCTGACTTTGGTAATGCCAGCGGCATCATCACCGGTGTGGTCACAAGTCGCAACTTTGGAGTTGAGACCGGCCTTACCACGAATAACGCCGGAAGTATTGCAAACGTGAACTTTACGACCTTCCCACAGGCCCAGTCAAAACCATCGAGCCCCGTGCGTGCAGCTGCTGCGAACACTACCTCGACAACGGCCGGTCAAGGTATCGTGGCCTTTGCCCTTTCAGGCACTGAGGTAGTGCGTTATTTCCCCAATACCGCTACGGGAGGTAGTGGCGTTGCGACAACAACAACCGACAGCGCACTAGGCCGCATTGGCCGCGGAGCCGGAGCAAATCACGCAGGCACGACGACAGCCCGCGGTTGGTGGACGCGCTCGCGTGGTGGCTCTGCCACTACGGCGGCCGACGTCTGGACCGATGGTGGTGTGAACGGGTCATGGGGTGACGTGCGCGGCAATGGCGCGTGGGGCGCTCCCACTGGCGCTTCGCTTACTGGTACCGCTTACGGTCTGCGCCCCGCCCTGTGGGTCAGACGGTGACGCCGAGGAGGCATCTGCTACACTAGCCAACGCAGCTGCTACACGCACCATCCGGGCCTTTGCATATTCTGAGTCGAATATATTCACTGAACAGCCCTTTTGTACGCGCTAGCGCCTGGGGGGGGGTGGGGGGACAATTTCGCGGCTTTTGGTTGCGCAGGCGTGGCGCAGAGGGTATACTAAAGATAGCAACTTATGTGACATGACATGTTATCTTTGCGTGGCATCTGCGACGCACGAGCACGAAATGAGGGCACACATGAACGATAACCACACCCTGCGGGGGGGGGGGGTCTCCACTTTTTGAGGGGGAGCGGCCCCCTACTGAGCCCATTACCGGCCGCGTTACCGGCCCCGAT
>WRKU01000010.1 GCA_009777935.1 Coriobacteriia bacterium
TATCTGGTACAATCAGTGGCTGCGGTCTCCGGGCAACGCTGCCACTACGGCGGCTCGCGTGAACATCACTGGGGCCGTGGCGGGCGACATTGCTGCCACCAATGTGCGTGGCGTGCGTCCAGCCTTGTGGGTTCGCTAATCGTCAATCCGTAGGCGCATGACGAAGTCGTATGAGGCGCCCACGACGAAGTGTTAATGATAGGTTAGAGCCAGCTCTCGATGTTCGAGAGCTGGCTCGCTTGGACGATTTATACCGCACCGAAGAGCGCTTACGGCGCCAGCGGGGGTACCGGTTCATTGCCGGCGCGGATGAGGCCGGACGCGGTGCTTTAGCTGGGCCTTTAATGGTCGGGGTCGTCGTTTTAGATGCGGGCAAGGACGCTATCCCGTGGCTTGATGACAGTAAGAAAATGACGGTGCGGCGCCGGGCGGAAGCCTGCGAGCGCATCAAGGAAGAAGCGATAGCGTGGGCCGTAGGGTCTGCAGACATCCATACAATCGATAAATACGGGCCTGATCACGCAGAAAGCGTGGCGTTAGTTGAGGCGTTTAAGGATGTAAAAACCCAGCTAGAAGGTGTTAATCCCGATATATTGTTAATCGATGGTGACGGTGCGCTTGAGTTCCCGTCAGACGACGTTGAGGTCGAATATTTGGTAGGCGGGGACAGTACGGTTGCCGTCATTGCGGCGGCATCGGTAGTGGCGAAGGAAGCGCGTGACGAATACATGCGCCGGCTCTGTGAGCTGGGCGAAGGTAGCGAAGTGCTCTATAACTTCGATGTCAATAAAGGGTATCCGACGGCAGCACACATTAAGGTCATTAAGAAGCACGGGTTTTGTGAACATCACCGGCTACGGTACCTTAAGAAGCACATGCCGTACGAAATACTCACCGAAGAGTACCAAAAACGCGAGAAAAAAATCGCCGCCAAGAAAAAGTTTTCCACAGGATAATCTCCGCCGCCCCCCATTACAGCCCCTCCACATTGTTACTACCTTAATCTCACTATTTTTGCTAGGCTATTCTCTACATTTTTACTACCTTAATCTCACTATTTTTGCTACAATGATAGGCGTGTACCTGTGAAGAGAGGCATACGATGACCAAAAGTACCTATCTGCCGCGCCTGACTGATATCGATATTGAGCGTCAGCTCAGAGCAATGGGCGGCGTACTTATTGAGGGGCCCAAGTGGTGCGGGAAAACTCGTAGCTCACTTGAATTTGCACGTAGTGTTTTTTACACGACCGATAATCGAGATTTGGCGCGCACCTTATCCGATGAGGTGCTTATGGGTGCGACTCCTCGTCTGGTGGATGAATGGCAGCTTGAGCCTGTGTTGTGGGACAAAGCGCGCCGTATCATCGATGAGCGTAGTGTGCCCGGACAGTTTATCTTTACCGGCTCATCGACGGGCACGACACGTGCTCCTGCTCATAGTGGGGCAGGGCGTTTTGCACTTATTCGTATGCGCACGATGTCGCTGTTTGAATCAGGTGAATCGGATGGCTCGGTGTCGTTGGCACAGCTATTCGACGGTACCTCGCTTGAGATGCATCAGATAACAGCTAATCTGAAGACTGATATTCTCTGGGCACTTACCCGCGGGGGGTGGCCGGCCGCTCTTTCGCTTGATCGAGATGCTGCCGGGCTGGTAGCAGGAAACTACGTTAAGCTTATTCAGCACCGTGAGAACAGTCATCAGGAGGACCATGCATCACGCAACGGTGGTGCGCGACTCGATCGTGCTAAGCAGACATTATTTGTTAGGGCGCTTGCGCGCAATGTGGCACAGCCGGTGAAGGTCTCGACGCTCATTGAGGATGTGCGCGAACGTGGGGGCACGCTGTCTCGTTCGACTGCGGACAACTATCTTAACTATCTTAAGAGCGTGTACTTTGTAGAGGAACAGCCTGCATGGAGTGTGTCGTTGCGCGCAAAAACGGTTTTACGTCAGGCTCCCAAGCGCCACCTAACCGACCCATCCCTTGCCGTAGCAGCACTTGGCGCTTCGCCGGCGCAGCTGTTGCGAGACTTTCGCACGCTTGGCCATATGTTCGAATCATTATGCTACCGCGATCTGTGTATTTACGCACAGCATCTTGGCGGCGAGGTAGCACACTATCGTGATGCATCTGGTTTCGAGATAGACGAAATCGTCACGCTCTCTGATGGGCGTTGGGCGGCGCTGGAGGTCAAACTAGGTGATGCACAAATCGATGAGGCAGCACAACAGCTACGGACATTGACCGAGCGTATCGATACGCGCCATATTGGTGAGCCCGCATTTCTGGCCATTCTTTATGCAGGACAGTATGCGTACACCCGTCCCGATGGGGTGCACGTCATACCGATTGCCTGCTTGAGCGCGTAACGCGCGTCGCTACGTTACTCGTTGAGTGCGTTCTTGAGGTCCTGCTGCGCCCGATAGCGCTCCAGTGCCGCACCACGCAACGGCCGTGAAGGCTGATAGGGGTTCGGCGGGGTATGGAGCTCAAGAAGCTTCTCACGAAGACGGTAGGTATTGCCGTGGTAGAGATGCGCGAGGTAGCTGTTGACGATGGTATCGAGCTCGGCACGCTTGATGGGATCGTTGCCCATGTTCTTGCTTAATTTGCGCACATAGCGCACCATGCGCGTGCGGGTCGAGTTGCGTATCTTGCGCACGATGTAGCCGGTCTTCTTGTCGATGATGTAGCGCCAGCCGATCGCCTCCACACCATTTTTCATGTGCGTGATCTGGGTCTTACTGTTCAAGAAGAGGCCCAGGTCGTCTTCTACGTGCTCGGTGATGCGCGCCTTTACCTCTTGAAGATGCGCCTTCGATTCGTGCAGCACGATGAAGTCGTCCATGTACCGTATGTAGTGAGGAATACCAAGCTCTTGGGTGACCAGCTTGTCGACACTGTCGAGGTAGAGCAGCCCGTACCACTGGCTTGATTGGTTGCCTAGGGCGAGCCCTCTTTGAGGGGTACCCGGCGTGTGGAAGTAGTCGATGAACTGGAAGCACAGACGCACAAAGCGCTCATCATCGACGCCGTACTCATGGAATGCTAAGAGCAGTTTTTCCTTGAGCTGCCGGTGAGGAATACTGGGGAAGAACTGTCTGATATCGCACTTCAGCGCATAAAAATCTCTCCCGTGCGTATCCCGGATGTCGGCGATAAAGCTCTCGAAGAGATCGAGCGTGAAGTGGCTGCCCTTTCCCTTCTGGCATGCTGCGTTCGCCTCGATAAGAGTGGCTCCGATGATGTCGGCCAGCGCGTTGTCGCACAACGAGCGCAAGACAACGCGGTCCCGATAGGGCGGGGCATAGATGGTGCGCGTCTTGGGGCGAGTCAGGGTGAAGCAGTAGTGTTTCTCCGGTTGATAGGTGCCTTGTTGGAGCTCGTCGGCAAGCCGTGCGAGCTCTATAGAGGCGTTCAGGTTGAACTGAGCAGCCTCCGTCTTCATCCGCTTCCCGCACAGTGAGCGACGCATGGCCTCATGAAGGCTGAGGAAATCGCTAATCTTTTCGTAATGCATAGTAACCACTATCCTTTCTCATCGGTGGGACTTTCATCGGTGGAACTTCCCTTGGAGGGACTCTTGCCCGTGGGGCTTTCCGGCACACCCCAGCGCTTGAGATCACTGTCACGCCACGCGACGATCATCCAATAGAGGCTCGTAGACTTTTTGGCGATCTGCGTGTATTGCTTGCCGGTTATCGTTTCGAGCAAGAACATGACGTGCGCAAGACGAGTAAGGGAGTGCACGGCATGCTTCGCCTTGTTTTGGAGCCGGACACGTTCTTCGAGCTCGCTGAGGCGCGTCTTGTCGTCCATATCGGGCGACAGGAACACGTCGTTTGCACGAAGAATGTGGTCCATCGGCTTGAGCACCGCATTCTCCAGACGCATTCCTAGGCTGCCGCGATTTGCCCGAGCCATCTTGCGGGTTGCCTGGAACGTATAGAGGCAGAGCTCCTCCGATACGTGCAGCACTTTGAGCTGCTCTCCGGGCAGGGGTTGATAGGGCGTAGTACTCATAACTAAACTCCTTTCTGTCCGCTGATGTCTTGCAGGATAACACATAAAAAGCACATATAAAGTTCATTATTCATACATATTTCAGTGGGTTTTTGTGCTATCCTATGATATTATCGCTGTTCCGCAAGGGAGGACCGATGGCAGCACGAATTACCGTTGACGAGACTTATTGTAAAGGCTGCAAACTCTGTATAGAGGTCTGTCCGAAAGATATTCTCGCGCTCGATGAAACAAAACTGACGCCCAAAGGCTATCGTCCGGCGACGTGCACGGATCCAGAGGCATGCATCGTCTGTGGCCAGTGCGCCGTGATATGTCCCGACGTTGCCATAATGGTCGAGGAGGTGTAGGATGGCTCCCAAAACCACCGAGAAAGCTACCGAAAAAGTCCTGATGAAAGGCAATGAAGCGCTCGCCGAGGCAGCGCTCCGCGCCGGATGTGAGGCGTACTTTGGCTATCCCATCACGCCACAAAACGAGCTCGCCGCCTACATGTCCAAGCGCATGCCCAAAGAGGGCGGTGCCTATCTGCAGGCCGAAAGCGAAGTCGCCGCAATCAACATGGTCTACGGGGCCGCCGCTTCCGGCGTGCGCACGATGACCTCAACCTCAAGCCCTGGTATGTCGCTCAAGAGCGAAGGCATCAGCTACCTTGCCGGCGCCGATCTGCCGGCGGTCATCGTGAACGTCCAGCGCGGCGGCCCCGGGCTCGGCGGCATTCAGCCCTCGCAGTCTGACTACTGGCAGGCCACGCGTGCAGCCGGTCACGGCGACTTCCACCCTATTGTGCTTGCACCTTCGACCGTCCAGGAGATGGCCGATACGATACACATTGCCTTTGATCTCGCCGACCGCTACCGCACGCCGGTTATCGTGCTCGTCGACGGTATGCTGGGCCAGATGATGGAGCCGGTCGCCCTCCCTGAGCCCGGTGGCGCGACAGTCGTCGAGAAGCCATGGGCAGCTAACGGGCACCAAGATAAGCGGCCCCACAATACGATCACCTCGCTGTTTCTCGTTGCCGACGACCTCGAAGCGTCGAACCGAGCCCGCTTTGCACGCTACGAAGACATCAAACGTAACGAACAACGTGTCGAAGAGTATCGCACCGAAGACGCCGAGATCGTGCTCGTGGCGTTTGGCGCGTCGGCGCGTACCTCGCGTACCGCCGTTGACCTGGCGCGCGAAGCCGGGATTAAGGCCGGCCTGCTGCGTCCTATCACGCTCGTGCCGTTTCCGGTCGATGCTATCGAGGCGCGTATCCCGCAGGCGAAGGCGTTTTTGTCGGTCGAGATGAACATGGGCCAGATGGTCGAGGATGTGCGGCTCGTCGTCAACGGTCGTACCCCCGTTGAGTTCTTTGGCCGGGTGGGCGGCATCATTCCGGCCCCGACCGAGATCCTTGCCGCGATCGAGCGTATCGCCGGTGATGACGCGTGTGCGAAAGGCGGTGATGCGTAATGGCTACCGATACCAAGGTTTTTGGGGGGCGCCCTCATGCGCTGACCGACGCGCCGTTTACCTACTGTCCGGGCTGTACGCACGGCATCTCGCACCGATTGATCGCCGAGGTGCTCGATGAGCTCGGCGTCGAGGGGCGCGCCATTGCTATTGCGCCGGTCGGCTGTTCGGTGCTGGCTTACGAGTTCTTCAACTGCGATGGCATACAGGCCGCCCATGGGCGCGCCCCGGCCGTCGCCTGCGCCGTCGCCCGCACCCATCCCGATGCCGTTGTCTTTACCTATCAGGGCGACGGCGACCTCGCCTCAATCGGTGCCGCTGAGATGGTACACGCGGCGACACGCGGCGACAACATCGTCATCATCTTCATCAACAACGCCATCTACGGCATGACGGGCGGCCAGCTCGCGCCGACCTCGCTTCTCGGTCAGGTTACGCAGACGTCACCGTATGGGCGCGAGGTCGCGCGTGACGGACACCCGATTCGCGTCGTCGAGATGCTCTCAACGCTTGAGGGGGTGGCGCTGGCACAGCGTGTCGCGCTCGATACTCCGGCACACATACGCGAGGCCAAACGTGCCATCAAACGCGCGTTTGAGAACCAGATCGCCGGCAAGGGCTTCTCGATCGTCGAGCTGCTCTCAACATGCCCGACGAACTGGGGACTTTCACCGGCAGATTCGTTTACGTGGCTACAGGAAAACCTGCTGCCGTACTATCCGCTGGGCGTCTATAAGGAGATCGACAAATGACTACCAACTTCCAGCTTGCCGGCTTTGGGGGACAGGGCGTGCTCTTTGCGGCAAAGGTGCTGACCTACGCCGGCCTCCTCGAAGGCCTCGAAGTCAGCTGGATGCCCAGCTACGGCCCCGAAATGCGCGGTGGTACCGCGAACTGTAGCGTCGTGCTCTCTGAAGCGCCTGTCGGCTCGCCCATCGTGACCGAGCCCGACGTGCTGCTTGCGATGAACCAGCCGAGCTTCGATAAGTTTTACCATGCGGTCGTCCCCGGTGGTATCTGTATCTTCGACTCGACATTCGTGACCGATGTGGCCGAGCATGATGGTGTGGCCGAGCGCGCCGAGGTGCGGCTCGTGCCGGTGCCGGCGAGTACGCTTGCTCTCGATAACGATCTCAAAGGCGGCGCCAACGTCATTATGACCGGCGTCATCGTGCGCCAGAGCGGCGTCGTTTCGCTCGAGACGGCCGAGAAGGCTATCGAGAAGTCGATGAGCGCACGTCATCTGCACCTGCTCGATGACAATCTTAAGGCGCTTCGTCTGGGGTACGACTATGAGTAACGACCTGCGCGAGCTCGGCCAGCGCCTTAAGGGTATTCGTGAGGCGTGCGATGTCACGCGCCACGAGATGGCCGAGGACCTCAACGTTACCGTCGAGCAGTACGCCGCCTACGAGGAGACCGGCGCCGATGTGCCGATTAGCGTCGTCTATCATATAGCGCATAAGTTCGGCCTCGATATGACCGAGATTTTGACCGGCGTGCGCGGCCGGCTCGACACCTACCAGCTTATTCGTAAGGGCGAGGGACGCCTTGTCGAGCGCAGCACCGGCTACACCTTTGAGGATCTGGCGTGGCGGTACTCGAACAAGATTATGCAGCCACTGCTGGTGACGCTTGAGCCGGGGAGCCCCGCGCCGGCCGACGACGTGCTGAGCCACGACGGACAGGAGTTCAACATGGTGCTTGAGGGCACGATGGCGCTCACCCTTGACGGCCACACGATTACGCTCAACGCCGGTGATTCGATTTACTTCAACGCGAGCCTGCCACACCATCAGGCGTGCGCGGGCGATGAGCGCACCGTATTCGTAACGGTCATCGCGGAGTAGCCGCACGCGACCCCTCACCGCCCCCTCGTCGATCACCCCGAACCGGCCACCCCGAACGCAAGGAGTACCGCCTGTGGATTACCTTCTGAAAAAATACTGCCCGCGCCTCGAATTCGACTCGTATGAAGACTTCGTCGATAACTTCGACATCAAGATTCCTGAGAACTTCAACTTTGCCTACGACGTCGTCGACGAGTGGGCAGCCGTCGAGCCCGAAAAGGTCGCGCTCGTGTGGTGCAACGATGACGGCGAGGAGCGCACCTTCACCTTTTCTGACATCGCCCGTTTGAGCGACCAGTGCGCCAACGCGTTGACTGCGCTCGGCGTTACAAAGGGCAGCGTCGTGCTGCTGGTGCTGGGGCAGCGTTGGGAGTATTGGGTTATCGCCACCGCGCTCTTTAAGATCGGCGCCGTGCTCATCCCCGGGACGACTCAACTGACGAAAAAGGACCTCGCCTACCGCGCCAATGCGGCCGATATCGAGATGGTTATCTGTCAGGACAACGACTACGTTATCGAGCAGGTCGAGGCGGCGTGTGCCGAGGCCCCCAGCATCACGAACACTATCGTTGTCGCAGGTCAACGCGATGGCTGGCGTATCTTTGACGAGCTACTCGCCGAAGCGCCTACAACGTGGGAGCGCCCCACCGGCTCGCGTGCGACGACCAACGACGACACGCTCATGATCTACTTCACCAGCGGCACGACCGGCAACCCCAAGATGGTGCGCCACAACCATACGCATCCGCTGGGCCACATCATCACGGCGCGCTACTGGCAGCAGGTGCGTGAAAACACGCTGCACCTGAGCGTGAGCGATTCAGGCTGGGCCAAGTTCGGCTGGGGCAAGATCTACGGCCAGTGGATCTGCGGCGCCGGCGTCTTCGCCTACGATATGGCGAGCTTCGTACCGACGAATCTGCTGCAAAAGATCCAAGACTATAAGCTGACGACGTTCTGCGTTCCGCCGACGATGTATCGCTTTATGCTGCAAGAAGATGTGGCACGCTACGACCTTTCGAGCGTCCAAAACTTCACGACCGCCGGCGAGCCACTTAACGCCGAGGTTACGCGCCAGTGGAAGGAACTGACCGGGCACACCATCCGCGAAGGCTTCGGCCAGACCGAAAGCGTCGTGCTTATCGCAACGTGGCCGTGGGTGACGCCGCGCGCAGGCTCGATGGGCAAACCCGCCGCGCTCTATAACATCCGGCTGCTCGCCGAAGACGGCGCCTACGCACCCGACGGCGAGGAAGGCGAGATCTGTGTCACGGGGCTCAGCAAACAGTGGCCACCGGGGCTCTTCGTTGGCTACTGTCACGATGAGGAGCGCACCGCACAGGTCTTCTCTGACCATCGTTACAATCTGGGTGACGTGGCGTGGTGCGACAGCGACGGTTATTATACCTTCGTCGGGCGCAACGATGACGTCATCAAGTGCAGCGGCTACCGCATCGGCCCCTTTGAGGTCGAGAGTGCGCTGATCGAGCACCCGGCCGTCGTCGAGTGCGCGGTAACCGGTGCCCCCGATAGCTTGCGCGGGCTCGTCGTCAAGGCGACCGTCGTGTTGGCTTCGGGCTGGACCGGCGACGAGACGCTCACGCGTGAGCTCCAATCACACGTCAAAAAGACGACCGCGCCCTATAAATACCCGCGCATCGTCGAGTTCGTCGACGAGCTACCTAAGACGATTTCAGGTAAAATAAGGCGTAATGAAATCAGACGAGCGAGCGAAGACGCGTCGTAGATGCAGACAATAGCCGCAGTCGCACTCATTATTGGTGCGCAAACGTTGCAGATTGTGACGGCAGTGTTTCCTGCCGCGCCTATTCAGGTGTTCGCCGGTCTCGCATATGGCCCGTGGTGGGGGACGGCAATCTGTTTAACCGGCGTTATGCTGGGTAATACGATCGCGTTTATCGCAATGCGCACCGGGCGCACCTTTGTGCGTCGGCGCTTTCCGCAGACCGTCAAGCCGTCGAAGATACGACTGCTCGACCCCGATCGCCTCGATGGTTTGCGCTATCCTGAGCTCGCCGTAGTAGCATTTTCGATGATTCCGTTTCTGCCCAATGGGCTGGTGCCGTACGTTTTTGCGCGCACCACGATGAAGCTGTATCGATATCTCATCGCGGCCTTTATCGGTGCGGTCCCAGCGATACTCGTCTTTACCGGCCTCGGTGCGGCGATCGCCGGCGAGCACCTGAAGCTCGTCATCGGAATCGTCGTTTTCGCCGTCATTGTGGCCATCGTCGCCTTTCTCCTTCGTAATCGCATCCTCGACGTTCTCGAAAAACTCAGCCGCTAATGGGGTATATTGCCATATGCCCGCAACTTCGGGTAAAATTACAAAAATAGAAAAACGCCCGCAACTTCGGGTAATTTTTTGTATTGGAGCTAGCTGAGGGGAGTCGAGTATGTATATCTCTCGTGATATTGAGGCACGTATCGCTGAGCTCACTGAACAGTTTTTTGTGCTTATCCTTACCGGTCCTCGTCAGGTAGGCAAGACCACGCTGCTCACTCATCTTTCGCAGAACATGCACGACAAGCGTACGATAATCTCTCTCGACGATCTTGAGCTCCGTGCGTTTGCGCAGGCGGATCCGCATGGGTTTCTCGCAGAGTATCGGCCGCCGCTTTTGATCGATGAGGTGCAGTATGCACCCGAACTTTTCAACTATCTGAAGATTGAAGTCGATCGACGTAAAAGTCCGGGGGACTATTGGCTTACCGGCTCGCAGACGTATCGCCTTATGCGTGGTGTGAGCGAGTCGCTTGTCGGACGCATTGGGATACTTCAGCTCGGCTCCATGAGCCAAAACGAACTATACAATCACTTTGATACTCCGCATTTCGACTACACCGTACGGGAGGCACAGAGCCGTGTTGATGCGACGGAACCGCTTACGCGCGCCCAGATGTATCAGCGCGTTTTTGATGGTGGCATGCCGCGTGTCCATACGGTAGCTCAACTTGACCGATATGTTTTCTTTGATTCGTACGTGAAGTCCTATATCGAACGAGATGTCAAATACCTTGAGCCGTCTATCGATACGGTCGGTTTTCTGCAGTTTCTCGATGTGGTGGCGGCACGCAATGGCCAGCTTCTTAATGTTGACGGCATTGCACGTGACGCGCGACTTGATCGCAAGCAGGCGCGTATTTGGCTTGAGGTACTCGAAACACTAGGCGTTATCTATTATGTACGCCCGTATTCAAATAACCTTCTTACGCGTACGGTGAAGACACCGAAGCTCTATTTTTTCGACACAGGTTTTGTGTGCCATCTGCTTAACATTCGCTCTGTTCAAGAACTCATGGCCAGCAATGCCGCACCGACATTGTATGAAAATTATCTTATCAATCAGCTTGCACTTTCGCGCACAAACAGCGCGTGCTCCTCGACACTCTATTACTATCGTGACTACGACGCGCGCGAAATCGATTGGGTTGAGGTCGACGGCAACGGTGTACATCCTATCGAAATTAAGGAGACGAGTAGCCCGAGCCCGCATCTAACACGTGCGTTCCGGGCACTCGACAGAGGAGCAACCGTGCGTGGAAAGGGCGCGATAATCTCGACCTCGTCGACCGTCCAGCTTCTCGATAATCGTACGGTCACACTCCCCGCATGGTGCGTATGATATCCTTGCGGTATCATAAGGTGCTATGAGGAAACCGTTACTGATTACTATGGTCTTTGCCGCGACCGCCGCGATGCTCGTCGGGCTGTTCTTCTTTGCTGTCAATCAGGGAAGCATCCAGGTCTCGTTCGTTGAGCTCTTACGCGGCCTCTTTGTCGAGTACGACCCTAGCGTTGCCGCCATCTATGACCTGCGCTTTCCTCGTATTTTGATAGCGCTCTTTGGCGGCGCCGCCCTCGCGGTGGCCGGCGCACTCTTCCAGGCGGTACTGCGCAATCCGGTAGCCGACCCCTCCATCATCGGTATATCGAGCGGCGCCGCCCTCGCGTCTGCCCTCGTCGTCGGCCTGTTCCCGATGCTGTACTTCTCCTCACCTTTGTTTGCGATAGGGGGCGGCCTACTCACCTTCGCCATCGTGTACGCGCTCTCGTTTCATGGAGGGCTTGCCCCCATGCGCGTCATCCTCGTCGGTATCGCCGTCAACGCCGTGCTCGTCGGCTTGGGCGAGGGGATCGGTGTTTTGATGTCGGGTGGTGCGTCGATGGGCGGCTCGATGACCTTTGCCGGGAGCCTTGCGATGAAGACGTGGAACGACGTGCGCCTTCTCGTGTTTTACGTGACGCCGGCCTTGCTGGCAGCACTGCTGCTCTCTGCACGATGTAATCTGCTGGGGCTCGAAGACGATACGGTTCGCTCGTTGGGCGTTAACGTGACCGTCCTGCGTGTCATGGTCTCCTTGGTAGCGGTGATGCTCGTCTCAGTGGCAAGCGCCGTGATGGGTGTTATCGCCTTTCTCGGGCTCATCGTGCCACACCTCGGTCGTTTGCTTGTGGGCAGCGACCACCGCGTACTGCTACCGTACTGCGCCCTGTCCGGCGCACTTCTCATGCTTTTGGCCGATACGACAGGGCGCCTTATCGCGTTTCCCTACGAGATCAACGCGGGAATCCTGATGGCTATTGTGGGTGGCCCGCTGTTTATTGTTCTCCTGCGCAGTAAGAATACCTACTATGGCTAAGCAGAGCACACCTGGCTTCGCATCTCTGTGTCGTGAACCTGATTCGCTCGAATCGAGTAGGTCACTACACTCATCTCACGAATCAGAATCACTCCTTGACCTGCATTGCCAGGAGCACTCTGATGTCTCTGATAGCGTTTACCGGGTGCGCGACCTTTCGTTTTCGTATCCAGAGGCCACCGTCTTCGAAGGGATATCGTTCGATATCGCGCGCGGCAAAATCACGGCGCTCATGGGCGCAAACGGCTCCGGCAAATCGACCCTGTTCAAGCTGCTTACGAAGAACCTGAAGGCAGACGCAGGCTCGCAAATTATGCTCGACGAGCGCGAGCTATCGGCCTATCGCTTGAGTGAACTTGCGCGCAAGGTTGCCGTCGTGTGGCAGCAAAACACGGCGCCGTATGACATTACCGTGCGTCAACTCGTAGCGTTTGGGCGCGTGCCGCACAAGCAGCCCTTCCAGACCCTGAGCCACGCCGACGAGGCCGCCATCGACGAGGCCATCGATTTCTGTGACCTGCGCGATGTCGCCGACCGGCGTATGCGCGAGCTTTCCGGCGGACAGCAGCAGCGCGTTTGGATTGCGCTGGGGCTCGCTCAGCAGACGCCCGTCATGTTCCTTGACGAGCCCACGACCTTCTTGGATGTTCACTATCAGGTCATGGTTTTGCGTCTGATTCGGCGGCTCAATCAAGAGCTCGGCCTGACCGTTGTGCTTATCTTGCACGACATCAACCAGTCCTTTGAGCTGTGTGATGAGCTTATCGCGCTTCGTGCCGACGGCACCCTCGTGCAGGGAAGCCCCCACGCACTCGTCAACGAAGACTTTTTGCGCGATATTTACCGCACTGACCTGCGTGTTGGCTGCATCGATGAGCAGCTCGTCGTCCACGCCCCCTTGTAGTCGAGTGCCCTATACGCTATACTTTTGACGTACATCTATTGAAGATGTGTACGTCAGAAAGATGGTGAGCACCTTATGGCAACAGCAACAAAGCTTACGCTACGCATGGACAAAGACCGCATTGCTGCGGGGAAAAAGATGGCACGCATCTACGATAAATCGGTATCTCAGCTCGTTTCTGATTACTTTTACCTGCTCGAACAGCAAAAATTAGCGCAGCAAAGACGAGAGCAAGGATTACAAGAGGTGCAGGATGTGAAAAGTGACCCTGAGATTGATTCGGTTGTGCGTTCGCTCATCGGCATAATTCCCAACGCAAGTACCCTAAGCGACGAGCAAGTCAAAGAAGAGTACTACGGTTATCTTGAAAAGAAGTATTTATGAGAATACTAATTGACACCAATGTTGTTCTTGATGTGCTTCTCAGCCGTGCTCAGCATATACGTGATTCAGCATCCGTTCTCTCAAAGATAAGAAGCGGCGAAGCCGATGGCTATCTTGCAGCTCACACCGTTACGACTATCTATTATCTTGCGTGTAAGCGCATAGGGGACCAAAAAACGAGAGAGTTCCTTGAGGAACTCGTCAAGTTCTTTCGTATCGCACGCGTCGACGAGTACGTGATTGAGAGCGCGCTCGCGTCGCCGTTCGCCGATTTCGAGGATGCGGTAGTGCACGAGGCTGGCGATGCGTCCGACGTACTTGCCATTGTCACGCGTGACAAAGCAGGGTTTGCGCAAGCGACAATCCCCGTGTTTAGCCCCGATGAGATGCTCGCCACTCTTGCAAAAACTACTGCTTAAATCTTCCAAAAAAGCCCCACGAAACGCCCATTTTACGGTATAATAGATAGTAGGTATAACTGTTCAGGCAAGGGGGATCAGCAACTATGCATATCTTTGTCGGCGAGAAAAGTTCGTCATGTGTGCCCGTCGGAAAAAGGGCGATGAGGGCTATGAAGATGAGGAGAGCTATGGCGTCAGCTATGGCTCTTTTGATGTTGATAGTGCCTGTTTTGGCGGTCGGTCCGGCCGTCGCCGGTGCCTTTGAGGAGCCGAGCACCGAGTTCGGCACCACACAGGGCTCTGTCGAGGGCCTACCCGAAGGCTCACTTGAGAGCACCGATACTGCGGGCACGGACGGTGTGGGGACGACTGCCCCCAGCACGACCGCAGCCGGTATCTCGGCCACCAGCGGCGATATCGGTATCGGTGCTACCAGCGCAACCATTCTTCAAGTAGGCAAAACCTACGTCGTTCCTGTCACACTCACCGATGCTTTTGGCGCTTCGTCGAGCCAGGCGAGCAACTTTGATACCAACGCTATCGTTGAAGTAACGAGCACGGGATATACGGTAAGCTTCTTTCAAACTGCCGGTATCATTATCGGTACGCCGATTGTGGGTGGTCCCACCGGATCGATGGGATTGGTTGACTACCGCTATGACGCAGGACAGAGTGCAAACTTTAGTACCGGTGCGGCAGCAGCAAACTTTGTTAATGCGCTTCGTGAAGAGGTGAATGCAGCGCAAGATGCTCTGGTCGTTACGGTAGATTGGCCCAACCCGAACAGTGAACTTATCGTGAGCGCTATGAACTATCGCGGCGCAATGCCGCCCGCTATGGGAAATCCTGCGGTAGTCAATTTTGGCCTACAGCTTAACATTACCAGTGCAGCTGAATTGCAGGGAACCACGTATCGTGGGTTTGAGTTCAACGGGTATGTACCGCCGCCGCCACCCGCAGTCGATAAGACCGCTCTCCGGCATCTCATCTGGCGTGCTGAGCGTGTAAATCGTGCGCACTACACCGAGCTTTCTGTTGCTGCGCTTAATGAGGCACTTGGTGCTGCGCGTATTGTGGAGGCCAACCCCAACGCCTCGCAGCTCAACGTCAACATTGCACACAGCACTCTCCTTACGGCCTACAATAATCTCGTGCGTCGCCCAACCGGCGACACCGTTGTCACCGCCGACAACATGACCGAGGGACGCTACACCGTGCGCGTTGATTTCTGGCACGCGACGGACAACGCTCCCTCCTTTGCGAATAACTCACTCAACAACACCGCAATTATCGATATGCGGGATGGCAGCATGACGATGTCGCTCTCGACGCGGCCGATTCGTGTGGGTACCATCACGGCGTATCTGCGTGCGCTTACCGTTAACGGCAGCAGTGCCGGGGTCATCGCGCGCAATCTGCCCGGCGGGATGCCCAGCAGCTTCAGCTTCTCGCTTCCTAATACGAACGCGTATCAGCCGGCCGTATTCCACCTGACCGAGAACCCCGGTCCGTCTAATCCTCCGGGTCGCCTCCGCATCAGCTGGGATACCCTGCAGCGAGCCGACGGAGCAGTCCTCTCGACGAACACGGCTGCTAACGTAGTCACCCTTGACGACGCCGCTCTCGATGCTATCGAGCGCTCGGCAGAGACGACGACGGCTGCCGCACCTGAGCCCGTCATCGGCGCTACGCCTGAGAGCGGTGCCGGTAGCGATGGCTCGGCGGGTGGCGATAACAGCGGTGGTATCGGCCAGCGCATTGCGGATCTGCCGTGGCAGGTTCACGCAACGGCGATTGGCCTTGGCACACTGGGCCTCGGGGCCGCCGGCAGAATGCTTGCCGTCAAGAACATCGGGCCGATAGGGAGGGGCTTGCGTGCGCTTGCAAAACTTTTCGTTAGATAAGAGAGTTATCACGACACTTGCTTTGTGTGTACTGCTTGCGGGGGCACTCGTTGCCTCCGCTGGCCTTGCCGGTGCTGCCGAGGAGCAGGCTCTTCAGGCCGTACCCTCCTACGTCAACCCTCTCACGGGCGAGATTGAGGACGCCGGCAACAACGTGGGGCTCGGCCAAGGCATGACCGAAAACCTCATCATGAAGACACCGGCAACGCTACTCATCGATAACGAAGGCAGCGTCTTCATTACCTTCCGGGTGGGGCTCGTCGCCGAGTCGAGAGACTTCGCCATCGAACTCCTTGACGCACAGGGCAGGGCCGTTGAGGCGATTCCGTACCGTATCGTCGCCGAGCAGCCCGACGACAACACGCAAGACCTCCAGATAAAGGTGCCGAGCAAAGACGCCGTTCTGCGCGTGTCGCTCATCTCGATCCCGATGGGGCGTGAGGTCGTCGGCTTCGTCCACTTTGCCCCCGAAGGGGAAGCTGTCGCCGTTCCGCTGGCCGAAGAAGAGGTCGATGACGAGGCTATTTCTATCTTTGAAAACGCCAACAACGACGAAGTCGCGGGGGTCAGCGACGAAGCGCGCGGGCCGCTCCTCATCTTCCTGGGCGTTGCCGGCGGTCTTTTGCTCGTTATCGGCGTCGTTGTGGGTATTACGTACTTTCTCAAGAGAAAAAAGTGAAGGTTCGGGGTACGTTGATCGTCGCCATACTGTGTGCGGCGGCCTTCATGACGACGGGCTGCGTAGACCAATATCCTGAGGGCAGAGGCGGTCCCAAAATCATTACCGGTACCGAGCAAGTCGTCGCTACCTCGCGCGCCGTTGCCGAGATTATGGCGCGCCTCGACGTCGATGTCATTGGTGTCCCGCAGAGCGAGCTTGAAGCCTCTGACCGTTTTGCGAAAGCCGCCAACGTAGGCGCCTCGATGAATCCCGACATGGAAATTATCCGCTCCCTGCAGCCCGATTGGGTCTTTGCGCCCAAGACGCTTGAGAGCAGTCTGCAGCCACGTTTCGAGGCGGCGCGCATCGACGTAGCGTTTCTCAACCTACGGAGCATCGACCATATGTATGCCTCAATCGCCGAGCTCGGGCCGTTGCTGGCGCGCGAAGAGGAAACGCAAGCGCTGCTCGACGAGTACGAAGCGTTTCGGGCACAGTATCGAGAAGGGGTCGCCTTCGACACACCGCCTCGGGTGCTGATTCTGATGGGGCTGCCCGGCTCCTACCTCGTTGCGACGGAGAACTCGTATATTGGATCGCTCGTGGCGATGACCGGCGCTGCCAACGTCTATGAGGACGAGGCCGCCGAGTTTATCTCGGTCAATACCGAAGATATGCTCTCCAGACAGCCGGATATCATCTTGCGTGCGGCGCATGCGCTTCCGCAGGATGTGCTCGATATGTTCGACGAAGAGTTTCGGGAGAACGATATCTGGCGCCACTTCGATGCGGTGAAGGCCGGCCATGTCTTCGACCTCCCGTACACGGAGTTTGGCATGAGCGCGACGTTCGAGTATCCGCAAGCTTTGAGGACGTTACGTGAAATCTATCAAGAGGTGCTACGATAGCGGTACGATTAAAGGTACGACCCAAAGGAGTCAGCATGTCAGCTAACACGCCAAAGCCAAAGCCCCTACACATCGCGTTTGTGTCGAACTTTCTGACGCATCATCAGACGCCGATGAGCGACTATCTTGTCGCGCAGAAAGACGTTACGTATCACTTTATCGCGCTCGAGCCGATGTTGGCTGAGCGCAAAGCGCTCGGCTGGGACGAAGAGATAACGCAGCCATATCTCGTGCAGTATGAAGAGGGCGGGGTCGTTAACGATGCTGCCACTAAGATTATCGCTGAGTGCGACATTTTGATGGTGGGGCGTGCGCCGTTCGAGCTGTTCGCTAAGCGCATTGAGGCCGGCAAGCCAACGATCTACTATACCGACCACCTCCTCAAGAACGTGAAGGCGCACTTCGAGCTGCGTCGGACGGGGCGTCTGACGAACGAGTACCTCCGGCCCGGCATGTTGCCGAACACCTATCTGCTCGCTGCAAGCGGATTCGTGGCGGCCGAGATGAACGAACGTGGCGCTTTTATAGATCGTTCCTTCAAGTGGGGATATTTCCCGGAGACTCACCATAGGCCGCCACTCGACGAGCTTATTGCCGGAAAGCCGACGGGCGCAGCTTCGAGCCGCTCCGACACCGACGGGCCGCTTGAGATTGCGTGGGTTGCGCGTACGCTCGACTGGAAGCACCCTGAGATGGCGATCTTTATGGCGCGACGCCTCCGCGACAAGGGCTATCGCTTTAAGCTGCGTATGCTCGGCACGGGGCCTGAAGACGAGCGCATCGAGCGCATGATTGTGCGCTACGGTCTGGATACATGCGTGGATTTTGTGGGTGCCGTGCATGCATCTGACGTCAAAGACTACCTTAATGCGGCGAACATACTCATCTTTACGAGCGATCTTAACGAGGGTTGGGGTGCCGTCGTCAATGAGGCGATGAACGCGGCCTGTACCGTCGTTGCGAGTAACAAAGCTGGTGCCGTGCCGTATCTTATCGAGGACGATGTCAACGGGCTTGTCTTTCGCAGTGGCTCGGTCGACGGTCTGACGACGCACGTGATGCGCGCACTCGACGATGCCGCGTTACGTGAGCGTCTGGGGCGCGCGGCGTATGCTACCATCGTTGACGAGTGGAACCCCGAGGTTGCCGCCGCGCGCCTGCTCGCGCTTTGTCGCGCTATCGCCGCGGGTACCGACCCGGCCGGCGCGACCGGTCAGACCGCCACCGACCCCGCCGACCGAACCGCCACCGACCTCCCGTATTACGCTTCCGGCCCGGTGAGCCCCGCGTAAGAGGGGTTGCGTAAGCGACATCGCTCAAAACGAAACTTTGCGCAAATCGTTCGTGTGCCCTATAATGACCTTCGCTGCAAAATGCGGTAAAAGCCGACGTAGCTCAGCTGGTAGAGCACATCACTCGTAATGATGGGGTCAGGGGTTCAAATCCCCTCGTCGGCTCCACGCGCACACGAGGACGTGTTGCAGATAGTAATACTATTTGCTAAAGTAATACTATGACGCAATATACTACCATAACGAGTAAGGGTCAATTAACGATCCCCGTCTCATTTCGCCAAGAACTCGGTTTGAAGCCAGGAAGGAAAATCGCGGTCAGCTTGACTGCCGGGGTTATCACAATTCGTGAGCAAACCGCACTCGATACCTTACGCCCTCAACTTCACGAACAGATGCAGAAAAAGGGAACGCTTGAGACCTCAGCAGAGAGCGGTGCTGGGTTTACAGCCCACGTGAAAGAGAAATATGCCGGCTAGCCTTGACACGAATTGTCTTTTGCGATGGGTACTCATGGATGTGCCCTCACAAGCCCTCTCAATTCAAAGACTTATCGATTCGGGTAAGCCCTACGAAGTGTATGATGCAGCGTTAATCGAGATGATTTTCGTATTAGAGAAGGTAAAAGAAATCGAACGTCCTCTCATACACCAGGTGATTCAGGCGATTTTTTCCGAGCCGGGATTGCGTTGCGATAGAGAATTGTTTGAGCTTGCTTTTGTCGGCTATCTCGAACACAAGAGTCTTTCGTTCATGGATTGCTATCTCGTGGCGAAGGCAACGATGAGGGAAGGTCTCCCGCTTCTCACGTTTGACAAGGCGTTGTCGAACAAGTTGCCGATGCAGGTCTCGCTTGTCCCTAAAGACGCACTTCCATAAATAGGGCACATGTTGTTTCTTGTGCCGCTCATAGGAGTGCTCGTCACTATTGCTATCGTAGACGCACGCACGCATACTATTCCTGACATGCTGTGGATTGTCGTCGCTCTTCTCGGCATCGCACGCGTTATTGCCGGCCAGCTCACGTGGCAGGATGCCGTGCTTGGCGCGTTCATCGTCAGCGTTCCGCTATTCGCCATCGCGTATTTTACCGATGGCTTTGGTGGCGGTGATATCAAGCTCATGTTTGCAGCCGGTATCTATCTTGGCGCAACGATCGTCGTTCTTGCGTTTGCGCTCGGTACGGTGTTGGCGGCATTCGTAGGGATTGTGCTCTTGCTCGCTCGCCGCACGACCCGAAAGAGCGCAATCGCTTTTGGCCCGTATCTCGCAATCGGCATTGCCGTAATGGCCACGCTTGACACGTTTGCACTAATTCTGTAAAAACTTTACACAATATATAGATTATTTGCGATAATAAGGCAATCAAGTTCACGTGCAGATGCGCGCGAGTGCGATTAAGGGGCTGATGTTTGGCATGTTCGAGCAGGTTGTCATTGCGATGTTCGTCATCGTTGGAGCGGCGTTTGCCTGCATCGGTCTCGGCGCGTCATGGCTCCTCTCGCCAACCAATCCTACCGAAGGCAAAGGGGTCACCTTCGAGTCCGGCGTCGAGCCTATCGGCGACCCATGGATTCGCTTTAAGCCCGGCTATTTCATGTACGCTATCCTTTTCGTCATCTTCGATATCGAGGTTGCCTTTATTTTCCCGTGGGCCGTCGCACTCGGCACACTTTTGGGCTGGTTCGAGGTCACCGCGATGATCGTTTTCGTTGCGATTATTCTCGTGGGACTTGCGTACGAATATAAGGAAGGAGTGCTCGGGTGGCATTAGACCGACACACGGGCGAAAACTCACTTCTGTTCATTAAATCCGAGCAGCTCTTTGACTGGGCGCGCGCCCATTCGCTCTGGTACCTTGCGTTTGGTATTGCGTGCTGCTCGCTTGAGGGCCTTATCGGGGCAAGCGGTCCACGCTTCGACTTCGATCGCATGGGCGTGTTCTTTCGCGGCGTGCCACGTCAGGCCGATGTCATGCTCGTCGCCGGCACCGTCAACTATAAGATGGCCGAGGTGGTCGAGCGTCTCTATAACCAGATGCCCGAGCCACGCTACGTCGTTTCAATCGGCGCGTGCGCGAACACCGGTGGGCCGTTTCGTGAGTACCCGAACGTCTATCTTGGCGTTGATGAGATAATCCCTGTTGATGTCTATATTCCCGGCTGCCCGCCGCGTCCCGAAAGCGTCCAGTACGCATTTCTGCAGCTGCGTGAGAAGATCTATGCGCAGACGCCGGAGCGCCTGAAGGAGCGCGAAAATGCCCGCCGTTAACGCGCCCGTGACCTCACCGCTCAAGCTCGATGCGATTGGTCTGCGTGGCATTCTTGCCAGTGCCGGCGCAAGCTTTATCTCGTGCGTTGACGAGGGCAAGCTCGGCACCGTCATACGCGTCCACGCTACCGAGCGCGACACCGTCATTGCGGCACTTCGTGACGGCGAGACGGCCTTTACCCAGATGATTGACCTCTTTGGCGCTGACCTCGAGGCCTGTGAAGCGGTCGAAGCTGACGAGGAAAAAGGCATCGAAGCACAGCCTGCCCAGCCCGGCTGTGTTGAGGTCACGTACTTCCTACGCTCGATGAAGTATGATTACGACGTGCGCGTTAAGATGCAGCTTGCCTACCAGGCAGACTACCATTCGGTCATCGACTTTTTCTTGAGCGCGCTTCTCTCCGAACGCGAGCTCTGTGAGATGTTTGGGCTCACGCTGCTCGATCATCCGAATCCGAAGCGTCTCGTGACAAACAAGAACTACCCGACGCCGTTGCTCAAGACGACCCCGATTCGCAGCAAGGAGGTCGTGTGGACACGCAGCTAGCGCCCGGCCTCGAACGATTCGATGGCTACGACCTGCAGGGATGGCTCTCACCCGAGCCGCCCGAGGGCATCGTCGTGCCACGCAATCTGCGCCGTCAATCGGATAGTCCGCACGAGCTTCCCGCCGACCACTTCCTCCTCAACCTCGGCCCCTCGCATCCTTCGACGCACGGCGCCTTGCGCTGTATTCTCGAGCTTAACGGCGAGACGGTCATGAGCAGCGAGGCTCACGTTGGTTATCTCCATCGTGGTATCGAAAAACTTGCTGAGCATCGCCGTTACAGCGCGCTTGCGACCTTGATGGACCGTGGTGATTACGCTGCCAGTATTATGGGCGAATGGGCGATGGTGCGTGCGGTCGAGACGCTCGGCGAGATCGAGGTACCGGCACGTGCCGAGTGGATTCGCACCGCCGCCGCCGAAGTCTGTCGTCTCGCCAGCCACCTCGTTTGGTATGCGGCGCTCGGTGTCGATACCGGCGCGATGGGCGTCTTTCTCTACGCAATTCGTGACCGCGAGGACTGTCTTGAGATACTCGAAGCACTGACCGGCCAGCGCATGATGTTTAACTATCTGCGCCCCGGCGGTGTCGCTGCCGACTGGTGCACCGAGGCCGATCTCAAGCTCCGGCGCTATCTCAAAAAGGCCGACGAGTATCTCGACGAGCACTGGGAAGCACTCATCGGCAGCGACCTGTTCCAGCAACGTGTGCAGGGCGTTGGCGTTGTGCCGCACGATATGGCACTCTCGTTTGCTGCGACTGGCTGGGTGGCGCGCGCGTCCGGTATCGATTGGGACCTGCGTCGTGATCGCCCGTACGGCTACTACGACAAACTCGACTTCGACGTACACACGATGACGGCCGGCGATGTATGGGCACGCACGATCGTGCGCTTCGACGAGATGAAGCAATCGGTACGCATGCTTGAGCAACTCATCGAGATGGGTCCGCCCGAAGGTGAGCACATCGCAAAACTTCCGAAGGTGCTGCGCCTGCCGAAGGGCGAGGCATACGGGAGCGTTGAGGGCGCGCGAGGTGAACTCGGCGTCCATATATATAGTGAGGGTGGCGACATGCCGTATCGCATGCGCTATCGTCCGCCGATTCAGTATCACCTTGCGCTCGCTGACACAATTTTGCCTGGTCAGATGCTTGCCGACGCTATCGTAACGCTCGCTTCGTTCGACTTCTGCTTTGGGGAGGTTGATCGATGAGCACCGAAACGATGAGTACCGTGGGCATGTGGTCAACGGCGTTCGTACACGTGTCGTGTATCCTCGCCATCATGATATTTAACGGCGGCATCACCATCTACATGCTGCGCAAAGTGCTCGGCCATCTACATCTGCGCCTTGGCCCGACCGAGCTCGGCCCGGCTGGTATCGCTCAGCTTATTCCCGACATCCTCAAGTTGCTCGTCAAAGAAGACCGGCACCCGAATCGTACCGACTACTGGCTCTACTGCCTCGCGCCGGCGATGGTCTTCATGCCGGTACTGGCGGCCTACGCGGCACTGCCGTTTTCCGAAACGCTTATCGCCGCCGACATCCACCTGGGTCTTTTGATGACGCTCGGCTTCGTCTCGCTCGTGCCGCTCGGCGTCTTTGCGGCCGGATACGCAAGCCGCAACAAGTACGCGCTCATTGGCGCGATGCGTGCCATCGGTGGCTCGATTAGCTACGAGATTCCGCTTATCTTGGCCTGTGTGGTGCCGGTTATGCTTGCCGGTTCGCTCAACCTGCGCGAAATCGTGTTGGCGCAACAGGCGTCGATCTGGTTCGTCATTCCGGCGCTGCCGAGCGCGATTATCTTCTTTATCTGCGCACTGATGGAGACCGGCCAGGTGCCGTTTGACATGGCCGAGTCCGAAAGCGAGCTCATCAGCGGCTTTTCGACCGAGTACTCGGCGATGCGCTTCGGTTTTATGTATCTGGCCGAGTTCTCAGGCAACTTCGTGATGGCTGCTATCATGGTCTCGCTTTTCCTGGGTGGCTGGACGTTGCCGTTTGTTCCCGATGCCATTGCGGCACCGATTGCACCGGTCATCTTCGTAGCTAAATGCTACCTCATCATCTTCTGCTTTATGGTCGTGCGCGGCACGCTTTCGCGCTATCGTGTCGACCAGTTCGCCGCGCTCGGCTTCAAGAAGCTTATACCGATTACACTTATCTGGACGCTCGTCTTTGCTATCGGCTTTAAGGTCTTCACAATGTGGGGAGGGGGCGCGTAGCACATGGCAGCGAACAAACACGATAGTTGGCACGATAACCAGGCCGCGTATCAACGTCGCCTCGCTGCGGCCGAAGCGCCCTATCGCCGCCGCTTTATCCCGTGGGGAATCTTTAGCGCGTTTCGTATCGCGTTTCGCAATCTCTTTCGGCCCAATATCGTCATCCAGTACCCGTGGCAAAAGTATGAGCTGCCCGAACGAGCACGCTGGGCCGTGCGTATGAAGTACGACGATGCCGGCAACCACAAGTGTCAGGCCTGCCTTATCTGCGAAAAGACCTGTCCGGACTACATCATCCGTATCGATGTCGAGGCCGGCGAAGATCGCTCAAAGTTCATCAAATCGTTCGAGTATCAGCAAGGAGCGTGCATGATGTGTGGCCTGTGTGTGGAGGCATGCCCGTTCGATGCGCTACGGGTCGATAACGACTACGAGCTCGCTCATATCGACGAGGCCGGGCTGACGATGCTGCTGCTTGAAGACACGCCGGCCGCGGCGCGTCCCGCACGTAAGGAGGGCGGAAGCGATGCTTAACCTTACGGTATTTCTCGTCCTCTCGACCATCGTCATCTTCAGCGCCATTAAGATGCTCTCGGTGCGCAACGTGCTTCACGCAACCTACTGGCTGTTACTTACGGCGATTACTGCTGCCGGCATCATCTGGTTTCTCGGCGCTGAGTTTATCGCTATTACGCAGCTGCTTATCTACGCCGGTGCCGTCGGCATTCTGACGATATTTGCCCTGATGGTGACCGTACGCACCGAAGGCGAGCTCATTCGTTCGCGCGACCTGAGCCTTGCGGCGGCGATATGCGCGTCCGCATTCTTCGGGCTGATGGCCTACGCCATCACGACAAGTCCCTCGCTCATGCGTGTCACCGAGTACGACCCGCCCACCTTTGCCGAGTTCGGCGCGACGCTCTTTGCGCTCGATGGCTGGGTGCTGCCGTTTGAGCTCGTTGCGCTGGTGCTGACCGTCGCACTTATCGCGGCCGTGTGGTGGACACGTGAGGTACGTAAGGGGGGTGACGAGTCATGAGTGTCGGTCTTGAAGCATTCATGCTGCTCGCCGCCGTGCTCTTTGCGCTTGGCCTCTACGGCGCCATCTCGAAGAAGTCAACGATTCAGATGCTCATGTCGTTTGAGCTCATGGCAATCGCTATCTCTATCAATCTCATCGCCATCAACCGCTGGGTTACCCCTCGGGAGATGACCGGCCAATACTTTGCGCTCTTCGAGATGGCGCTTGCCGCCGCTGAAATCGCCATCGGCCTCACACTCATCGTTGCGCTCTATCGCCGCGCGCAGTCCGAAGAGGTCGATGACTTCACGGAACTTAAGGGATAGGGGGTACACGCGATGTCATCGACTATGTCATACTACCTCCTGTTAATCCCGCTTATTCCGACGCTTGTCTTTGCGGCGTTACTCTTCTTGCCGCGCGATCTGCGTAATCGCCTTATGTATGTGTCACCGATTGCGATGGGCACGAGCGCCCTTATCTCGATTATCGCCGGTCTCACGGAGTTTCCCGGCGGTCCGTACTCGATTTTGCGTCTCGACTATCGTCTCGCAACGCTGGGGGAGATGCCGCTCAATTTGACGATCGATGTGGGGCCGCTCAGCCTTATTATGCTGGTGATGGTCACGGTTATCGGTACCTGCGTGCAGGTCTACTCGCTCAGCTACATGAAAGACGACGAGCGACGCGGCTGGTACTTTACGGTGATGTCGCTCTTTACGGCAGCGATGTTGCTGCTGGTGATGTCGGGCGACCTCCTGCTCATCTTTGCGATGTGGGAGATTATGGGTCTGTGCTCGTACATGCTGATTGGTTTCTGGTATAAGGAGAAGGCGCCGCGTCGCGCCTCGCAGAAAGCGTTTCTCGTGACGCGCGCTGGCGACGGAGGTTTCTTCGTTGCGCTGGCGGCAATCTATGCGGCATGCGGCACCTTTAACATTAACGATATCCTCGCCAGCGCGCCGGGGTGGGCTCCGTGGGTCGCGGCCGTCGCCGCGCTCGGCCTCCTGTGGGCGGCGATGGGCAAGTCGGCGCAGCTGCCACTTTCGGTGTGGCTGCCCGATGCGATGGCCGGACCCACGCCCGGCTCGGCGCTCATCCATGCGGCGACGATGGTCGCGGCCGGTGTTTTTATGGTCGCGCGCATGCTGCCACTCTTTGAGCTTACGCCGTTCGTTTTGACGATTACGCTCTGGATTGGTGTCGCAACGGCACTCTTTGGCGCGATTCTCGCGTGCTTCCAAAACGACATCAAAAAGGTGCTCGCGTACTCGACGATATCCCAGCTTGGCGTGATGTTTGTTGCGCTTGGCGTTGGTTCGGCTCTTGCCGCACTCTTCCACCTTTACACACACGCGTTTTTCAAAGCATTACTTTTCTTGGGTGCCGGCTCGATTATACACGCCACACACACGCAAGATACGCGTAAGATGGGCGGCCTTGCCCAGAAGATGCCGCTGACGACGGTCTGCTTTACCATCGGTGCCTTTGCGCTTGCCGGCGTGGCGCCATTGACGGGCTTTTTCTCGAAAGATGAGGTCTTTGCCGTCATCAAGTATGCTTCAAACTACCCGGCGCTGGTGCTGGCGTGCGCCATGGGCGTAACGACCTCGCTCTACGTGACGAAGATGTGGCTGCGCGTTTTCTTTGGCAAGGCAAAGACGCCCCATGTGCATGAGGGTGGCATTCTCGAACTCGCCCCCCTTGGTGTGCTCGCTGCCGCCACACTCTTCGGTGGTATCAGCACGCGTGCCTTCGGCGACTACATTGGAGATATCGGTGTATGGCCCAGCTGGTACATGGCCACGATTTCGACGTGCGTTACGCTCGCCGGTGCGACGCTCGGCTACTTGGCCGTGCGCGGTAAGTTCGACCGCTTCAAAGAGCCACTGCGGTTCGTTGGCGCTATTATGGACAACAAGCTCTACCTCGATGCTTTTTATGACAACGTCATCATCAAGCCGTACTTTATCGTAAGCGATCTGCTGTGGAAGTTTGACGAAGTCGTCGTCGATGGTATCGTCAACGGTGTCGTTGCACTCTATCGGCGTCT
Source organism: Coriobacteriia bacterium (assembly GCA_009777935.1). Classification (GTDB taxonomy): domain Bacteria; phylum Actinomycetota; class Coriobacteriia; order WRKU01; family WRKU01; genus WRKU01. The sequence continues at coordinate 26,584 of WRKU01000010.1, forward strand.
GACGCGTCTGACGTGGCGTTTTGATGAGGTTGTTGTCGATGGTGCCGTTAACGGCACGGCGGCGGCCTACCTCGAAGTGACCGAGGCCAGTCGCATTATCGATGAGAGTATCATCGATGGCGCCGTCAATTCGTCGGCGACGCTCTCGCAGCGCTTTGGCACGCTGCTCCGTAAGGCCCAGACCGGAAAACTCCAGACGTATCAGCGTCTTGCTATAGGTGGTCTCGTACTTGTGTTGGTACTTGTCGTTGTCTTGAAGGGAATGTAGGCGATGCTCACACTCATCATGTTCCTCCCGTTGGTTGGCGTCTTACTGTGCGCGCTGCTACCTAAGCGTTTTGAGGGGGCGGCGAAGTATATCGCGCTCTTCACAACCGCAGCCAACGCGTCGCTCGCGGCGTTTTTGGTCGGCGGGTTTACGCGCGGTGGCGGTATGCAGTTCGAGACCGTCATCGATTGGATTCCGCAGATCGGCATGCAGTATCACGTAGGCGTCGACGGCATCTCCATGCCCATCCTCGTGCTCTCGTGCGTGCTCGCCTTCCTTGCGGTCATTGCCAGCTGGAAGATAGACGAGAAGCCGAAGTTCTACTTTGCGATGCTGCTCTTGCTCGCAACCGGTATGAACGGTGTCTTTACGGCGCTCGACTTCGTGCTGTTCTACGTCTTCTGGGAGATCGTGCTCGTACCGATGTACTTCATCATCAACCAATGGGGTGGCGAACGACGCCAATACGCAGCTGTCAAGTTCTTCCTCTACACCTTCTTCGGTTCGGTCTTTATGCTCGTCGGCATCATCGCGCTCTACCTACAGACCGGCACCTTCAACATGGTCGAGCTGGCTAACGGCGCCGCTGCACTACCGGCCTTCGTACCGTTTGGCTTCCAGTGGTGGGTCTTTGCCGCCTTCCTGCTGGGCTTTGCTATCAAGGTGCCGATGTGGCCGTTCCACACCTGGCTTCCCGATGCGCACGTCGAGGCACCAACGGCGGCTTCGGTACTGCTCGCCGGTATCATGCTTAAGATGGGTACATACGGTCTGATTCGTATCGCGCTGCCGATTCTGCCCGAAGCGTTCCTTTGGTTCCAGCCGCTCATTGCGGTACTCGCTGTCATTTCGATTATCTATGGCGCAATCGTTGCCTTTGCGCAGACCGACGTCAAGAAACTCGTGGCGTATAGTTCGGTATCACACATGGGCTTTGCGATGCTCGGTATTGCGGCCGGTACCGCTACCGGTATCAACGCTGCGATGGCCGTCAACATCAGCCATGGCCTGACGACCGGCATGCTGTTTTTCCTCGTCGGGATGATCTACGAGCGCACCCATACGCGCAAGATTAAAGATCTCAGAGGTGTGGCCGCACAGATGCCGATTTACGCAGGTCTGTTCGTCTTCGCTTCGTTTGCGTCGATGGGTCTGCCGATGCTCTCCGGCTTTATGGGCGAGTTCCTCGCGCTCGTCGCCGCATGGCAGGGCTTTGCTGCTATCAACATGCAGTATCTGACGGTCTTTGCTGCCATCGGAATACTGCTGGGTGGCGCTTACATGCTCTGGCTGTTGCAGCGTGTCATCTTCGGCGAGCCGAGCGAGGTCGTCGAGGGTCAGAAAGACCTCAACTTCCGCGAGATATTCGTGCTGGTGCCACTGGCAGTCTTTGTGGTGGCATTCGGTGTGCGCTGGTCGCTCTTGCTCGATTATGTCGATCCGGCAGCCAAGGCGATTGCACGCGCCATTGGGCTGGGGGCTTAGATGCTTAGTGGTTACTGGACGTTGATTCCGTACGCCATTCTCTTTTTCGGCGTACTCATTGCTCTTTTTGCCGATTGGGCGGGGCTGAGCAGTCGTCTCGCCGCGCTCTTTGGTGCCGCATGCGCGCTGGTGGCCGGACTTGGGTTTACCCTTTCAGAGGCGAGCCAGCTGCTCTTTGGCGGACGATTTATGCTGAGCGTTTCGGGACGTCTCGTCAGTGTGGGGCTGTGCATTATCACGGCGCTCTGGCTCATGTGGATTGCCGATCGGGTCAAGGGTCGCACTCGTGAGGCGACGGCGCTCGCGCTCCTTTCGGTGATGGGTGCGTGTATGCTCGTGGGTGCACGCGAATTTATCACGCTGCTCGTCGCGCTTGAGCTGACGGCGATGCCGTCCTACGTGCTGCTCGGCTACTGGGCGCATCGGCGTCGCAGTCTCGAAAGCGCAATGAAGTACTTCCTGTTCTCCGTGCTCACCACACTCGTGATGACGTACGGTGTCTCGCTCGTCTACGCGGCGAGCGGCACGACGATGATCGTCGGTGCCGACGTGAGTGGAGGCGGGTTGATTGGCCTTATTGGGCTTGTCATGTTGATGGTCGGCATCTTTGCCAAGGTCTCGGCCGTACCGTTTCACTTTTGGGCACCCGATGCCTACGCCGGCGCATCGGCGTGGGGCGTTGCCTTCGTGGCGACGGTACCGAAGGCCGCCGCGATGGTGACGTTATTGCGTCTACCGGCGCTTATGGCAGATACGCTTCCCGAAAGTCTGATAACGGTCTTTGTCATCATCGGCATCATGTCGATGGTCGTCGGCTCTTTTGCCGCGCTGACGCAGGACACGATTCGCCGCATTATGGCGTATTCGGGTGTCGTTAACGTCGGCTTTCTGTTGACCGGTATCGCTGCATTGCAGACGGCTGGTTCGTTCGCCATCTTTGCCGGTGTGCTCTTCATCCTGTTCTATGTGCTGGCGGTCTTTGGCGTCTTGTTGGTGACGGCCACCGAGGGCGATCGCGTGAGCGACCTTGCCGGCTTGAGCGAGCGACGTCCGGTCGCTGCCTGGATTCTTGTGCTGCTAAGCCTTTCGCTTATCGGGGTGCCACCGCTGGCCGGCTTCTTTGGCAAGCTGTATATCTTTACCTCAGCGCTGACGTCGTCGTACGTCTACATGGTCGTTATCGCGGTGCTCTGTAGCGTCGTTTCGGCGTTTTACTATCTGCGTTTCATGAAGGCTGCGTTCTTTGATGCGGTACCGAGCAAAGATGGTGCGCGTACGGGCGAGGAAATTGCAGGGAACGGTGCCGTGTCCGAGGGCTTGGATGAATACGACACCAAACACCGCCTCTTTGCACGTACTGCGCTTGTCGTGGCGACGACGCTCATCGTGGTGTTGGGTCCGCTGTCGGGCTACCTTATCGACTGGATGATGGCAGGTATCTGAGTATCTGCAATAAGATTAGTATAAACTAATCTTATGCAACGACCTCTCTTCATAACGCTTGAGGGTGGCGAGGGCGCCGGCAAGACCTCGCATATCGAGGCTCTGCGCGCTGATTTCGAGAGCGCCGGGCGTACTGTACTTGTCGTGCGCGAGCCGGGCGGGACCGCTATTGGCGAGGCCATCCGCACCATTCTTCTCTCACCTGAGCACGGCGCGATGGTGCCGCGCGCCGAGCTGTTGCTCTACGAGGCGGCTCGCGCGCAGCTCGTCGATGAGGTCATCAAGCCGGCGCTCGCAGATGGCGCGGTCGTGCTCTGTGATCGCTTTTTTGACTCGACGAGTGCCTATCAAGGGGCAGGTCGAGGACTTGAGAGCGCTTTTATCGATAAGCTTAACCTTTTTGCGACGGCAGACCTTGTTCCTGACGCGACTATCGTCCTCGACCTGCCCGTCGATGTTGGCCTCACGCGTGCACGCACGACCGGCGCCCCCGATCGCCTCGAGGCTGCAAGCCACGGTTTTCATGAACAGGTTCGCACTGCCTTTTGCGCGCTCGCCGAAGCCCATCCTGCCCGTGTACGCATGGTCGATGCGACACAACCGCTCGACGTGACCTATGTGGCCGTACGCACTGCTCTAGAGGAGGTACTCGGTGAGGTTTTCTGACGCACTCACCCATGCCTATCTTTTTGCAGGCGCAGCTGGCACCGGTAAAACCGACGCTGCACACAAACTCGCCTGCCGGATTGTCTGCCCAGACTGTGCGGCCGATACGCGCACATGTCCCACGTGTCGCCGCATCGCGCGTGGCCTTCACCCGGACGTCATCACGCTTGAACCTGAGGGTGGCGAGTACCTTATCGAGCAAATCCGTGACCTTATTTACCGTACTTCGCTCGCGCCGATTGAAGCATCGGCAAAGGTCTACCTTATCACCGATGCCGATCGTTTTACCGATCAAGCCGCAAACGCCTTTCTTAAGACGCTTGAAGAGCCGCCGACACGAGTCACGTTTATTCTGTTCGCCCATAGCGCCGGTGCCGTTATCGAGACGATACGCTCGCGCTGTCAGGTCGTGCGCTTTGTGCCGAAGCCAGAATCAGAGATGATTGCCGAGCTCATACGTGAGACCGGCTGTGACGCTGCCGATGCACGTGCTGCGCTTGCGGCGACCGGCTCTGTGTTTGCCGATGCCAAGCAGTTTCTCACCTCGGTCGCACGTCAGAATACGCGCGCCGAGGTCGTACGCATCTATCAAGATCTTCCCGCGATGACCGATCACGAGGTCGTTGCTGCCGTCAAACGCCTACAAGAGATAATCGCTGGGCCAGTCAAAGAGCTCAAAGATGCTCACGTGCTTGATAGCAAAGATGCTGCCGATTTTCTTGTGGGAGCTGCACTCAAAGAGCTTGAGAAGACACACGCACGCCGTGAACGCGCCTACGAGCGTCGATGCTACGTGGAGGTCTGCGCCGTGCTCGAAAGCCTGTTGCGCGACGCCCTTTGCCGAGGAAGTGGTGCCGGTGCACTTGCGCGCAACGACGATGTTCGAGATGATAGTATTGGTCGTACACCCGCGATTACTCCGGGCTCTGCTGCGCGCTGCTTTGCAGCAATACGTCAGGCGCGCTGGCGGCTCGGTGCAAATGTTAATGCGCAGCTGACTCTTGAGGTGCTGCTTCTGAACTTACGAAAGGAATGTCTGTGGCGCAAGCTGCCCGTATAGGATTTCGTCATGCGCCCGATCTTTGGTTTGATACAGGCGGTCTGATGCTCGTTGTCGATGATGTCGTCATCGTGGAAACCGAGCGGAGCGAAGAGATGGGCATTGTGCGCGAGTTAGCTGCTGAAGCCCCCGTTGCCGCGCTTGAGACAGACGACGGCGTTACCGAGTTGACTCCGGTTATACGCATTGCAACTGAGGACGACATGATCTTCTCACTTGAGCTGCGTGAGCGCGAAAAAGAGGCGCTCGGACCGTTTCGTGAGCTGATTGTCAAACATAACCTTGAAATGAAGCCTGTCGAGGTCGAATATCTCTTCGGTGGCGACAAAATTCTCTTCTACTTTGCGAGCGAAAACCGTGTTGATTTTCGCCAGCTCGTCAGGGACCTTGCCGCGCGCTTTCAGGCACGTATCGAGATGCGTCAGATTGGCAATCGTGACCATGCGCGCATCGTCGGCGGGCTGGGCGGCTGTGGTGACGAGCTGTGCTGTGCACGTATGAGTGGCGAGTTCAAGCCGGTTTCGATTCGCATGGCGAAAGACCAAGGACTTCCACCGAATCCGACCAAGATATCCGGTGCCTGCGGGCGGCTGATGTGCTGCCTGCGTTATGAGGTTGAAGCGTATCAAGACTTTGCGCGTCGCGCGCCGGAACAGGGTGCGCTGATTGAGACGCCGAAAGGCAAGGCGAAGGTATGCGATTTACATGCACTCAAAGAGCTTGTGACGCTCCAGTTTCGTGCCGATGAGGGTGACAAACCTGAGACGATGACGGTACCGCTTGCGGCGATGACCTGCTCCTCCTCTTGCTCGCGTCCGTGCAAGATCACCAAAAAGGACTTTGACGAGCTTGCGGGCGAGACCCTTGACCCGCTTGAGATGCTGCCGATATCCTTCAAAGGCGAAACCAAAGGGAAGCCTGAGACGCGCAAACGTCGTTCACGTGGGGGACGCAGAAAGCGAAAGGGCAATGATGAGGCCGGATCATCTCCTGCTCCGCGCAAACGTCGCTCTCGTGGAGGACGATCACGGGCGAAGAAAACAGCATCTAAGCCGAAACAGGCCGGTGCCTCATCCGATGTATACGTGAAACAGGCGACACGCGTACCGCGTCGGCGTCGCTCGTCGTGAACCGGCAGGTCGTGTGGCGTATCTGATCGGTATAGAACGCGAGGGGCTACGCGTCACGGCAGACGGAAAACTCGCCTCCTCACCCCACCCTGCAGTCTTTGGTGACAAGCTCGCCAACCCGCATATCACCGTCGATTACGCCGAGCAGCAGGTTGAAATCATTACGACGCCGCAGCCGAGCGCACAGGAAGCCTACGATGCAACGCTCGCCTTGTCGCGTGTCGTGCAGCTTGAGCTGCGCAAGACTGGTGAGCTATGGTGGCCATCGTCACGCCCACCCGAAGATATCGTAGCCGAGCAGATTGAGCTTGCATGTTTTGCCGACGATGTGCCCGGCTGTGCGGCGCGCGCGTATCGTGAGATGCTGTGTGCGCAGTACGGCAGTCACACGCAGCTCTTTTCCGGCGTGCACTTCAACATTTCGTTTGCCGATGCCGATACCGAGTTCTACCTGCGGCTGGCCCGCAACGTTACCTGCTATGGATGGCTGCTCACGTATTTGTTCGGTGCCGCACCTGATCCGTGCAATCCACATTCGATTTCGCAACGCCAGGGCGAAGGAGGCTATCGCAACACGACACCGCTTGCACCCAGCTATGCGAGTATCGAGGCGTACTGCGCTTCGGTCGAGCAGATGGTCGCCGACGGTCAACTACGCGAACTACGCGAACTCTACACGCCGGTGCGCCTCAAGCCGCTTAACCAAAGTGACTGGTTTGGCTCGCTCCGTCGTGACGGTGTGGCGTACGTTGAGATTCGCTTGCTTGATCTCGACCCCTTCGATGAGGCCGGCATCGCGCTTGAGACACTCGAGTTTCTCGTTGCGTTCACCAGGTGGTGCGCTGAAACCCCGTGCGATACGTTCGATGATGATCTGCACCAAGCAGCACTCGAGAACATACGCCTCGTAGCAGATCATGGCCTCGATCCTGCGCTGACATTTACCTGCGACGGCATCGTTGCTACCCCCGCCGCGCATGCCGAACGGCTGCTTGCGCAAATTGATGCAGGTGTAGACGTAGGCGACAATTTCCCCGCAGTCCATGCTCTGCGTGATACTGATATGCTCGAGCTTGCGACTGCTCATCAAGAGCGTGCGTACGAGACACGCTGGCTTTTGCCGGGCTTCGAGGGCTGGGAACTTTCGACGCAGATACTCGCTAAAGAAGCACTCAAGCGTGGCATCGGTGTCAAGCCGCTCGACCGTGCCGACAACCTTATCGTTCTCGAAAAACCACCTTCACCGCAACAACCTGACGCATGTTCTGAGTACGTGATGCAGGCGACAAGAACGTCGGCTGACTCCTACATCGTGCCGTTGCTGATGAACAACAAGACGGTCTCCAAGCAGATACTCGCCAAGCACGATATCTGTGTACCCGTCGGCGAAGAGCTTACCCGTGAGATACTCGATGCCGTTGACAGTCCCTTGCAGCGATGGGTGGGCATCCCGGCCGTCGTTAAGCCAAAGTCGACGAACTTCGGTATCGCCGTCACGATGTTCGAGCGCGGCGCGACCGTAGAGGAACTACACGCTGCCGTACTCACTGCGCTCGAACACGACACTATCGCGCTCATCGAAACCTACGTTCCCGGTACCGAGTATCGTTTTCTCGTCATCGACGGAGAGGTGCGTGGCGTCCTTCATCGCAAGCCTGCCAACGTTGTCGGTGATGGCACCCACACGATTGCCGAGCTCGTTTCCCGGAAGAATGAGCACCCGTATCGCTCGCGTGGCTACTGTGACCCGCTCATCACGATCGAACTCGATGACGCGGCGTGCAGCTATCTTGCGCGCGCTGGCTATACGCCGCAGAGCGTGCCCGATGTCGGTGTTGAGGTGCTGCTTCGCCCCAACTCGAACATCTCGACGGGTGGCGACTCAATCGACGTGACCGACGAGATGCCGCAACGCTTCAAAGACATCGCAACCTGTGCTGCCGCCGCATTTGGTGCCGTATTTTGCGGTGTCGATATGATTATCGAGGATATGCAGAACGCGGATTCGCCCTACGCGGTCATCGAGGTCAACTGGAATCCTGCGATACACATACATGCGTTTCCGGCCGTCGGTACCGAACGCGAAATTGCTCCGGCCATACTGCGTGCCCTCAAGCTCCTATGATACGCATTGGATTAGACGTAGGGTCGACGACCATCAAGTGCGTCGTTCTCGATGACGACGCCCCTGCCGCCGTCGAACAGCTCATCTTTTCGGCATACGAGCGCCATTACGCACGTATTCAGGAGAAGACGGCCGAGCTCCTCGCATGTGTTGCTCGTGAGCTCGCCCCACGTATCGGGAGCGAGCCGGTCGCACTCGCCATTGCGGGCTCGGCCGGTATGGGTGTGGCCGAAACACACAACATCGAGTTCATCCAAGAAGTCTACGCGACACACAAGGCGACGCAACGGCTCGTGCCGGAGGCACGCGTCGTCATTGAGCTCGGCGGAGAAGATGCCAAGATTATCTTCTTTGAGCCATCGCTCGATGTCTGCATGAACGGCACCTGCGCCGGCGGCACGGGTGCGTTCATCGATCAAATGGCAACGTTACTCAATGTGAGCCCTGATGAGCTGGGCGAGCTGGCGTTGGCACATGAGAAGATCTACGCGATAGCTTCGCGCTGCGGTGTCTTTGCAAAGACCGATATTCAGCCGCTCATCAATCAAGGCGCACGTAAAGAGGATATCGCTGCTTCCATTTTGCATGCGGTCGCCAACCAGACGATTGCCGGGCTGGCGCAGGGACGCCGTATCGGTGGCGTCGAGGGAGGCGTCGTCTATCTGGGCGGGCCGCTGACCTTTTTGCCGGCGCTGCGTACGGTCTTCGATGAAAAGCTCGATACAACCGGCACATGTCCGGAGAACTCGCTGCTCTTTGTCGCATACGGGGCAGCACTTCTCGCCGATGACACGCGTGTTGACCTTGCAGGACTCGCTGAAAGTATTGCGCATTTTGCCGGTGGCGAGACCTACGCACACACCGCCCCACTTTTCACGAGTCAGGCCGAATACGATGCGTTTTGTGTGCGGCACGATCGCGCCACGGCGCCGGCACCTACCGAGGTGCGAGATGCAACCTACTCCGGTGATCTCTACCTTGGCGTCGATGCCGGCTCGACGACGATTAAGGCACTCGTAATCGATGATGACGGTGCGATTATCGATACGCTCTACGAGACGAACGACGGCAATCCTGTGCCGGCGGTGCGCACCTTCCTGCAACGCATCTACGCGAACTGGCCGCAGGCGACGTTGCGCGGTGCGTGTGCGACCGGTTACGGCGAAGCGCTCATAAAAAATGCGTTCAATCTCGACTTCGGTATCGTCGAGACGATGGCACACTTCTATGCGGCGCGCGCCTTCGACCCCCAAGTCGAGTTCATCATCGACATCGGTGGGCAAGACATCAAGTGCTTTCACATCCGTAACGGCGCACTCGACAATCTCTTTTTGAACGAAGCATGTTCAAGCGGTTGCGGGTCGTTTCTCCAGACCTTTGCCGCTGCTCTCGATGTCGATATCGAGCAGTTTGCCCGGCTTGGGCTGTTCGCTGAAAATCCCGTTGACCTCGGGTCGCGCTGTACGGTATTTATGAACTCAAGTGTCAAGCAGGCTCAGAAAGAGGGAGCAACGCTCGCCGACATCAGTGCTGGTCTGTCGATGAGTGTCGTCAAAAACGCACTCTACAAGGTGATTCGTACCACCTCGCCCGAGCAGCTTGGCGCACACATCGTCGTGCAGGGCGGCACGTTCCTCAACGATGCGGTGCTGCGTGCTTTCGAACGCGAGATTGGGCGCGAAGTGGTACGTCCTTCGATTGCCGGACTTATGGGGGCATATGGCTGCGCCCTCTATGCTCACGAGCACACGAGACACCGTCTAAGTTCGTCGTGCGGCGCAACGATTCGTGCTCACGACCAGAAACAGGTCGCTGCGCGCCCAATCGGCTTGCACTCCTGCTTACACGGCGTCTCGAGCACTCGTCACCTATCAAGTACGATATCAGCAGCGGAACTTGAAGCCTTTACGCAGACAACAGAGCCGACGACCTGCACACTCTGCTCGAATAGCTGCGCACTCGTCGTCTCACGATTTGGCTTCGACCGCACCTTCATCGGTGGCAATCGCTGCGAGCGCCCTATCACCGGAGCGTCCCACGCGCCACATCTCAATCTTTTTGCCTATAAGCGCAAACTCATCGATACATATCGTACGACACACAATGAGCAGGCGTTTCGTGGTACGGTTGGCATCCCACTCGTCCTTAATAACTACGAACTTCTGCCGTTTTGGCATACGTTTTTCACGACGCTCGGTTTTGAGGTCGTTACCTCAACGCCCTCAACACGCGCAACGTATCTTGCTGGCCAACATACCATCCCCTCCGATACCGTTTGCTATCCGGCAAAGCTGGCTCACGGCCACATTGAAGAGTTACTGAGCCGCCTGAGTCCGCCTCAATGGATTGATGGCATTTTCTATCCGTGTATGCATTTTAATGTGGACGAAGGCCAATCCGAAAACCACTTCAACTGTCCGATCGTCGCCTACTATCCCGAAACGATTGCAGCCAACGTGCCGGGCGTCACCGAGACCACGTTTGTCCACGACTTTGTGGGGATTCATCGTTCTCAGGACTTTATCCGTCGCATCGGCGCCATCATTGCCCCACTCGTTGCCTCAGGTGCCTCCCAACCGTCGACTGCTGAAATCAAAACCGCTGCCCGCGCGGCCTACGCTGAGCTCGACCGATACGTTACGAAAATCCGCACCCATGCTCAAGACATCATCGTACAGGCGCGTGCCGAAGGGATGCCGATTATTGCGCTGTGTGGGCGGCCCTACCACATCGATCCCGAGGTCTGTCACGGTATCGATCGACTTATCTGTGAGGGCGGTGCCGCAGTTATCAGCGAAGACGCGCTTGAGCCGGCCTCCGGCCCACCCGCGACCCACACGCTCAATCAGTGGACCTATCACGCACGTCTCTATCGCGCGGCTCAGTTTGCGGCAGAGCACGATGACGTACATCTTATTCAGCTCGTCTCTTTCGGGTGTGGCCTCGATGCCATCACCGCCGATGAGGTCTGCGAGACAATCGAGCAAAACGGTAAGATATACACCCAGATTAAGATCGACGAAATCACGAATACCGGCGCCGTTAAGATAAGACTGCGCTCACTTTTCGCTGCTATAAAGCAAGGAGACACGTACTGATGGCCGCTTCTCGTACACGTGCGTATGTCGAATTTACGCGCGAGATGAAGGACACGCACACCATCTTGGCGCCCAACATGTTGCCGGTACACTTCGAGCTGCTCTGCACCGTCTTTGAGCACGAAGGCTATCGTCTCGAGCTGCTCGACAATGAGGGACCCGGCGTCGTCGAAGAGGGATTGCGTTACGTACACAATGATATCTGTTATCCGGCGTTGCTCGTTATCGGCCAGTTCATCGATGCACTCAAAAGTGGTGCGTACGATACCGATCGTGTTGCGTTGATGCTCACGCAGACCGGTGGTGGATGTCGTGCGTCGAACTATATATTTTTGCTGCGAAAGGCGCTCGCACAGGCGGGGTTTGGGCACGTGCCGGTCGTGCCGCTTGCCGCCGGGAGCAGGGAAAAACACGCCGGCTTTCGGCTTACCGTCTCGACGATGCGCAAACTCATCACCGCCGTTGCCTATGGCGACCTGATGATGCAGATGGGTAATCAGACACGTCCGTACGAGATGTATCCCGGCACGACCGATGCGCTACGTGCGCGGCTCGTTGCCGGTCTCGCACAGCAGCTGAGCGTCGGGCAGGGGCTACGCTTTCGTGAGCTTGAGGCAAATCTGCACGCTATGGCCGCCGATTTTGCGGCAATCGAGCTTGACCGCAGCATCCCGAAGACCAAGGTTGGCATTGTCGGTGAAATATACGTCAAATATGCGCCACTGGGCAACAACTATCTTGAGGAGTTTCTGCATTCGCAAGAATGTGAAGTCATGGTGCCGGGGCTGATGAGCTTTCTCATGTACTCGCTGACGGCCGAGCCCTACGACATTGAACTCTACGGCGGAAGCCGTCTACGTGCCCTTGTGCTCGAACGTTTTATCGGATATTTTCGCAGGATTGAACAGGCACTCGTCGATGCCGTCGCTGCACAACCCGGGTTCATTGCACCTGCCACCATCGAGCATCTGCAGGAGCTCTCTGCGCCGGTCATCAGCCGTGGTGTGCACATGGGTGAGGGCTATTTGCTGACCGCCGAGATGGTCGAACTTATCGAGAATGGCTACCCCAACATCGTCGTTGCTCAACCTTTTGGGTGCCTGCCGAACCACATCGTCGGCAAGGGTATGGTCGGCAAACTCAAGAGCCTCTACCCACAGACAAATATCGTCGTTATCGACTACGATCCGGGTGCTACGCCGGTGAATCAGCACAATCGCATTAAATTAATGCTCGCCGTTGCGCGCGAAAACCTGCTACCATAACTCTACGCCTAATGCGTAGAGGAGGACATCGTGGAACAAAGAACTATCGAGCAAATTGCGACGCGCGTACGTGCGCTACGCGAAGATATGGAGTTTTCGCCGGCCGAAATGGCCGACGCCATCGGTATTGACGTTGTAAAATACGAGCAGGCCGAGGCAGGCGAATATGACTTTTCGTTCACGTTTCTCTATCGTGCTGCCGAGAAGTTCGGCGTCGATATGATTGATCTTCTCACCGGCGAGGGTCCGCATCTGACGGGCTACTCGTTGATGCGTCGAGGTGAGGGGCTCGAGATTACGCGTGACGAAGGCTTTAAGTATCTCCACCTTGCGCCTGAGTTCAAGAACAAGCTGTGCGAGCCATTCATGGTGACCGCACCCTATCGTGAAAGCGAGCAAGACGTACCTATCAAAATGCAATCGCACGCCGGCCAGGAATTTAACTACATCGTAAGCGGACGCATGCGCTTCGCCTATGAGGAGCATATCGAAGATCTCGGTCCGGGCGACACCGTGCTCTACAACTCGAATAGAGACCATGGCATGATTGCCGTCGGGGGAGGCCCGTGCACGTTTTTGGCGATTGTGCTTAAAGACCCGGCTGACAACGATTAAGGAAACTATTAAGGAGTATTACCCTATGCAAAATCTACACGCTGCGTACGTGCAGGAGCTGTATGGCTCCGAAGGGGAGCTCAAGAGTTTTGCGCTCACCTATCCCGATAGCTTCAACTTCGGCTACGATGTGGTCGATCGCATCGCTGAGACCGATCCCGAGCGCGAAGCACTCATCTGGCTTAATCCTGAGGGCGAGGAGCACCGTTTCACCTTTGCCGAGATGAAGAAGTGGTCGGACAAGACGGCGAACTATCTGGCCTCGCTCGGCATTGAGAAGGGTGATAACGTCATCGTCATCTTACGCCGCCACTACCAGTTCTGGTTCGTAGCTACGGCACTTCATAAGCTCGGTGCCGTGCTGGTACCGGCAACGTTCATGCTTAAAGAGCACGACCTTGAGTACCGCATCAACGCGTGCAGTGCTAAGGCCATCATCGTGACGACCTGCGGCGATATCGCTGATGTTACCGATGCGGTGGCGCCCAAGTGCTCGTCGCTTGAGCTCAAAATTCTCGTTAACGGCGGGGGTGGGGGGCTTGCTGTTGGAAGCGATACTCCCGATGCCGACCAGTCACACCTTTCCGGTGCAGATGGCCTGTGTTCGCTCGCTGCCGAGCGTGACGGCTGGCATGATTTCAATACCGGCATGCGCGCGGCGTCTGAGAGCTTCGAGCGTATCGACACTAACGTACACGATCCGTTCTTAATGTATTTCTCGAGCGGTACGACCGGTAACCCCAAGATGGTACTGCACGATGGTGCGTATGCGTTGGCACACATCGTGACGGCCAAACACTGGCATCGCGTCGTCAGCGATGGCGGCGCACATCTGACCGTTGCAGACAGCGGATGGGGCAAGTTCGTGTGGGGCAAGCTCTACGGTCAGTGGCTGATGGAGGCGTGTGTGCTCGCCTACGACTTCGACCGCTTCAATGCGGCCGATTGGCTCAGCATCATCGCACGCTATAAGGTGACCACACTCTGCGTGCCGCCGACGATGTATCGCTTCTTTGTGGCAGAGGGCATCGAGAAGTACGACCTCTCAAGTCTGACCCACGCCACGACGGCCGGCGAGGCTTTAAGCCCCGATCTGTTCGAGTCGTGGAAGGCGGCGACCGGTCTTAAGCTTTACGAAGGCTTCGGCCAGACCGAGACGACGCTTTCTATCTATACGCCTATCGATGTGACGCCGAAGCCCGGTTCAATGGGCAAACCGTCACCGGCGTTGACCATCGACCTGCACGACGAAGACGGCCGCCCCTGTAACCGTGGCCAGACCGGCGAAATCGTCGTTGACGTGCGCTCCGGCAAGCCCGAGGGTATCATGACCTGCTACTATCGCAATGAGGAAAAGACGGCAGAAGCGATTCGTGATGGTTTCTATCACACCGGCGACCTCGCGTGGGTCGACGAGGACGGCTACTTTTGGTACGTCGGCCGTAACGATGACCTCATCAAGAGCAGTGGCTACCGCATCGGACCGTTCGAGGTCGAAAGCGTACTCTCTGAGCACCCCGCCGTCTTCGAGTGTGCGGTGACTGGGGTACCTGACGATTTGCGCGGCTTTGCGGTAAAGGCAACCATCGTTTTAAGCCCAGACTATAAGGTAAGCGACGAGCTGACGCGCGAGCTGCAGACGTGGGTCAAGAAGGAGACCGCGCCGTACAAGTATCCGCGCATCATCGACTACGTCGACGCGTTACCGAAGACCGTTAACGGCAAAATCCGCCGCGCCGTCATCAGACAACAAGATATGGCTTAAGCGAAAGGCTCGGTGACCGAATTTTGTATACGCCCCGCTTCATATCGCTCCGACGAGCCTGTAGTCTCGTCTACGCTTACGAGCGAACTAACTCGCTGCGCGAGTGGATTTCGCTCTAATTCCGCTAAAGGCTCCACAAAATTGTCCCCTGCGCCTTCACTTAAGCTGCTCGTCATACTAACCGGTCATTATGGGGTCGGCAAGACGACCTGCGCGCTGAGCCTTGCACACGACTTCGCCGAAGCTGGCGAGAAGGTCACGCTCGTCGACCTCGACATCGTCAACCCGTACTTTCGGAGCTCAGACCATCGCCGTGCGCTTGAGGCCGCCGGAATCGATGTCGTAGCACCTACCTTTGCCGCGACGACGCTCGACGCACCGTCGCTTCCGGCCGCACTTGGCGGTGCGCTCGAACGCGAGGGCCGCGTTATCGTTGACGTAGGGGGGGACGATGCGGGCGCGACGGCACTCGGCCGGTTTCGCGCACAGATTGCCGCACGCGACTACGACCTCCTCTACGTTGTCAATGCACGTCGCAACCTGACATCGACGCCTCAAGAGGCCGTCGCCATCTTGCGAGAGATCGAAGACGCGTGCGGGCTGCAGGCGACCGGCATCGTTGACAACACGCATCTGCAAAATGAGACGACCGACGCAATTCGCGCACAGGGCGAGACGTTTGCCGCAGAGGTTGCGCGCCAGACCGATTTGCCGCTTGTGTCTATTCCTCGTTCTGGCACTACGGTCCGATAGCGGCACGTCGAGAGCGACATGCTCATGTTGTGGCCTTGCGGTGAGATGTTTTAGTTGGTACTATGGGTTAGTACTACGATAATGGTGCAGCCTGATGCTTGGTGGTGAGGCGGTCCCATGAGGGCTAGGAAACCGCGTACCGCGCATCAGGCCGCTACATCTTCATCATAGCAGGGGATGCTACTCTCCTTGGCCTATCTCACACAAAATCCATAACACCAGCTCTATTCATCGCTCCATCACTTTGTCTTAGTATTCTGTCTTAGCATTCGAGCTTTTTAGAGTTCCTCTCCTTTGAGTTATGGTACAATGAGGGGTATGCGGAAGTAGCTCAGCTGGTAGAGCACGACCTTGCCAAGGTCGGGGTCGCGGGTTCGAATCCCGTCTTCCGCTCCATCTTTTATGCCATCTACCTGCGCTTTTGATATACTGGCTAAGCGTGCAAGCATACGAGGCGACGTGGCCAAGTGGTAAGGCAGGGGCCTGCAAAGCCCTTATCCCCGGTTCAAATCCGGGCGTCGCCTCCAAGAAACACCCTAATCTACCTGCGATTTTAATGAAAAGATTTTGTTTTTGCGCCATTCCTGCGCCATTTTTTCAAAAAAGCATACTGAACTACCGAATATATACCTGTCTGGCTCATGTGGATTTGCGCACTATTTGGAGCTGAGATGGAAGAGTTTCGTGGGGATTTTTGATTTGCAATATGCTCGTCTACTTCAGTCTGTTAGGATTATCTCATGATGAGTGTAAATTGCGATATTGAAATTTGATAGGGGAAAATAAAATGAGTGACGAGACATTAATCACAACGGCAATCAGTTCGTTCAATACCAATTACAATCAAGAGGACCTTGCGTATCTCAAGGATTTGTTTAGTGAGCAACCACATACAAATGTTCACGGAGCATGGGGACCTGCCGCCGGACCTTCTGAGATTATTGATGTGGCAATAACAGTTTGGGAGAATCCGGTTTCTCGGTTTTTGGTAGAAACGGCCTTGGCCCATATACTGACGACCGCAATTACAAAATTGTCAGATTATGTAAAGCAAAGAAAAACTGAACCAGCGGGAGATTCTGTTGGCATTACCATATCTGTTACCGATAACGAAAAGACAATCAGGTTTCGGGGCCTTCAGCCGGAAGACCTCAAAATCGTAGAACCAACCTTATTGGCGATTGCGCAGCAATTTGATGCAGGCAATCTTGATTCGACTAATATCGCAGAAGTCTGGACGCCATGCTTATTCGATCCCGAAACGTCGAGGTATTATTCGGGCGAAGGCTGTGGGTCATTTGATATATGGTATCTATTTCCACGCAGTGCCATGGCTACCGATACAGCGACAGACCAATACTACGACTCCGCTACTGACACAATTATCGAACAGCAGTAAAAACGACTGTTTCTACTCGGGAATTCCGTCGTCCCTTGAGGTCACATAATTTCGGCAAATACCCTCAGGGCGCGCATTTTCGTAGGCGTATCGCTTTCTTGTCTCTATTGTTCTCTCGAAAAGATTGATTGCTCGAAACTCTCCGGATTCGTCTGCCACAGCTACAAGACTATCGCGGTCTTCGCCAAACAGACTCTGTACTGCATCAATCGTTGAAATGATAAGGGCATCTGCTTCCACCAAATCATTATTTAGTAGTCCTCTGACTTCTCGGTGAATTCCCCCAAGCGCACTAACATATTCTCGGATATAGGGAATCAATGGCAGCATATCCTGACTCTTTGAGGCTGTGGCAAGCAATTCGTCAAGCAATGCTCGTTGGGTTGCATTGCATTTGACATAGAAATTGCTGTGGATTGCGGACATATCAATTTTTGGAGAAGCAGAATAGTGAGCCAGTCCTCTTGAGTTACGATCATCAAGTGCAGAAGTAATTGACATGGATCTAATGGGTAGGTCTCTGTGTTGAATGTAATTTCGAAGCAGTTCCATTACTCGATAGCCGATATATGAGTCGTATGCGCTCTTTGTTAATACTCTGAATTTCTTAAGCTGCGTAGAATCTTTCCCGTACAACGATGAGAGGTCATGGGGTATTTGATCCAAATATAATCGTGCAGTAGTGAGTAGATTGGCAACTCGACGATTGAATAGAGGGATGCCCTCAACCAGCAATCTTTCAGCTCTTCCATGGTGAACAGAGTATTCAGCTGCCGTGGACAAAAGCTCTTTTTCTAACTCAGTGTAGTTGTCTAACAAAATATTGAATTTCGATTCTATCGATAGCCCATACTCAATGTATCTTTTGGCACGCTCAATTGCCTCAAACTCAGATTCGGAAATGGGCTGTTTTGTCTGATATGCCACTATCCTTGATGCGATGTAGTAATTAGCCATTGAAATTCCAATCTAACCTTACAGTCGTCTGCAGTATAGCATTGTATTACTAGATGACATGGGCTGACTGACCCCCGCGTTAGGATTTCCGTTCATCTTATCATTTGACGAATATATGCCAAAGTGGTAAAGTATTAGACATGGCAATGGAGGACAAATGAGTGCATCCGCAACAATGAAGACCTATGATGAACTAATTGATCTTTTGAAGGCTCTTGACAATGAGCTTGGCTCTGCTGGGCTGGGCGAGGATCACACCATTGTTCTCGATGCGGTTGGCGGGTTTTCCTTGATGTATTACGGGATGCGCGGGGACCACGCTCTTAGTCGAGATATCGATATTGTCAACAAACTCGATAGAAATGCCTATGAAATAGCGCAGTCCATCGACAGCTCAAATTGGCTCAATGATGACATTCGTAACGTACTCCCAAAGATTATGCCCGAGATAAGAGACCATCTTGAGTTTGCTGAAGACACTCGGTATAAGTTTAAGCATATTAGGCTTAGGATAGCGACTCTAGATACTGTATTTAGAATGAAGCTGGATGCACTGCTACGAACGGCAAGGGACGGACACGGTCTTCTTTCAACCCAAAGGCTGCAGGATGTAAGTGATCTGCGGTCCTTGTTGGGATACATGAATATCAAGACCGAAGAAGGTTTTCTCAAAGAGTTCCCCTCATTGACGATATTCGTCAATGAGTTATTCGTCGAATCGGACGAATACATGACGCATACTGCCGCAGAATATCAGAGAGATGCAGGAGCGAGACAGGTAAACATTTTTGAAAAGTTCGACTTGTTTGACCATGGGTAGGTTCTGTGATGAAATTATTTTATGAACTTGATAGCATAGATAAAACCGCAGAAGACGAAGAATTCTTTTGGAAATTGGTGAAGTTCTACCAGTCTCAGCCAGCAGATAAGATTTATGCTGACATCAATGCCTACGATATCGCGGCGCTTGACCCTGGCAAGAAAAGCATATTTGTTAATATGGCAAAAAGGTGTTTTGTCTATGGTCCCGAAAAGAGAGACATCACGGATATCATGGAGTATGACAACGGTCTTTATGACATTAAGCGCATGAGTACAGGAAGATTGGTTCATGCCTAATCAAGGGAAGGGAATCGCGCAAGGGACTCCTGCGAGACCTGGGCCAAAACCGGCTGAGGAAATTATAACCCCTAGGCAAATCAGCGATGCCCTCGCATTCTTGGGCTGGTCACAGCGAGAGCTTGCCAGACAATCGGGTATGTCGCACACTTCTGTCAAGGGGTATGTGATGGGGAAGTATCCCGCTCCCCAGAAGATCGTAAGTAGCCTTTTGGGTGCAGTTACAGAACGGATGAATCCTGTGCTCCCCGACAGTCTTAAAGAGCTGATTGGCTAACGCATTCCACGTATGGATTACATATCCGATATCCATGTCAATGCGTGGTTAGATCCGCAGGGTTCCGACCATTTGTTCAGCCGGTTTGCGTCAAGTCTATTGCCATCTGACCCAGCTGATATTTTGCTCGTTGGTGGCGATTTAGGTAGCCACAATGCGCTTACCGTTGAGCTTCTCGGGGCGCTTTCGGAGCATTACAAGCATATTGTCGCAGTCCTTGGAAATCATGATGTCTACCTTGTTGGTCCAGACGAAGAACTCTATGCTACATCTACTGAAAAAGTTGAGGCACTGAAGGCAGATATCGCCGCGCTTGATTGCGTAACCTTACTTGATAAATCTTCCGTTTGTATCGATGGCATCACTATCGCTGGCACATCTGGCTGGTGTGATTTTACATATCGTGTTGACTGGACAGATGAGTGGGAGATGGGTAAATCGTACTATGATGAGCTTGCTGATTTGCATTGTATCTCGTCCGATTTCTTTGGGTTTTCCGCCAAGGCACTACATAGTCAATCGTTTGAGACAGTTGCTTGTGCAGTCAGGGCATTTGCAGAAGATCAAAAGAGTGCTTTGCGCGAGCTTTCCAAGAATGCTGACATTTTGCTTACCCATTATCCGGGCAATCGTCACCTCGTTTCTCCAAAATGGGAACGTGATCTAGGTACTGCATTTTTCTTCATGAATTGCTCAGATTTCGGGCTCGATAAAAAAGTATGGGTGTCAGGGCATACGCACGACCAATATGACATCATGCACAAGGGTACACGCTACCTCAATAACGCATACGGTTATCCTCGCGAAAATCCTAAAGTATCTGGTATTAAGTCGTTTGAAATTCAACACATAGTGATTGCTAATTTCTTGTTATACCGAAGCGCTGAGCCGACAGGGAGACGTTAGTAATGGGCAAATGGTTTGATCTACTCATAATTCCATTCATCCTCGCCATTCTGGTTCCTACAATAAATTTGATATGGTCCATAGTCACAAATCAGAAACGAAGAAGGTATTGAGACGATCTTCTTTCGAACTTGCAATTCTACAAAGAACTTTCGGAAACCGATATTGAAGGTGTGGATATAGAGAAATCTGCCTTATACGGAGTGCGTAACGAGATACTATGTAGTCTTGAGAAATACAGAAGTGCGCCCGGCAAACGAAGGCGACGGTACATAATCCTTGTATCGATTGCAAACATAATTTCCTTTGTTGTATTGACACCTTGCATATACATCGGAGGTCTGTGGCTGATAGAAATGACGCTGGATAGGGATCCATTAGATGCTGCTATAGGTGTTGCGCTAATGTCCGCCCCGCTGATTGCCCCACTAGCCTATTTTGCATGGGTTAGCGTTGAGAACCTGATTGATGAACTCAAGTATTGGTGGCGGTGCAAACGCGACAAAAATGTAAGCCTTCAAATTCGAAGAATAGAAAAACGCATACGAAAAGAAGGAGGGCGCACATTGCCAACTCGTATTAAGAAATGGTTATTCCGTAACTCAGGAGCGAACTGAAGCGACTACTTAACACCGACCATGAGTGCGTCGGTTATTTCAGGATCCCAATGGTGCATGCGCGTTCATGCTTACCTAAATCTGTTACCGTAACTAACCGCATACTTGTGTTACTATCGCTAGGCTGTGAAAACCTCAACACATACATCGCTTTCTGACAGGAAAAAAGGACCGTGCCTCAAACGCATTAACAGCGGTCCTTGCGGTGCGATGTGGGACTCCGTGTGTCAGGTAAGTGGGGATCTCTGTTGCCGTTATAATCGAACTCCAACTACGGCAGGTATATCACATAAACCGCGACCCGAAACCCCTTCGATTTTCGATAGAGGCTTTATTGTGACTGCTGAGGTCAACCCACCAAAACCAAGAGAGAACGGTGAGCGTGCAGGTGCAATGCGACGAGCTATCAAGAAGTGGGCCGATTGCGGCGTTGATGCCGTCAACATTACCGACTCTCCAAGTGGAGTATTGCGTATGGAGTCAATCGAGGCGGCAGAAAAGGTCAAGGATTTACTTGAGTCCACAAAACTTGAAGGCACACTTAAAGATATAGGTATTGAGTTTATCGTTCAAAAGGTGTGCCGTGGTGTTGAGCGCGCGAATGTCAAACCTGAAATCCTCGACAAGTTAGATAGCATCGAGGAGTTTCGTCATGTTCTTGCACTGACCGGTGATGCCCCACGTCCTACCATCATAAATAAGCATGGAGACCACACAGGTCTAAACTCTACGAGACTCCTCGAAGCTGCAACCGACGAATTCGGCTGTTTCCATTTGGGAGCAGCAGCGTTTCTTGAGACAGAGCCATGGGAAGCACAATTTGCGCGTATTTGTGAAAAAGTAGAAAAAGGTGCAAGGTTCTTCCAGACTCAGGGAGTTATGGATGTCAATGATAAAGTCATAGAGCGCATAAAGCAGATAAAAGCACTTGATGTGAAGGTTATCGTCGGTGTCTTTATTCTGGGATCATCTGATAGCATTGGCTTGATCAAAGGTCTTGAAGGAATAGACATACGGGATGAGAATCCCATCCTAGAGAGACTCCGGAAATCTAAGGGCGGGTATAAGACCGGCACCGAGTTCCGTAGGGAAGCCATCAAAATTGCAACTGAACAAGCTCTCGCATTAGTCAAGCCTGCCGACGGAATCCACCTAATGACCTTTGGCCCGATCGATGACGGGGTTAAGGTTTATAAAAACGCAGGGTTACGCGATGAGCAAACCATTCATAAAACTAACAGCAAGCTATCATCTACAACCCAAGAACGAATCGAGATGATAGCTATTTAATACCAGTCATGAGTGTGCCGTTGGGAATCTCAATGGTTTGATACTCTGTGTGAACCTTTATGCGCACACTCCCATTCTCGGATGCGAGGTGATCAGCTTTTAGGGTGACTGCATCAATGTTTCCTCTAGCACGAACCTCTCCACGTGCCTTAATCTCTGCCTCCGATTGAATGTAGCCCCCGGACTTAACGGAGCCATGCCTTGCGAGTATGTCCCCGTCTACGTCGATCGAACCATTGGTATGGACATCTCCCTCTGCCTGAACTGTTCCAGCAAAAATCTCACCAACCGCCATAACATCATAGCCAGAGCAGATAAGACCACCGGCCTCAAGTTTGCCGTCTACTTTCACCGAACCCTTGCAGCGCATATCGCCCTCGACAGAGATCGAGTCCACAACCAGGAGCGAGGAATTGCACGTAAGGTTTCCGGACACACGTACCTCTTTGAGGAAGTAGTCTGTCGGTAGTGGTGTCTCAATATCGAGGTCTCCCTCAACCTCTAACGTCTCACCTAGATAGTAGGTGTCATCACCAAAATCTTTGTCTGTTAGTTTCATGTATGCCTCCGTTGTTCCAATTGCAAGCATACATGAAAGTCTCTCGGGCAAAAGAAAAGCAGAATCGATGCAATCTGCGACATTTTTGCGCCCCCGCTCCACCCTTATGCGCCCAGCTCCACCTTGCGACTGATATTTTGAACAAAATGCCATGTCGAAAACTACCTAATTTAACTGCACTTTTGTATAGGTCATATTTAAGGATTCCTGTTTCAAATCCGGGCGTCGCCTCCAAGTGTTCGTGTAACTTTGTTCGGGGTTTTAGGAATCGATGTACCTGACCATCATAGCGCATCTAGCTCCACAGATGTAGATAGTTAGGATTGCTTGCACGATCTCCATTGTGCGCTACATGAGCCTGCCT
>WRKU01000011.1 GCA_009777935.1 Coriobacteriia bacterium
CTGTTCCTCCTGTTTTAGCATCGGTACTCCTCCTTGCCTGTAGCCACAAGATGGAGCATATCTGACATTGCCTTACAGGGGGTCAATTATTCCGTTACATGGGGGTCAGTTTAGAGCGTTGACGACATCGAATACGATAAGAGTGTTTCTCTCGTGCAATGATTCTCCATAGTAAACAGCTAGATAGGATAGTAGCGAATCGATATCGTGTGCATTGGAGTCAAATATTTCAATGAGTTCTGGAGGAGCAAAGGCGAAGTCAATTATGATATGAGAGGCATACCAATTTCACGAAAACAATGGTTTAAAACTTCTTAATTTACACGAAAACAATGATTAAGAATGACCTCTCGAAATTCGAGCAAGTCTCGTCTAGTTAATCTTTACGTATTCGCCGGTGTTGTTGTCGATCTTGAAGACCTCATTGCCTCGCATGCCGAAGAGCTGACCGTCAAAGAGATAGAGGCTGTCATAGACTTCGGAGGAGAGGTGTGTTAACTCGAGAGTATCAGGGTCGATATGCCACAGGCCATCACCCCTGTCTTCCTGTTTGGGCAAAAGAAGGTCTACTTGGGGGAAAGCCTCAAACGATGCGAATATGGTCCCGTCATCACAGATAGTCACTACGTCTGCATAGGTGTTTTCTGTAGGAACAGGTATACTGACCTGCTCTCCTGTAGATACATCCCACAAATCAATCGCGGTCGTTCGAGTAGGGCACACTAGCAAGCGGTCTTTTTGCATCATAGCAACAAAAGGAAAACCACGTGGCTCTATCGCAAACAGAGATTCTTCGGAAAAATCATCAAGCGATATTTTGATGACTGGAACGTTGGATCTATCTGGTTCATCCACTAAAAGGATTATTATCTCACCATTGGAAACGCAAAACTCCCTAACACCCACGACAAGTGCTTCCCTTTCACCAGTCCTATAATTGAGAGCAATGAGCTCGTTTTCTTCGGTAAGATTCATGTCATGATCAAAGGTTGGGACCGTGCTATAGATAATGTAGTTTTCAAGAACCAGAAACTTATCCACATTATCCGCAAGCTTGCTATCTTTTCCTGTATTCATATCTCTTACATGCAGAACCTTCATGTTTGGTCGTTCTTTGAAGAAAATGTGATTTCCCCAAACCTGAACAGGTGCCCCAACTCTCCCAAATACACTACGCTTTTCATCATCGGACATTTCTATCAACTGTGTGGAAAACAAGCTTGCTTCTATCCAATAAAGCATATTATTTTCATAATCAAGGAAATTGATAAACGTGTAATTGTTATAGTTACCATGCGTTGGCGCGATGATATTAAATTCGCCAATCAACTCTTCTTCCAGGTCTTGATTGCAACCTAATAAAACCAGCATGCTAATCACACAGATTGATAGCAGTATGCCGAATAGAAACCTGTTCTTCTTGTCCATCACGCAATCCTCTTCCTGTGTTTATCGCATCCATCTTTGCGCGTCTTGGAGACCGTATACACCGTATATTTGGTTAGATTAGTCGCAATACAATAAACTTCTACTCATTTTTGTATCGTGGGTTATTTTTACAAAAATTGACCAAGGGACCACTTAAACTCGCACCTTCCCAAATTTCTTCTGAAAACCAATAGGAGCGAGAGTTTTGCAAAAACCCGCCATAGATAAAAATCAGATCCCAAGATGACAATCCGTCGAAGGGCTCTGTGGTTTTGCTTATAAAGCTATCAAATCTGTCTCTGTCGTAGATGATTTTAAAATAGTAACTTTTAGGACTGAAAGATTGCGTGCTATCCCAGTACAAAACAACAGTATCAATACTCGCTCGAGTAAATGCCGCGTTTGTTAAGTGTATCGCAAACTCCATAGCTTGTATAATTGCGTCTGCATGGTCCACCACATCGCCAGCTGCATAAACAATAAGTGTGTCTTCTTCGACGCTATATTCACGAATTTTGTTGCCTCCATGAGGTGGCCCCGTTTCTCGCACAACACGCTTGAGAGTTCTACCCCAACTAAACATGTCGGGATTTTGCGATTCGACTACACTTACAATAAGTGGAGCAACAATTAACAGCGCCATAATTCCTGAAATGAGAAACCAGCTTTTGCCTTTCAAAATTTTTCTAATGCGTCTACTCACTACTCGCTACTCCTCTCCGATAGAGTTGTTGCTTAGTATTCCACAATAAGCATCATAGGTTGCCACGCACGATGCATTCTCAGTAT
This sequence comes from Coriobacteriia bacterium, assembly GCA_009777935.1. Lineage (GTDB taxonomy): Bacteria > Actinomycetota > Coriobacteriia > WRKU01 > WRKU01 > WRKU01. The sequence continues at coordinate 2,218 of WRKU01000011.1, forward strand.
ATCTTGTATAGCTGCGGACTCAAGCTTGATACATCCGAGAGTAGAAGCGAACGCCCCACCTTGCGCCGAATCATAACTGTGCAACCAAAAAGCACTCATGTCTCGGTTGCCGCCATTCACATCCGTGCTTGGGGTCAGCCTCACATAAGGACCAAACAATTCTCCGTACGATGCGTTATGCTTATAAGCATCTTGAATTCGCCATTCAGTTGCACATATCACAAAATTACGCCTATCAATATTCATGCGTCGCTCACCCAAATACCATGTTCCTGGAGGTATTGGTCCATTATTTTGAGTGTATGAGAGTTTGCTGTTACCAGTAGTAGCTGGATATGACTTCAAGACAGTTTGTCCCTGTTTCATCGAAAGTGTGTTTCCATTGAAAACAAGATGTGGCTTATATGCTGGTACTGGCTTAGGTTTGGGCTTAAACAGATTGCTAATCCAGTTTCCAACTGCCTTTAAGAACAGTCCATCAGGATCGACATTATTGATTGGCTCACTAACACAGTAGGCATACGCGCTCAGCTCACCGTCAGCCTTGATAGGGTCTTTGCTGATGAAGGCGGCGATGGTGGGGTCGTAATAGCGTTGCGAGCAGTAGTAGAGCCCCGCCTCCGCATCCCACACATAGCCGGCATAACGTAAAGGCTGCAGATCAGCGATTACTTGAGCAAGCTCTTCGGCGATAAGCGTCGTGCCCATGACCTCTTCGGTGCGGATATTACCGTACGCGTCGTAATCGTAGCGCGCAAACGCCGAGCCACTGGTATCGCGCAGTTCACGCACGTCTCCTCGCCGGTCAGAGACAATCTCGAAAAACGTGTCTTCGCTCACGTCGTAGGACTGATAGAGCGCACCTATCGGCGTAGTGCTGTCCGCGTACAGATAGGTCAACGTCTGAGTGCTGTCAGCAGAGAAGGCCTCCAGTGCTAGCAGCCGCAAGCCATCGTAGACATATGAGGTGGTTGTCTCCACGCCTTCTTGCTCGATGGTCTTGCGGAGACGCTGGCCACCTCCGTCATAGATGTAGGCAGTCTCTCGCTCGTTGTCTACCACACCCGTTAACCGTGAGCCGTTCCACTCATACGTTGTCACCTCATCAAGGGCTTCGGCGCTCGTGCGCCGGCCAAGCTCGTCGTAAGTATAATTCGTAGTGATTGGCTCGCCCACCGGAGCTGTCTTGCTCGTATAAACCTCTATTCGGTCGATATCTACCAACTCGGTCGAGTTCGTGCGCAACCGAATAGTATGTGTTCCTTGCGGAAAGGATATTCTGCCAAGCGGCACATGATACGCAAGGCTTGGCCCAACATTACTGATAGTGGTAGCGGGTGTAGTGGATCCGTTAAGAAACACATCGAACGAGCCTAGATTGGTGTTTCGCATACCGTAAAAAACCACTTCACGACCGGTAACAGAAAAAGTTATCTCAGAACCTGCTACAACAGAACGTACCGTTACCCCACCAGAAAACACGGGGTTAGAAGACTGAGTCCACGTGCCCTTTTTAGTAATGCCTGAAGACTCGGCCTCGATTTTCTGGCTAGCATTTGTTTCCCATTTTCCGACAGCAGCTGGCGCACCTATAACCTCAATACGGTCAATCTCGACGAGGTCGGGTGTCCGTGTACGAATTTTGACAGTATGTGTACCCTGCGGAAACGTCACTCTACCTAATTCGCGCTGATAAAGGACGGAAGACGAGGTTGCGCTACTAAAAGTTGCAGCCGGTGCCGGTGCATCATCAATGTACACTTCAAATGAGCCGAGGTGCGCATTTGTAGCTCCAAAGAAAACCACCTCTGTTCCAGCAACCTGGAACGTCATTTCTGCGCCAGGATGAGTTTGTGCGCGCAAGGAAGATCCACCGGACAATACCGAGGAAGTGGTTGTTGTCCAGTTTCCTCGTTTAGTTATAAGCGAATTATCCGATTCTATTTTCAGCTCAGGCTTATTCTCCCACTTGAGAAGAGAAGGGGACGTGCCGTAAATATCGATACGATCAATATGGACGCGCGCATTGGTCTTTGATACTATGCGTGCGGTATGGAAGCCTTGGTTCAGGTCAGTAACACGTCCTATCTCTTGCTGGTATACAACGTTTGGACCATGAGAGCTGATAGTAGCTCGCGGAGTAGTTTCGCCATCAAGATAAAGGTCAAACTCTCCGTGGGTTGGCGCCAGTGCCCCGATAAAACGAAGTTCATTACCGGTGAAAGCAAACGTAAGTTCAGAGCCTGCTACGTCAGTGCGCGTACACGTACCCCCTGAGAGTGCCGTGCTATTCGCACGCACCCAATTCTGGCCGTAAGTTAATGTGGCATTGTTGTCTTCGACGGCAATATTTTTTGTAGGAAGTTCTATTTCGGCCGCCTCGACCGCTGTCTTAGATGCCACCCTCCCCATGTTGTCGTACGTGTAATGCGCTGTGCTAGGACCGCCGAATATTTCTGTGAGATTCTTCGAGATATCGAAGGCATACGTATCAGCAATATCGGCACCAATCTTGGCAGTTTTAAGTTCAGAGCGGTTCACGTTATAGCCATACGCTGCGCTCTGTTCGAGCCACGTATAGTTTGTGCCGGTAAGTTTGTTGTCGGATGCGTACGTGTACGTTGTGCTCCCTGTCTGTGAGAGCGCGCTATCAAACGCGAGGTGCCCCACACTGCTGTATGACAGAAGATGGTTTGCCACACCAATAATACGCGAAACCGTGCGTCCCACTTCATCTCGCGTAACCGCAGTGGCAAGAGATGCTGTCTGGGTCGTATCACCGGATACCGCCAACAAACCATACGCGAATTCGTCGCTATGTATCTCGTGAGTAGCCTGTACGCCGTTTGCAAAAGTATCGGTATACGTGGTTTTGAGATACGCACTCTCGCCTGCTCCGACACGCTCATACGCAAAATCACGCACCCAGCCGCCAACATGTTCGATAGCCGATGCTACTTGTCCTTTAGCATCATACGTTGTTTCAGTTTCTTTGAGTACTGTGTCAGCACCGATGTGCACTTCACGTACAAGCCGTCCCAAATTATCGTAGGTGTACTCAATGGCCGTACCATCGTCTTGCACAGATTGCGTGAGGCGTCCCGCACTGTCGTAATTGGCAGTTGTAATAAGGCCACCGTGGTCGCTCTCGATAACATCGCCACGCTCGTTATAACTATAGGCTGTTGTCACTCCGTCAAAATCTGTCTGTGCCAGTATCCATCCAAGCGTATTGTAGGTCGTGGTCGATGCTGCTTGCCCGGTAAGCTGCACGGCAACTTCACGTTCGAGCAAATCATACGTGTGCGTATACTCAACGACAGGTTCTTTAGGATCGGCCGATTTTTCGGTAACCTTGACCGGCTTATTGTTGGCATTATAGGAAATCTGGGTGGTGGTTGCCGGCACCGGATTTGTCTCTGACTGCAGCTTCACATGCTTGATGACTCGACCCGCACTGTCAAAGGTCGTTTCAAAAAGAACGCCGGCGTGCGCGCACCACACCACATTATTACTATCATCATACTCGTGCCATTTTCCCTGAAACGAGAGTTTAGTGTTATTTTCACGAATTGGCCGATTGAGACAATCGTATTGCGTCAGATCGAATACGGTTTCATGAACAGATTCTTCAGATACTGCTACCACATTACCCACATCGTCATACTCGATAGTTTCAATGCCTTCGATATCGCTACTATCATGTGCAATCTCTCGACCCAGCACGTCAAAAGTACGATCGGTACGCGAAAGTTCTTCGCCACCAGGCGCAAGAAGTTTTGAGAGAACATTGTTCCCCATAACATCGTAGGTCTCAACGATCCATTCATGCTTATCATCGTTGTTACCTGCGGTCTTATAGGTCTCTGTGACGCGTGATGTGCTGTCATATTTTATATGAGTAGTAACATCACCGGGGTCAGTTTGCGTGATCGGGCGTCCGACAATATCGTATGTCGCTTGTGTCGTTGTGCCAAGTGGCATTATCTGCTCGACAAGATTACCAAAACCATCGTAGAGGTCAATCTGCGCGATATCTTGTGGCATAGTTTGCGCCGAGAGCTGTACATCTTTGTAGATTGTTTGCTGTGGTAAACCATTCGGAGCATGGTTGCCATACAAGATGGTTTCCCATTCATATGCGTCATTCACCTCTCGAATTGCACGACGCGTTTTAACAAGCTTGCTATCCGCATTATATTCGTATTCGGTTCTACTCTTTTCCCCTGAGGTACCGATAAGTTTTTCCTCAACAATTAAACGACCTTCGTTATCGTAGGCGAACCACGTCACCCCTCTGCCCTCGTCAATCGTTTTGATGATATCGTTTTGATGATTATAAAAGTGTTCAGCAAGACCGCCTGCTTTATTAGTGCTACTAAGCAGGTTTCCTCTTCCATCATAAGTGAAAAGTTCTTCCGTTATTTGAGTCGTGTTCGATTTCCTGCCAAATGCGACCTTGTTATTGGGAAATTCTGCCACCGTCGGCGCCTGCGTTCCGATTAATTGGTTCTCAGAATTATAGCGAACATAGACTCCTTCATCGGCACCTGATGAAATGCTTGACCATATCACCTGTTGGGCCACGTTTATGAGATATTCGCTTCGCTCGTGACCTGCCGCAAATTCACCTTCAGGTGTAACTGATCCTTTGCTGAGAATAGTTCGTTTAGTGCTTGGATCAGCGGTGGCCACATAAGCTAAGGTGTGTCGTTGCGATGGGGCATCAGATGCGGTGTGTTCCGCGCTCAAAGACGAGACAAGGTATTCGATCTCTACGCTATCTCCTGCCGCCGAGATATTCGTCAATCGTTGGTCGTCCATAACGTAAAGACGCGTAAGTTGTGCTTCAGTACCCGGATACTCGCATACACTGAGCATGCTGGTCATGGGAATATAGTTAATTTCACGCGTGCCTGCATCGGTCTCGTACACTGCCTCGATAGTTCCGGTATTTGTTATATTTAACTCAATGCTCTGTCCATTGTGCGCAAGAATCGAGACTGCGTTACTACGTATGTCATAGTTCGTATACCTTTGTTGTCTGTCCTCTTCATAAAGCAGCTTGCCGTTGTGCCCATCAAATATTTTCAAACCTCCGTCAGGGAACTTGAGTTCATAAATCGCAAACGTTGAGTCTCCGCAACCATCACTTTCTTCGTAGTAGACAAGCTCTGCCTGCATGCCGTTTGGCGAAATATATCGGCCATCTTGTGTTTTTGTAAAACTATATGAATTGCCGTCAGAACTCGTATAGATGGTAGCATCTCCCAGAAGCGAGATATTTTCCTCAAACCCAAACATCCACCCTTTGGGTAAGTAGGCACTTTCAAAATCACTGTCGCTTGTATATGTGCGACTCAGTACAGCATCAGGCCCCGCCGATGCAATGGCCAGGTCGACCGTCATAAGACGTGTCTCGGAACTCGAAAGAGCACCTTCGACCGTCTCATGAGCGATTTCGACGATAGGCACAAAACTGCGCTGTGTCACATCGCTTACTCGAATAGTGCGGTTTTCAAAGGTTGCTTGAACGGACGAAACGGTGCCCACTTCTATCGCATCGTGCTCCGAATAAGGACAAACTTTAAACCAGTAATTCTTGTTGTTATCGTACTGTCTATTATTAGCAGTCTTTCGATATAAGGGTCTTGGGTCATCACGAAAATCAACGCCAATGCCACGGAAAGAATGAACTGCGGCAAGATTATCAAGTTGCCCCATCACGAACCGATTATGGACTTTATCATACACAACCGAGACTGAGCGATCGGTCGGCTGCCTATCGACATGCCATTGATTTACAACTTTTCCTGTCTTGAGGGAGACTTTGGTCATGCGTTTCGCCCCACCCCACTCGTAAAAGTAAAGGTTGCTCCCATCAGAAGTAACTCCATCAAAGTTTAGGTAGGGGGACTGTCCGGCTAAAGAATAGGTTTTGTCCTCGATGAATACACCGTGCTCATCATAGATACGTACCTTAATGTTGGGGGAGGTAGAGCTTACCCTCGCCGCTGAATAAATATGGGTATCATCGGCAGCGAGCAAAACACCATTGGTCGGCCCCGTCACCTCCGCTCCACTTCCGCGGCCAAACGGCGGCTTTGAAAGAGTCAATGTGGTCGGCACCGCCTTATCCATGATTGAACTAAGGACAAAACCCTGTATGTCTGCCGTACCGCCTCCAACACGTGTGACGTATCCGTCATAAAGCACGCCATTTTTTACGAAAGCACTCAAGGAAGTTGTTCCTGCCTGTGTAGTGGCAATCTTTTTGCCTGTGCCATAGGTCGGCAGGCCATTTGTCATGCCTGTCTTTTTGAACTGTACCCACTGGTCAGGTCCAGGATATGAGCTCCATTTTTTGACATACATGTCAGTGCCATCAAAAGCAACGACCCCTGCCCCGGCAGGATTTGAACCCACCGCACTAGGATACGTAAGCGTTGTTCTGGCAAGACGCGATTCGTCAGAGGGAGTGTTCCCATAGATATACGAATGACCGGCGAAGTTTTGCTTCAGCGCATCGATTTCGCTATCGGTCGGGAAAATGCCGCTACCTTCGCTTGACCACGTAGTAGCACTTGGGCCCACCGTTTTCCCTACGATATTGTAGGCATTACCATCAAAAGTATAGACGAGATAACCCTTGGCATTAGGATCGGCATTCCAAGACAGATTGATAATACCGCGTCCTTGCCCGTCACGATCATTTCTATTGTCAGCAATACCATCGTTGTTATGGTCAACCTCTTTGAACCACTCGGCGGATGCTTTAGTGGTAGCCTTGAGCCCGGTAACGGCCTTGATGTCAGCACGATATCTTACCTGAAATGTAGATTGTGTCACCCCTGACCACTCGGAGTAATACTTACGCCAGTGCGTGGTATTCTGTGATCCTCCTTCATCTTGATAGAAGGTAAATCGAGAAGGAGTATTGCCACCATTAATCCTAGCCTGCATGTAGTTTTTGAGATTGAAGACGACCGGCTGATTACGAATAGTCGTCGTGGTGCTGGCAGCTATCCATGACACAACTCCTGGCATCGTATTCCAGGTATCATACACGCTGGGATTGCGATCGAGCTCCGCAACATACGTGGTCGTTGCTGCGTTTACATAATACTGATGAAACTGTTGAGCGTGCAGCTCTGCACGCTCTATCCGCATGCCTTTTAGGTTGGGCAGAACGAACATGGTAAGTGCACGATTATGCCCGGTCGACGAATCATAGTATCCAATCTTGAGCTCGTGAGTCCACTGATATGATGTCGTTGGATAGCGAGAGGAGGTATAGGTATCTTGGTGGCTCAGACCCCCTGCAGCCGCGATGCCTGAAAGAATCACCGGCGGATCGATACGCACCGGCCATACACGCGTGTTGTCTTGAATCCAGTCTCGATCGATGACGGCACGTAGCGTTGCCCATCCTTCGCCCCCATCCACCGCCTCCCAATAGACATCCTCACAGGCAATAAACTCGCCCTTTTCCTCATCGTAAAAGTTATCGGTTACTATCAGCCGTCCAATCTCAAGTACGGCCTCGCCCGTTTCGGGATCGATAAGTCGATATGAAGTACTTTCTTCGTCGTAAGCGAGTTCAAGACCCTCAAAGGTCAGACGAAAATCAAAAGTATGCTCATCGGTCGGTTGAGTGAGTATGAGTGTCTCTTTGATGCCCCACCACATTGAGCGATATTCGAGGTCCACTCCCGGTGCCACATCGGTGTAGTAGGCAGTGTCGCCAAAAGCGAGCGGAACCGTGGTAGTCGCACCCGCATACGTAAGGCTTACCTTCCATCCATCGCCCTGAATAATCGCAGCACCGTCATCACCGAAGGCACTGAACTCCATACCTTCCCTTGTCGAAAGCGGCGCAAACCCTCCGAACGTAGTGCTGGTCTCTCGTGAGGGAACCAGATTGGTCGCAATATCAATGTAACGGTCCTGTTGATCTTGGTAGTGAACCGGTCCAACTCCTACAATTGCCTCGCGTGCGCCATCGCTAAGTTCATATATTTTTGCTGTTTCGGTGCGCTCTGCAAGAAGTTCGCGTACCTGCGTGGCGCTCTCATCGTATCCGGGCTCATCGGTTTGCACGTGCTCGGCAGGTCCGATACTTTCAGCAGGAGGAGCATAGGTAGCCTCCTCAGATAAATCAGCTAGCGAGGGGCCGCTCGGTTTGCTTGTAGGAGCATGCGAAAATTCCTCTGCGGCGCCTAAAGCCTCGATAATCTCTTCAGGAATATCTAACTGGGCAAATGCGTAGACCGGGAGTGAGACAAAAAACATGACAGAAGCCATAACGAGCGCAATGCTTCGCAAAAATGTTGGCAATACGGATCCGTTATACGAGCGTTTCATCATTACACATCCCTCAAACTCTCCAGCAACTCATCTATTGCCTCTGCGCGCTTCTTGCCAAGTAAGTCAGCAATAACTTGGGCACGCGCTTTCTCAAAATCAATGGGATAGCGAGATTTGTTCGTCTCGTAGTAGTTGTGCAACTCTGCTTCGGTCAGGTCCTTTTCATCTACAAGGCTCTTGGCAAGCTCGTTAATGATGATGTTCGCCTCAAGGTTACGCTTAAGCTGTTTCTCGTCGACACCTTTTATTGAAAGATAGTATTCAAAATGATCGCGGCCGCCATAGCCGCTCTCGATGGCATGGTAGCTTTTCTCAAACTGCTCAGTCACGTCTTCAATACCACGTTTTTTCGCCTCTGCAACAAGCAGATTTCTATCTTCAAGATGACGGCGAATCCGTTCGCGCAGTTCATCTGCAGATATCGTCGCGTATTCTCCCTCAAAAAGCTCGGGTGATTGCTCTTGCAAATACGAAATTTCGGCCTCAATCTCCGCGTCAGTAATACGTGTCGAAGACCATGGACCGATAGATAAAATATTGAGTGTAAGAAGGACTGCAGTAACCGCAATTACGATAACAGCCGCCACGCCCGCTGTCATAAGCAGGGTGCGCGTACCACTATCTTGTTTGCCCTCGATGAAACACCACCCATTTCTGTACGGCGCTCATTCGTGCTTTATTGTAACAGAGGTTACAGCGATTGGGGGAAAGTGGTGACCGAAGTGTCGCCCTATATCACGGTAAGAATCAGTGGTGCATCTTTGCCGATGGCGACGGTGTGTTCGATCTGGGCACAGCGCGAGCCATCTTGCGTGACGACCGTCCAGCCGTCATCGCGGACCTGTACGCGAAAGTCTCCGGCGGTAAGCATCGGCTCGATGGCGAGCGTCATACCCGCGCGCAGACGCGGACCAGTGCCCGGTTTACCCACGTTGGGGACGCTCGGCTCCTCGTGCATCTTGGCACCGATGCCGTGCCCGCAGTACTCGCGCACCGCACCGTATCCCGCTTCTTCGGCAGTGGCCTGAATCGCTGCGCTCACGTCACCAAGCCGATTACCCTCGACACACCGGTCGATAGCCGCATAGAGCGCCGCGCGCGTCGTATCGATGAGCCGTTGTGACTCATCATCGATGGTGCCGATAGCGAACGTGTCAGCGTTATCACCGACGTAACCCTGATAGATTGCGCCGACATCAACGGTCAGAATATCGCCATCACTCAACACGCGCTCAGCTGAGGGGATGCCGTGCACGAGTTCATCGTTTATCGAGGCACATATCGTCGCAGGATAGCCGAGGTAGCCCTTGAACGCCGACACGGCCCCGTGTTCACGAATGATATCCTCAGCGATGTGGTCGAGCTCCAAAGTAGACACGCCCGGGCAGGCTGCCGCGCCGGTTGCCTGCAAAGCGAGAATGCTGATACGCCCCGCCTCAGCCATTAACTTGAGTTCATGACGCGATTTCCTCGTTATCATATTCTCGTTGCCATAGACGCAACCCGCACGCCTAGAGCGCGTCTAGAAGGTCAAAGACCTCGCCACGCACTATCTCAACATCCCGATCACCATCGACGCGCTTCAGAATACCCTTAGCGGCGTAGTAGTCGATGAGTGGCGCCGTCTGCGCCTCGTAAACCTCAAGGCGATTGCGCACCGTCGTCTCGTTGTCGTCATCACGCTGATACAGCTCGCCACCACACGCCGAGCACGTGCTTCCTTCGCTCGCATTCGTGATGCGGCCACAGGCACGACAGGTGCGGCGTGTCGTCAAACGCTTCACAATGACATCGAAGTCAACATCGACCGACAGCGCCAGCTCGATAGCTTTGCCGACCTCGGCAAGTGCCTCGTCGAGCGCTTCGGCCTGTGGGATGGTACGCGGAAAGCCGTCAAGGATGAAGCCGCGTTCGGTATCGCCTGCAGTCAGGCGATCTTTCACGAGCCCCACCACAAGCGCATCTGGCACGAGATTACCGGCGTCCATGAACTTCTTGGCCTCAAGGCCGAGTGGCGTCTCGTTCGCAACCGCGGCGCGCAGGATGTCGCCCGTCGAGATCTGCGGGATGCCGTACTCCTCAACGATAAACTTCGCCTGCGTGCCTTTACCGGCTCCCGGCGCCCCCAGTAAGACTATGTTCATAGTAGATAAACCTCCCTAGTGGTTAGACGAGTGCTCTAGGACGTGTGTAAGCAGGAGCGCAAACCGATTGCGAAATAAACGTAGTGGCCTACTTGTTTGAGCAATCGTTGTGCAGCGCGACACACTTAGACATGTCCTAGTGTGCTCGTTACTTAAAGAAGCCGTCGTAGTGGCGCATCTTCAACTGCGACTCAATCTGCGTCATCGTCTCAAGCGCCACACCAACCATAATCAGAATCGACGTGCCACCGAACTGCTGAATGAGCGGGTTGTTCGTCACGCTGAACAGGATCGATGTACCCACCGCAATCGTACCCAAAAACAGTGCGCCGGGCAGCACGATGCGGTTCATAACCGTCTGGATATACTCGACCGTCTTCTGTCCAGGGCGTACACCGGGGATAAAGCCACCCTGTTGGCGCAGATTATCGGATAGCTCGATAGGATTGAAGATGAGGGCGGTATAGAAGTAGCTGAAGAACACGATAAGTATAAACGTAACAATCCAGTTGAGCGGACCGCTGCTTATCGCGTTGGCAAAGCTCTGGAACCACGGCGTATTGATGACGAGCGCGAGCTGCATCGGGATTGAGAGTATCGCGCTCGCAAAGATGATGGGGATGACGTTTGCACCGTTAACTTTCAGCGGGATATAGGTGGACGTACCGCCCATGACGCGTCGGCCAACGACGCGCTTGGCGTAGTTGACAGGAATACGACGCTGGCCGCGATCGATGTAGATGACAACCATGATAACGGCAAGCACAACCGCAATGATAAGCGTAACCATCAGAGCGTTGCCCAGCGCACCATCGTTGCCAAACATAAGCGACGAAGCGAGCGCAGCCGGGAAGCCCGAGATAATCGAGGCAAAGATGAGCAATGACATGCCGTTGCCGATGCCGCGTTGCGTGATGAGCTCGGCAAGCCACATGATGAGCGTCGTACCGGCAACGAGCGTCACGACCACGACCGCCATCGAGAACCAACGCGGCAGACCGCCACTGTAGTCGATGGCACCGGCAAATATCATGCCGATAAAACCGATGGCCTCAACGGTTGCGATAAACACCGTCAGATAGCGCGTATACTGGGTAATCTTCTGCTGGCCGGCCTCGCCCTCTTTTTTCAAGCGCTCCAGCGCCGGGATAGCCGCCTGTAACAGCTGCATGATAATGCTCGCCGTAATGTAGGGCATGACGCCAAGACTAAACACGCTGAACTGTGCCAACGCGTTGCCGGAAAACAGATTGAGCATACCGAGCGCCGGCAAGTTGTCGAGCGTCGCCTGAATCGACGTGGCGTTAACGCCAGGCACGGGAACGTGCGCACCAATACGATACAGCACGAGAATAAACAGCGTGAACATAATCTTCTTGCGAAGATCGGGGACACGAAATGCGTTGGCGATAGCAGCAAACACGATTACTCGACCGTCCCTCCGGCTTTTTTGATTTTCTCACCTGCTGAGGCCGAAATCTTATCGACCGAGACCTTCAGCGCCTTCGTCAGTTCGCCATTGCCAAGGATTTTGACCGGCAGTTTTGGCACGCCACCGGTGCTCTTGACGGCACCCTTTGCTGCAAGCGAGTCGGGCGTCACCACGTCGCCGGCCTCGAAGAGCTCTTCGAGACGACCAACGTTAACGACCGCGTATTCCTGACGATTGATGTTCGTGAAACCGCCGAGCTTCGGCAGACGCATGTAGAGCGGGAGCTGCCCGCCCTCAAATCCCGGTCCCTTCGTGCCACCGGCACGCGAACCTTGACCATCTTGCCCGCGTCCGCAGGTCTTACCTTTGCCCGAACCGGGACCGCGACCAACGCGCTTGCGCTCTTTGGTCGAACCCGGAGCAGGGAATAGATCGTGCAGTTCCATCGTTATACCTCTTCAACTTCGACGAGATGCTTTACCTTAAAGACCATACCACGAATGACCGGGGTATCGTCGTGAACGACCGCGTGGCGAATCTTGCGCAAACCTAACGCCTTGAGCGTCGCACCCTGACTTTTCTCTTTGCCTATGGCGCTTTTGATTTGGGTAACTTTGAGTTGCTTAGGCATCGGCCTTCACCGCCTCTTTCGCCGGCTTCTCTGTCGCGGCCTCAACATCCTCGACCGCCTTCTTCGACTCGGCCGGTTTGATACGGAACAGTTCCTCGACGGTCTTGCCGCGACGACGCGCGACATCCTCGACAAACTGCATGTTCTTGAGCCCTTCGATGGTCGCTTTGACCACGTTAATCGGGTTCGGCGAGCCAAGTGACTTGCTCAACACGTCGGTAAAGCCAGCAAGTTCAAGCACGGCACGCACCGGGCCACCGGCGATAATTCCCGTACCAGGGGCGGCGGGCTTAAGCACCACGCGTGCAGCGCCGAAACGACCGACATATTCGTGAGGAAGGGTTCCGTTAATAAGCGGCACCTTAATCATGTTCTTCTTGGCGTTCTCGATGCCCTTGGCAATCGCGGTCGGGACCTCGGCACTTTTACCCATGCCGACGCCTACACGCCCCGCACCATCGCCGACAACAACAAGTGCAGACAGCGAAAATCGACGCCCGCCTTTGACCACCTTAGACACGCGGTTGATGTAGACCACTCTCTCCTGAAGCTCGGTATCTTGAGCCATATTGCGCGTATTACGAGCCATACCTGTTCCTCCTAGAACTTCAGGCCGGCGCTGCGTGCGCCTTCTGCCAGAGCTTTAACCCTACCGTGATAGATGCGGCCGCCACGGTCGAAAACGACCTCGGTAATCTTCGCATCTTTGGCGCGCGCGCCGATCGTCTCGCCCACCAAGGTCGCCGCCTCAACGTTCGAGCCGACCTTTCCCTTGCCGAGCAAACCCTTCTCGTTCGATGCCGCCGCCACAAGGGTGCAACCGGTTACATCATCGATGAGCTGCGCGCTGATATGCGCGTTTGTCCGTGTCACACGCAGGCGTGGACGCTGAGCCGTGCCGGAAATTTTGCCGCGCACGCGCGTTTGACGACGCTTGAGGTCGGCGCTTTTCTTCTTCGTCTTAAGCATTACTTCGCCGCCTTTCCAAGCTTCCTACGTACGTATTCGCCTTCGTAGCGAATACCCTTGCCTTTATATGGCTCGGGCTTGCGCCACTTGCGAACATCGGCCGCGACCTGACCTACGGCCTGTTTATCGATACCCGAAACGATAATTTCCGTCTGAGAGGGGGTCTCAAATTTGATGCCATTGACCGGCTTAACGAGCACCGGATGCGAGAACCCGAGCTGCATCTCGAGGTCAGAACCCTTCATCTGAGCGCGATAACCCACACCCACGATTTCAAGCTTCTTCGAGTAGCCCTCATTCACGCCAACGACCATGTTGTTTATCAGCGTACGTGCCAAGCCGTGCTGGCTTCGAGATTCGCGCTCGTCATCGGCGCGCATCACGACCACTTCGCCTTCATCAAGCTTGACGGTCAACAAAGAGGATATCTCTTGCGAGAGCTCACCTTTGGGCCCCTTCACCGTAACCTTTGTCGAGCCGCTGCTTGAGTTCTCAAGAGAGACCTCAATGCCACTTGGCACGGGAATAGGCATTTTACCGATACGTGACATTACGTCAATCCTTCCTTACCATACGTGCGCGAGCACTTCGCCGCCCACGCCTTTTTGCCGTGCGTCGTAGTCGGTCATAATGCCGCTCGACGTCGAAATAATTGCAATACCAAGACCACCGAGCACGCGCGGAATCTCTCGGCTGTTCACATAGTTTCGCAGCCCCGGTTTGCTGATGCGCTTAATGCCGGCGATGGTGCGCTCGTTATCTTGTCCGTACTTAAGGACGATAACGAGCGTATCGCGTGGCGTACTCTTCTCAACGCGATAGTCGGCGATGTAGCCTTCCTGCAGCAGAATCTTAGCGATCGCCTCAAGCTTCTTGCTCGTTGGCATCGTGCACTGTGGCAGCGTAGCGCTGTTCGCATTACGAATGCGCGTTAGCATGTCTGCTATGGTGTCGTTCATACTCATAAGATATCTCTCCTCCCCGGCCTCTACCAGCTTGCCTTGCGTACGCCGGGTAGCTCGCCCTTGCTCGCCATATCGCGCAGACAGATACGGCAGATGCCGAAGTCTCGATAGTATGCCCGCGGACGACCACACTTCACGCATCGGTTGTACTTGCGCGTCGAGAACTTAGGCTCGCGCTTTGCTTTCGCTATCATTGACTTTTTGGCCATACTGCGCTCCTTATGCTTTCTTCAACGGGAAGCCGAATCCCGTCAAGAGCGCACGAGCGCTCTCATCATCGTGAGCCGTCGTTACAATAGTGATGTCCATACCCCGCGTGCGGTCAACTTTGTCGTAGTCAACCTCGGGGAATATCAGCTGTTCGGTAATGCCAAAGGTATAGTTGCCGCGTCCGTCGAAGCTCTTTGCCGACAGACCACGAAAGTCACGAATACGCGGGATAGCCGTGGCGAGCAAGCGATCGAAGAACTCCCACATGCGATCGCCACGCAACGTCACCTTCACACCGATAGGCATGCCTTCGCGCAGCTTAAAGCCCGCGATAGACTTGCGCGCACGGTTTATCCGCGGCTGCTGACCGGTGATGGTGCGCAGGTCCTCGATGGCGCCCTCAAGCTGCTTGGCATCGGCGACCGCGTCACCTACCCCCATGTTGACGACGATCTTCTCGATGCGAGGAATCTGCATCGGGTTATGCAGAGACAGCTCGTCTTTAATCTTCGGAGCAACCTCTTTAACGTACTTTTCTTTCAGCCGTGGGGCCATACCTCTTGCCTTCCTACTCGAACTCGGCGCCACATACTTTGCACAGGCGAACCCGTGCGCCGTCGTCGGCACGCTTGATGCCTACACGCGTAGGCTTGTTGCACTTCGGGCAGACCAGCATCACGTTGCTCACGTGAATAGGCAGCTCCATATCGCGGAATCCGCCTTTCTGGTTCTGCTGCGTCGGGCGCACTGCTTTCTTGGCGACGGCGATGTGCTCGCACACCACACGCTCGCGTTGCGGATATGCACGCAGCACGCGCGACTCCTTGCCCTTATCTTTGCCGGCGATAACGACCACCTTATCGCCCTTTCTGATACGAAACTTAGCCATTTTCAACCCCTACCTTACAGCACTTCCGGTGCCAGCGAGACGATCTTCATGTATCTCTTGTCGCGCAGCTCGCGTGCGACCGGCCCGAAGATGCGCGTACCGCGCGGATTACCCGTGGCCGGGTCAATGACGACGGCCGCGTTGTCATCGAACTTGATGTAGCTGCCATCCTTGCGGCGATGCTCCTTGACGCAACGCACGACGACGGCCTGGACGATCTCGCCCTTTTTGACGCCAGAGTTCGGCTGGGCCTCTTTGACCGAGCACACAATTACGTCGCCCACGCGCGCATAGCGACGCTTCGAGCCACCGAGTACCTTGATGCACGCGAGCTTGCGGGCACCCGAGTTATCGGCCGCTTTGAGTCTGGTTTCTGACTGAATCATTGCCGGTCCCGTTCCTTCTCCTATTTCGCCTTCTCGACGATCTCGATGAGGCGCCAGTGCTTCATCTTTGACAGTGGACGTGTCGCCATAACCGTAACCGTATCGCCCACGCCGGCCTCGTTGCCCTCATCGTGGGCATGAAGCTTGCTCGTGGTCGTGATCATCTTTCCGTAAAGCGGATGCTTCTTACGCCGTGAGATTTGGACAACGATCGTCTTATCGCTGGCCGCACTTACGACGGTTCCGGTAAACGTTTTGCGATTATTGCGCATCTGAAGCTCCAACTATCTCTCGTGAGCGCGTCTCGGTGAGCAAACGCGCGATCGTCCTCTTGACTTGACCAATCTTGCTCGTGTCATCGACCTGACCGGTCGCAAGACGGAAGCGCAAGTTGAAAAGTTCTTCGCGCGCGTTTACGAGCTCCTGAGCAAGCTGCTCGTCAGGCAACGCGGCTACATCCTGTGCTTTCATCCTCTACGCCTCCTTCTCTTCTTCTCGAACAACGAACTTCGTCTTAACGGGCATCTTATGCTGAGCAAGGCGAATTGCTTCACGGGCGACCTCTTCGTCGACCCCTGCAACCTCGAACATCACGCGTCCCGGCTTTACCACGGCAACCCACTTCTCGGGGTTACCCTTACCCGAACCCATGCGAGTCTCGGCAGGTTTTTGCGTAATCGGCTTGTCAGGGAAGATAGTAATCCATACCTGACCACCACGCTTCATGTAGCGCGTCATGGCAACACGGGCAGCCTCAATCTGGCGGCTGGTAATCCAGCCCTTTTCCAGTGTCTGCATACCGTACTCGCCAAAGGTAACCTTCGTGCCACCTTTTGCTTTGCCCTTCATCGAACCGCGCTGCACCTTGCGGTACTTTACGCGCTTTGGCATCAACATTACTTACGACCTCCCCCGCCTCGGTTATTGCGACGGTTCCCTCCACGCGGTGCGCGTACACCCTCAAGTGCAGGGTTAAGTGGCGGCTGACCCGGCATGACTTCGCCGTGATAGATCCAGACCTTGACGCCGATGATACCCATCGGTGTCTGCGCGCGTGCGGTACCGTAGTCGATACGAGCACGCAAGGTGTGAAGCGGCACACGGCCTTCGCGGTACCACTCGCGGCGAGACATCTCGGCACCGCCAAGACGGCCGGAGACCTGTACGCGAATGCCCTTCGCACCACTCTTCATTGCCGTGGTGACGGCCTTGCGCATCGCACGACGAAACGCTACGCGCCCCACGAGCTGGTCGGCAATCGACTGTGCCACGAGCGTGGCATCGAGTTCGGGACGCACGACCTCGGTAATCTTAACATCAACCGAGCCATCGGTAATCTTGAGAATCTCCTTGCGAAGCTCGTCGATCTCTGCACCGCCCTTACCGATGACGATACCCGGGCGCGCCGTGTGCACATTGACGTAGACCTTCTCGCCTTTACGCTCGATGAAGATGTTGCTCACCGAAGCACGCGCCAGACGCTTCTCAAGGAATGTGCGGAGCTCGATATCGTTGGCGAGCGTCTTCGCATAGTCCTTGCCACCGAACCAGTTGGAGCGGTGTTGCTCGGTCATGCCGAGGCGAAAACCTGTCGGATTGACTTTCTGACCCATACTTACTCCTTGGTTCCTACCACCACGGTAATGTGGCTGGTGCGTTTACGAATACGATACGCCATGCCGCGCGCGCGCGGACGGATACGCTTGAGCGTCGGTCCTTCGTCGGCAAAACATGCGACGATAGTAAGGTCCTCAGCGTTCGCCTGATGGTTGTTTTCGGCGTTGCTCGCGGCACTGTTGACGACCTTGAGGATCGTCTCGGCGGCGGCACGGTCGCTGAACTGCAGAATCGTACGAGCCTCCGGTACCGATTTGCCACGGATAAGGTCGAGCACAAGGCGCGCTTTACGCGGCGCAATGCGCTGGAACTTTGCTACTGCTTGAGACTGTATGCCGTCTTGTTGCATGTGCCTGCCCCCTTAGTGCCCGCGGTAGGTGCGCGTCGGGCTGAACTCGCCCAATTTGTGCCCTACCATCGACTCGGTGATGTAGACAGGAACGTGCTTGCGACCATCGTGGACCGCAATCGTGTGGCCAACCATCTCAGGGAAAATCGTCGAGGCGCGTGACCACGTCTTGACGACGTCCTTTTTGCCTTCTTCATTCATCTTCTGCACACGCATAAGCAAGCGAGGTTCGACGAACGGTCCTTTTTTCAGACTTCTACTCACAGTACCCTCCTCGGTTACTTCTTACGGCGCCTGATGATGAGGCGATTGGTCGATTTGTTCTTCTTGCGGGTGCGGTGGCCTTTCGTCGGCACACCCCACGGGGTCACGGGATGGCGGCCGGCAGATTTGTTCTTACCCTCGCCACCACCGTGTGGATGGTCAACCGGGTTCATTGCGGTACCGCGTACGCTGGGACGCACACCTTTGTGACGCATGCGGCCTGCCTTGCCCCAGTTGATGTTGGCGTGCTCGGCGTTGCCGACCTCACCAATGGTGGCACGGCACTCGATGAGCACACGGCGCATCTCAGAACTCGGCATACGCAAAATGGCGTACGTGCCCTCTTTACCCATGAGCTGGATACTGGTGCCGGCGCTACGTGCGAGTGCCGCGCCTTTGCCAGGCTCAAGCTCGACGGCATGTACGACCGTACCGACCGGGATATCTTTAAGCTTCAGTGCACAGCCGGGCTTGATATCGCTGCCCTCACCGCTCGTAATCATCTGGCCGACCTCAAGGCCCTTCGGCGCGAGGATGTAGCGCTTTTCACCATCGGCATAGTGGAGTAACGCGATGCGCGCATTACGATTCGGGTCGTACTCAATCGTCGCAACCTTAGCCGGGATACCGTCCTTGTTGCGCTTGAAGTCGATGACGCGGTAACGACGCTTGTGGCCGCCACCCTGATGACGCACGGTGATGCGACCGTTGTTGTTACGCCCACCCTTCTTGTGGAGCGGCTCAAGCAACGACTTCTCCGGTGTCGTGCAGGTAATCTCGGAAAAGTCCGAGACCGACATACCGCGACGGCCGGGAGAGGTTGGCTTATATTTCTTGACTCCCATGTTACGCTCCTACACTCCCGGGAAGAGGTCAATCTTGTCGCCCTCGGCGAGCGTGACAAGCGCCTTTTTCCAGCTTTTCGTGTGACCCAACTGATACCGAACGCGGCGTGGTTTACCTGCCACGTTCATCGTATTGACTTTGACAACCGTGACGCCGAAAATCTCTTCGACGGCTTGGGCAATCTGCGGCTTCGACGCTGACTTAGCAACCTCAAACGTATAGACGTTGTTGGTCTCCATCGCATAGAGCGACTTCTCGCTCACGATAGGACGAAGGATGACTCCGCGAGGGTTGTGTGTGGTTGCAGCCATTAGCCGAGCACCTCCTCGATAAACTTCAGCGCATCTTTCGAGATAACGAGCATCTTGTTGTCGATGATGTCGTAGGTGTTGACCTCAAAGGCAAAGATGACGCGACAGCGGTCAATGTTGCGCAAGGAAAGATAGGCGTTGTCGTCCTCGTTGCCGACGATAACGGTAACCTTCTTACCCTCAAGACCGAGCTCCTTGAGAAGCGCAGCACCGGCTTTTGTCGACGGCTCGGCAAAGTCGAACTTATCGACGACAACAAGCTGCTCGTCGGCGAGTTTAGCCGAAAGTGCACTGCGCATGGCCAGCTTGATGACCTTGTTCGGCACCTTGAACGCATAGCTGCGCGGGCTGGGGCCAAAGGTGACACCACCGCCGACCCACTGTGGCGCACGAATCGTACCCTGGCGCGCACGACCGGTGCCTTTTTGGCGCCACGGCTTTCTGCCGCCGCCACGCACCATGCTGCGCGTTTTCGTCGCATGCGAGCCACTGCGAATCGCCGCAAGCTGGCTACGCACGACCGTGTGCATCGCAAAGGTGTTGGGCTCGATTGCGAAGATGTCGTCGGTCGCCTTGACCGCCGTCTTCTTCGTGCCCTTTGCATCGAATGTCCTGATAGTTGCCATGTTGTGTTGCTCCCCCTGCCCTTTACGCCTTGACGGTCAAGAGCGCACCACGGCCACCGGGAACGGCGCCTTTGACGAGCAAAAGGTTCTGCTCGGGGTCGACCTTGACGACATCAAGATTGCGGACAGTTACGGTATCATTGCCCATACGACCGGGCATCTTGCGACCTTTGAATACACGCGCAGGAGTTGCTGCCTGACCGATTGAGCCGGGTGTACGATGAAAGTGTGAGCCGTGGCTGGCACGACCACCACTAAAGTTATGACGTTTGATAACACCGGCAAAGCCTTTACCTTTGCTGGTACCGGAGACGTTAACGCTTTTAATATCCTCGAAGTCAGCGACGGTAATAGTGTCGCCGGCTTTGAGCTCGGTCGGCTCGCTAAGACGAATCTCGGCGAGATGCTTGTAGGCAGTCTTAGCCTGCTTATTGTTCTTCGTGATATGACCGGCCGTCGGCTTATTGACCGTATCGATTTCGACCTCACCGAAGCCAACCTGTATCGCATCGTAGCCATCTTTTTCGGCCGTCTTCACCTGGGTAATGACGCACGGTCCGGCCTCGATGACGGTCACCGGGATGAGGTTGCCGTCCTCAGACCACACCTGGGTCATACCCAACTTTTTGCCTAATATCTTCATGTCTGGCGGCTAGCTAAATCACGTCTAAGTGCGTCGAGCTGCGTAGCGATTCGTGCTCACGACCGTTAAGGTCGCTGCGCGCCAAATCAACTTGCTCTCCTTCTTACACACGATTTATCGTTGCCTTCCCCTTTCTCGTGAAACTTGAGTCTGCGCTCAGTGGTTTCCTTATGCCTTAATCTCGATTTCAACGCCGGCAGGAAGGTCGAGGCGACGTAGCGAGTCGGCCGTCTTGTCTCCCACCTTTGTAATATCAATGAGACGCTTGTGTGTACGAATTTCGAACTGCTCACGACTATCCTTGTCGACGTGCGGTCCCCGGATAACGCAGTAAAGATTGCGCGACGTTGGCAGCGGGATAGGACCGGCAATCTCGGCACCGGTCTTAATCGCCGTATCGACGATCTTTTTCGCGCTCAGGTCGACGACCTCGTGATCGTAGCCCTGTAGGCGAATGCGAATCTTTTGCTTTGCTGCTGCTGTTGCCACCATCTGCTCCTTCGTTAACCTGTCACGCCCATTTTCGCCGCGACTTCCTCGGCGATTGACTTTGGAACCGGCTTGTACGCGCCAAAATGCATCGTGTAGACGGCACGTCCCTGCGACTTACTACGCAGATCGGTCGAGTAACCAAACATCTCGGAGAGCGGTACCTCTGCGTTGACGACCTTGGCACCGGCGCGATCTTCCATCGCTCCGATATGTCCACGACGCGAGCTGAGGTCGCCCATAACGTCACCCATGTACTCTTCGGGTGTGACGACTTCGACGTCCATGACTGGTTCAAGCAACACGGGGTTCGAGCGCTTGAGCGCTTCCTTGACCGCCATCGAACCGGCGATTTTGAACGCCATCTCGCTTGAGTCGACCTCGTGGTGCGACCCATCGATGAGCTCGATCTTGATGTCGACGGTCGGAAAGCCCGAAAGCACTCCGGTATTGAGTGCTTCCTGGATGCCCTTGTCGACACTAGGGATGTATTCTTTGGGGATAGCGCCTCCGACAATCTTGCTCTCAAACTCGTAGCCGGCGCCGGGCTCTTGCGGGATGAGGTTGATGATAACGTGACCGTACTGGCCGCGTCCACCAGACTGACGGGCGAACTTCATGTCGACATTGTCGACCTGTTTGCCGGCCGTCTCTCTGTAGGCAACCTGCGGTTTACCGATATTCGCCTCGATCTTAAATTCACGTAGCAAACGGTCGACAATGACCTCGAGATGAAGTTCGCCCATACCGGCGATAATCGTCTGACCGGTCTCTTGATCGGTGCGTACACGGAAGGTAGGGTCTTCCTCAGCCAGACGCGCGAGTGCGATGCCTAGCTTGTCTTGCTCGGCCTTGGTCTTTGGCTCGATTGCGATGTCGATAACGGGATCGGGAAAGACCATCGACTCAAGAACAACGGGAGCCTTTTCATCACAGAGCGTGTCGCCCGTCGAGGTATCTTTGAGGCCAACGGCAGCGACGATATCGCCTGCGCGGCAGGCGTTGATGTCCTCACGATTATTTGCGTGCATCTGCAGAAGGCGCCCGATGCGCTCTTTCTTGCCCTTGAGCGAGTTGAGCACATAACTGCCACTCTCAAGCGTGCCCGAGTAGACACGGAAGTAGGTGAGCTTGCCGACGAAGGGGTCGGTCATAACCTTGAACGCGAGCGCTGCGAAGGGCTCTTTGGGGTCCGGCTTGCGCTCGACCTCGGCGCCTGTCTTGGCGTCTTCACCCTTAATGGGCGGCACGTCGAGCGGGCTGGGAAGATATGCGACGACCGCATCGAGCATCTGCTGGACGCCCTTGTTCTTGAAGGCCGATCCGCAGATGACCGGCGTCATCGTACAGGCAATCGTTGCCTTGCGCAGGCCTGCTTTGAGCTGCTCGGCCGTGATGGCGTCTTCGTCTTCGAGATAGAGCATCATGAGCTCATCGTCGCAGTCCGCTGCCGCCTCAATGATGGCCTTGCGGGCCTCTGTTGCTTGCTGAAGGTATTCGTCGGGAATATCACCGACGGTGGGGTTTTCGTTCTTGTCGTCATCGGAAAAGAAAACGGCATTCATCTCCACGAGGTCGATGATGCCTTTGAAGTTGTCCTCTGCGCCCATCGGAATCTGAATAGGCACCGCGTTAGCAGCGAGACGATCCTTCATCATGTCAATGACGTTGGTAAAGTCTGCGCCGGTGCGGTCCATCTTGTTAACAAACGCCATGCGAGGAACGTGGTAGTTCTCGGCCTGGCGCCAGACGGTCTCGGACTGCGGCTGCACGCCGCCAACCGCACAAAAAACTGCAACCGCGCCATCGAGCACGCGCAAACTGCGCTCGACCTCGACGGTAAAGTCGACGTGGCCCGGCGTATCGATAATCTGAATACGATGATCGCCCCAAAAGCACGTCGTCGCAGCGCTCGTGATAGTGATGCCACGTTCTTGCTCTTGCTCCATCCAGTCCATCGTGGCTTGGCCTTCGTGAACTTCGCCAAGCTTGTGCGATTTGCCGGTGTAGTAGAGAATGCGCTCGGTCGTCGTCGTTTTACCTGCATCAATGTGAGCCATGATGCCGATGTTGCGCGTGTTATCGAGGGAGTACGTTTTAGCCATGAGTCTCGATATCCTCTACCAGCGGTAGTGCGAAAACGCGCGGTTCGCTTCTGCCATCTTAAATACGTCTTCGCGCTTCTTGACCGCGTTGCCAGCCTCATTGGCGGCTTCCATGATCTCAGCGGCGAGGCGCTCGGCCATCGTTTTTTCCTTGCGAGTACGCGAGTAGCCGACGATCCAGCGGATACCAAGCGTCGTCGAACGACGGCTGTTGACCTCGACGGGAACCTGATACGTCGAGCCACCAACACGCTTTGGACGCACCTCGATCTGCGGCTTTACGTTATCCATCGCCTGCTTAAATACGCTCAGCGGATCTTGGCCGGTCTTTTGCTCGATGATGTCAAAGGCACCGTAGACGATGCGCTCGGCCGTCGACTTCTTGCCGTCCCATAGAATCTTGTTGATAAGCTGCGTGACGAGACGATTGTTGTAACGAGCGTCCGGGGTGGTTTCGCGGCGCTCCGGTGCGTTTCGGCGTGGCATACTACTTCTCCTTCTTCGCGCCGTAACGGCTACGAGCTTGCTTGCGATCGGCAACGCTTGCGGCGTCAAGAGCACCGCGCACGACCTTGTAGCGCACACCGGGAAGGTCCTTCACACGACCACCGCGCACGAGCACGATTGAGTGCTCCTGCAAGTTGTGACCGATACCAGGAATATAGGCAGTGACCTCCATTTTGTTCGAAAGACGCACACGACAGACCTTACGAAGGGCAGAGTTTGGCTTTTTCGGCGTGGTCGTATAGACACGCGTACACACACCGCGAAGAAGCGGGTTACCTTTGAGCGCCGGCGTCTTGCTCTTTTCGACACTCTTTTTGCGGCCCTTGCGAACCAGCTGGTTTATGGTCGGCATTACGTCTTTCCCTTTCGTCTGGCGGCTAGCTTGTCGTCGTCTAAGTTTGTCGCTGCGAAGCTCACGTACAGAAAACGTACGCATCGCTTCTGGCTCCTTCTTACACGCCGACAATCGTTGCCTTCTTGCTTAGGACATGGAAAAATCCTTGCCCAATTTTCGCGCAAGGATTAACAATACTGGAAAGGTAACAAACTGTCAACTGATAATGCAGATACGGATTCGGAGAAATCGTCGCCGAATCCGTATCTTTGTGCGCTCTACCCTAACGCAGGCAGTTTTGCCGCCGTGAGACCCGCCTCAATCTCCTTGATTGCCGCAGGGCCAATACCCGGCAGCGCTTCGAGATCGGCGGCACTTTTACCGGCAAGATCATCGACCGACGCAATGCCGGCCTCGGCAAACTTTTTCGCCCAACGGGTTGAAACTCCTAGCTCAGATAGGGTCTTTACCGCCGCAAAAGGATTGGCCGGTGCATCAGGGTCATCGGTAAAATCATCCGAGGCCGGAACTCCCAGCAGCGTCTCGTTCTCGTCCATACCCACAACGGCATCGGCGCCACCCAGCATCTCATTCGGGTCAAACGTCTGGCCAAGGTACTTCGAGACGTCGATTTCAACGTCATCATCCCACGTATAAGAAAATGGCGCATCACCGGCTTTTGAGCTGCCCGAACCGCTGAGATCGCTCATCAGCCCGTCGATACCCATGCTGTCGATAGCATCAGGCGTCATCGCCTCAATCTCGCGCAGATTATCGCGCAACGCATCGGGTGCTACCTCAAGGTCGGTTGAGTCCTTGACCTCGGTGCCCTTGTACGAAAGGCCGACGCTACGATAGCGCTTCATACCGGTGCCAGCCGGAATGAGCTTACCGATAATGACGTTTTCTTTGAGCCCCTCAAGACGATCTTCGCGGTTTTCGATTGCCGCCTGTGCCAAGACCGTCGTCGTCCACATAAAGCTGGCGAGCGACAGGAACGACTCGCTACCAAGTGAACGCATTGAGGCACGTACAATTTGGAGTGGACCGATGAGTGTGTCTATGGCCTCGGCCGGCTTACCTCCGGCGGCGATTATCTCATCGTTAACCTGCAAGAAGTGCGTGCGATCGACGTACGAATCTACGAGAAGATTCGTGTCGCCACTCTCGACAATCTTGACCTTTAGGAGCATGCGACTCGCAATGACCTCGAAGTGTTTGTCGTTGAGCTCAACACCTTGACTACGATAGACATCTTGCAACTCTTGGATAATCCAACGCAGCATCTTCTCGCGGCCAACGATTTCGAGCATATCGGGGCCATATGGACGACCTTTTGTTAGGCTGTCACCGGCCTCGACAATATCACCTGTTTTCACGTCAAGGATATGCTCAGGGCCAAGCGGTTTTGTCGACCATTTTTTGTTGCGCGTACCAGTTACTGTGATGACCGGCTTGCCACTCTCGGTGGTAACCGTCACCTTACCGCTCTGCGGCGCCAAGACCGCAAAGACGCGATTTGCGCGCGGTGACTCGAGAATTTCATTGACGAGCGGCAGGCCCTGCGTAATGTCGGTACCGGCAACACCACCGGTGTGGAACGTACGCATCGTCAGCTGCGTACCGGGCTCACCGATGGACTGAGCTGCGATAACACCGACAGCGGTGCCTACATCGACGGGCTGACCGTTACTCAGGTCATAGCCATAGCACTTCTGACAGATAGCACGTCCCTCAAGGCATGTCAGTGCCGTGCGAATCTCAACCGTCTCGAGGCCGGCCTCTTCAAACGCAGCGAGTTGCTTGGTGTCGACGATGTACTCGCCGGCAGCAAGGAGCACCTTGCCTCTCTCGCCTTTGACATCACCGGCGACGACGCGCCCAACCAGGTTGTCATCGAGTTCGCCGGAGTGAGCCGCACGCAGCTTCGTCGGAACGCCCTCGCGCGTCCCGCAGTCCTCGATACGCACGATTGCATCATGCACAAAGTCAAGGAAGCGACGTGTCGTATAACCACCGGTCTCGGTACCAAGAGCCGTGTCGGCAAGACCCTTACGCGCGCCGTGCGTCGAGATAAAGTACTCGAGCACTGTCAGCCCCTCACGGAAGTTCGACTTCACGGGACGGTCGATGACGTCACCCTTTGGCGACTGCATCAGGCCACGCATGCCGCCAAGCTGGCGGAACTGCTTAAGATTGCCGCGTGCGCCTGAATCGGCCATCTGATAGATTGGGTTTCGTATGTCAAAGCTCTCGACCATCGCTGCACCGATTTCATCGGTCGCGCGGTTCCACACGTCGATGATGAGCTTGTGGCGCTCGGCTGCATCCATCGTACCCATGTTGTACGCGTCTTCAATAGCGCGCGCTTCCTCATCGTACTTGGCGAGAATCTCGGCCTTGTTATCCGGCGTCGTCGCATCGGCGAGCGCAACGGTGATACCGGCCATCGTCACGTAGTGGAAGCCGAGACGCTTCACTTCGTCGAGGATGATACCCATTTCGTTGGTGGAATAGCGTTCAGACAGCTCCTCAACGATATCGGCAATACGGTTCTTGTTGAGCGTGTAGTTGATATAGGGAAAATCCTCAGGCAGCCCGTGGTTGAAGATAAGACGCCCGACCGTCGTGCGCATGCGCTCGCCGGCGGCCACTTTGGTACCGGCGAGATCATCAACGTTATCACGCACCACGATATCTTGGGCTACTCGCACCTCGATTGGTTCCTGCAGGTCAACGTTTTCACGCGAATCGTGCGCAACGAGTGCCTCATCCTGGTCTTTGAAGACGGGTGGGTGTTCGCGCTCGTCGTTATCGCGCTGCGTCGTCAGATAGTAAAGACCTAGCACCATGTCTTGCGATGGCGTCGCAAGTGCCTTACCGTTTGCCGGGCTCTTGATGTTGTTCGTCGACAACATGAGCACGCGTGCTTCGGCCTGTGCTTCGGCCGAAAGCGGCACATGAACGGCCATCTGGTCGCCGTCGAAGTCTGCGTTAAAGGCCGTACAAACGAGCGGATGCAAACGAATCGCTTTGCCCTCGACGAGTATCGGCGCAAACGCCTGAATGCCGAGGCGGTGCAGCGTCGGTGCACGGTTGAGCAGCACCGGGTGGTCTTCAATGACCTCCTCGAGCACATCCCAAACAATGGCGCGCTGGCGGTCAACGAACTTCTTGGCTGCTTTGATGTTGGGCGCACCTTCGCGTCCATCGGTCTCGGTGTAGCGATCAACGAGACGCTTCATCACAAACGGTTTGAACAGCTCAAGCGCCATGTACTTAGGAATACCGCACTGGTGCAGCTTGAGCTCCGGTCCACCGGCGATAACCGAACGACCGGAGTAGTCAACGCGCTTGCCGAGCAGATTCTGACGAAAACGTCCTTGCTTGCCGTTGAGTGTATGCGAGAGCGACTTAAGCGCGCGACCGCTGGGCCCCTTGACCTGACGACGGTCATCACGACGGTTGTCAAAGAGCTTGTCGACGGCCTCTTGAAGCATACGCTTTTCGTTGTTGATGATGATATCGGGCGCACCGAGATCGAGAAGTTTCTTCAGACGATTGTTGCGATTGATGACACGCCGGTACAGGTCGTTGAGGTCGCTCGTCGCAAAGCGTCCACCATCGAGCTGCACCATAGGGCGAAGCTCCGGCGGCATCACCGGAATAACATCAAGCACCATCCAACGCGGGTCGATCGTGCTGTAGAGAAACGCATCGACGACGCTTAGGCGCTTGACGAGCTTTTTGATGACCTGGCTCGAGTTCGGCGTGCCTTTTTTGTGTTCGTTGGCAAGCTTTTTCCGCAACGTTTTGCGCAACTCTTCAAGATCAAGATTCTCAGAGCTAAGGAGATCGCGGACGTTCTCGGCACCCATACCACCGCTGAAGTAACCGACATCGCGCACACGCCCGTCGCTTGCCACCTGCGGGCCATAGAGGCGCGCCATCTCACGATAGACAATCTCGTTATCAAAGATTTGGCGCGGTACAATCTTAGTGAATGCGTTGAACGCCTCGGTACGAATCTGGCAGCGCTCCTCGTAATCTTCCTCGATTTCGGCGAAGTCATTATGTGCGTCTTTAAGCGTGTTACGGAGACGTTCGTTGAGGGGCTGTCCTTCATATTTGAGGCAGTCCTCATCCGGCTCAATCTCACCGTTACGAAGCTCGGCGAGCATTTTGTACGCGGTGGGGTAGTTCGCCTCAAGACCGTAGGTAGCAAGAAGCGCATCGAGCTTATCCTGCGCACCATCGGTCCCTTTATCGACGGCCTTTACCGCACTTTTGAGCGCGCGTGCCTCGGCGCTCTTTGTCAGCGCAATGGCGATCTCGGCGTCATCGAGGTCGAGGACGGCGAGTGCAATCGCCATATCGCGCTCGTAGATGGTGTCGGCGAGGTCACGCTCACGAATACGCTTGAACTCTTCGAGGTCGGCGACCATCTCCTCTTTGAGCTCGGGGAGATCGGTCTCGCGTGCCTCGGTATTGACGCTTGTGATGATGGGGCTGACAAAGTAAAGGACACGCTCGAGGTCTTTGTACTTGATATCGAGCAGAGTGGACATGTGCTTAGCCACCCCTTGCGCGTACCAGACGTGGCTGACCGCTGCCGCAAGCTCAATGTGACCCATACGCTCACGACGTACCTTCGAACGCGTGACCTCGACGCCACAACGCTCGCAGGTAATGCCTTTATAGCGAATGCGACGGTACTTGCCGCACGAGCACTCCCAGTCCTTCGTTGGACCAAAGATGCGCTCGCAGAACAGGCCGTCACGTTCTGGTCGTTGGCTACGATAGTTAATTGTTTCAGCCTTCTTGACCTCGCCATAGGACCAACGACGCATGTCATCGGCGCTTACCAGACGAATGCGCAGACGGTCAAAGTTGCCGACGTCGATAGTGCTGTTCGTAATCGCAGTAGGTGCGCTCATAGTTAGTTCTCCTCCCCTTCGCCGGTGGCCTCATTGGCTGCGTTCGCCTCATCGGCATCGGCGGCGAGGTTTTCATCTGCGGTCTCAGCATCAAGTTTGATATCGTCAAGATTCCAGTCGCTGCTCGCGGTGTCGGCGGCATCCGTGACGCCTTCCTCGGCGAGCGTCTCGATATCAGCAGCAAGAATCGATTCGATTTCGGTGAGGTCGGTGATGAGTTTTCCGTCCTCGTCAAAGAAGAGACGTGGACGCCCGTGTTCGATTTCTTGAACGAGTTCTTCGCTCACGGTGTCGGCGGCCTCCATGAGTTCTATCATACTGTCGTCCTCGGAAAGCACTTCAATATCAAGACCAAGCGCCTTGAGCTCGGTACGCAGAACGTTGAAGCTCTCCGGCATGCCTGGCTCGGGGATGTTTTCCCCTTTGACGATGGCACCATAAGCCTTGACGCGCCCGTTAAGGTCGTCGCTCTTGATGGTGAGCAACTCGCGCAGAAGATACGCGGCACCGTATGCGTAGAGCGCCCATACCTCCATCTCGCCAAAGCGCTGGCCGCCGAACTGGGCCTTACCGCCCAGCGGCTGCTGCGTAACGAGACTGTAGGGCCCGGTCGAGCGTGCGTGTATCTTGTCATCGACGAGGTGATGAAGTTTAAGCGTGTAGATTTGCCCGACCGTTACCGGCTCGCGGAATGGCTCGCCTGTGCGCCCGTTGTAAAGCATAATTTTACCCTCGCGCGACATCTGCGGGATGAACGCATCGAGCGCCTTCTTGCCAAAGTCTTCCTGTGCACGAAGTCTCATGTTATGGTTTGCCGCTTCGATGACATCGCCAATCTCGTCCTCATCGGCACCGTCAAAGACCGAGGTCGCAACCTGCATCATACCGTCGACCGCCTTCTTTGCCGACGTCGAGTCAAAGCCCACACCAGCAGCAAAACCGAGGTGTGTTTCAAGAAGTTGGCCGATGTTCATACGGCTCGGTACACCAAGCGGGCTCAAAATGATATCGATAGGCGTACCGTCAGCCATAAACGGCATGTCCTCAATAGGAAGCACCTTCGAGATAACGCCTTTGTTTCCGTGGCGGCCAGCGAGCTTATCGCCCTCTTGAATCTTACGTTTTTGAGCAACGTAAACACGTACCATTTCGCTCACGCCACGCTTGAGTTCGACGCCGGCGTCCCCACTGGCGACGCGGTTCACACCGATGATACGACCCGATACGCCGTGCGGCACACGCAGCGAGGTATCGCGCACATCGTGTGCTTTCTCGCCGAAGATCTGACGCAAAAGACGTTCCTCGGCGGTTTGCTCGAATGTTTCGCCCTTCGGTGTAACCTTACCAACAAGGATATCGCCAGGGTTAACCTCGGTACCGACGACAACAACACCGTCTTCGTCGAGGTGTGCGAGCATGTCATCGGAGACGTTCGGAATCTCGCGTGTAATCTCCTCCATACCAAGCTTGGTGTCGCGGCATTCGAGCTCGTACTCTTTGATGTGAATCGAAGTCAAGATATCGTCGCGTGCGAGGCGCTCGCTGACGATGATGGCGTCCTCGAAGTTGTAACCTTGCCACGGCATAAACGCTACGGTAAGGTTCTGGCCGAGCGCGAGCTCGCTGTCCTCGACCGACGGGCCGTCAGCAAGCGGCGCGCCTTCTTCAATGTGCGCACCTTCAATGACTGAGTCAACAGGGCGGTAGTTAATGCAGGTTGACTGGTTCGAGCGATCAAACTTAGGCAGCTCGTAGGTACGTAGCTTCTTACTGCTGTCTTCCTTGAGCGTGATGTGTCGCGCATCGACCTCAACGACCGTTCCTGCCTTTTCAGCGACGATGACTTCGCCCGAGTCGATAGCGACCGTGCCCTCAAGGCCGGTACCGACGAACGGTGCTGCCGGCTTCATGAGCGGGACGGCCTGACGTTGCATGTTCGCACCCATGAGCGCGCGGTTCGCGTCGTCGTGCTCAAGGAACGGGATGAGCGCAGTAACGGCTGAGACCATCTGACTCGGCGAAACGTCCATGTAGGTGACCTCGGAGGGATCTTTTTCCTCCGGCTCGCCGAACTCACCCTCGACGCCGGCACCTTTGACGCGACAGAGTACGCGCCTGTTTGTAAACTTGCCGGTTTTGGGGTCGAGCGGCTCATTCGCCTGCGCGATAATCTCTTTTTCTTCAGCATCGGCCGTCAGGTAATGCACTTCGTCAGTGACCTTGCCATTGACGACCTTGCGATATGGCGTCTCGATGAAGCCATAGCTATTGACCTGCGCATATGTCGAGAGCGAGTTAATGAGGCCGATGTTCATACCCTCAGGTGTCTCGATAGGACAGAGACGACCATAGTGGCTGGGGTGAACGTCGCGCACGTCGATCTTTGCCTCACGCGCGCTGCGAATACCGCCGCGACCGATTGCTGAAAGACGACGCTTGTGCGCAAGCCCGGCGACCGGGTTTGTCTGGTCCATGAACTGCGAGAGCTGGCTGGAGCCAAAGAACTCTTTGATGGATGCGCTGATAGGACGAATGTTGATGAGTGCCTCGGGCGAGATGTCTTCGGGCGTGGCGGTGGCCATACGCTCACTGACGGTGCGCGCCATGCGCGAAAAACCGATGCGGAACTGGTTTTGAATTAGCTCGCCGACGGTCGCAATACGGCGATTGCCGAGGTGGTCGATGTCGTCGACGCTGTAGCCCGGACGCTCCTCGTAGAGCGCGCAAAGATAGCGCAGCGTGCCGATAATATCGTCGTGCGTGAGCGTGACCTGCTCGTCAGGGAACTCAAGGCCGAGCTTCTTATTCGTCTGATAGCGGCCAACGCGCGCAAGATCGTAGCGCCCATCGCGTTCGTAGAGGTTTTCGAGCAACGCGCGTGCCGCCTCAATAGTGGGGTGCTCACCGGGACGCAGACGCTTGTAGAGTTCGAGCAGCGCCTCTTCGCGGTTGGTCGATGTGTCGCGCTCAAGCGTGTTCTTGATGACCTCGCAGTCGTCAAAAAGCGCAAGGATTTCTTTATCGGTCTCACCGATACCCATCGCACGCAAAAAGAGTGTGACCGGCACCTTACGGCTGCGGTTGACGGTCGCCTGCACACAGTCGCGTGTGTCAAATTCGAAGTTGAGCGGGGCACCACGATGTGGTTTGATCTCTGCGCTATAGAACATCTTCTTATCACGGCGCTCACCTATTGAGAAGTAGACGCCGGGGCTTCGTTGTAACAGTGAGACGACGACGCGTTCCGAACCGTTGATGACGAACGTTGCACGATCGGTCATCATGGGGAAGTCGCCGAGGTAAATCAGGTTCTTCTGCAGCTCCTCGCCGGTTTCACGGTTGACGACTGAAACGGTCGCAAGCAGCGACGCCTGATACGTCAATCCTTTGGCCTTACACTCTTCGACCGAATGCTTCGGCTCGCCAAATGTGTGCCCACTGAAGACGACATAGAAGCGCTCGTCTCGATCAGTGATAGGCGATATTTCGTTAAAGACCTCGGTCAGACCATCGGTAATGAACCACTTGAACGAGTCTTTCTGTATCGCAATAAGATTGGGGACTTGCAGGATTTCGGGGCTTTTCGCAAAACTGCGCCGCTTTTTGGCGACGCGCGTTACGAGGGGGGAACCTGTGGCAACAGTCACGAGGAATTCCTCCTTCTTGTGAGTCTCAAAGGGTCGAAGTTACGCAACATACCAGTTTATGAAAGAAAATCGTGATTTGTCAAGTGGTTTTCAGAGTTTTTTGAAGTTTTTGATTTATTAAGTTTTGTTAGGCTTACCCAGTGCATCTGCCAGCTCGATAAACTGGTCAGGGGCAAGCGTCTCAGCACGAGCGCGCGGGTCGATGCCGGTAATAGCGAGGGCCTCGTCGATACGCGCGGCCGGATAGGCTGCCAGAAGATTGTTGCGCAGCGTCTTGCGCCGATGGGCGAAGGCGATGCCGATGAGCGCTTCGGTGCACGTGTAGGCTTCGACGGATGGTGCGGGATGGATGCGTTCGAGCCGGATGACGGTCGAGTCAACGTTCGGTGGCGGCAGAAAGCATGAGCGCGCGACCTCAAAACGACCAGCCGGCTTGGCAAGCAGACGTAGTTTCGCAGTGTAGCCGCTGTAGTCTTTCGTGCCCGGTCGCGCGCTCATACGCTCGGCGACTTCACGCTGGACCATGACCGTCGCGCTCTTGAGCTGCGGCAACGTTTCGAAGGCACGCAGCGTCACCGTTGCGGCAATTTGGTACGGCAGATTCGCTACGAGCACCGTGGGCGTGCAAGCGCAGTGCGACAATTTTACGGAGCCTTTAGCGGAATTAGGAAGAGATCCACTTGCGCAGCAAGTTAGCTCGTCCGTAAGCGTAGACGAGACTGTGGCTCGTCGGAGCGATATGGAGCGGGGCGTATGTAAAATTCGTTGCCGAGCTTGTGCGCCTATGGTGCCCAGCCACTTGGCGGCGTCGGCATGAACCACCTCGACGCGAGCGGGGTCGGTTATCGCGCGGAGTGGCTCGACAAGTGCCTCGTCGTACTCGATAGCCGTCACCTGCGCGCCGGTCGTCTGCAACGCAAGCGTCAGGGTGCCAATACCCGGGCCGACCTCAAGGACCGCATCGTCGGGCTGAACCTCGGCAAGCGCGAGGATGCGCCCGATAACGTTATCGTCGATAAGAAAATGCTGGCCGAGCGATTTCTTCGTGTAAAGCCCCAGCTCTTTAAGGCGCTCACTCGTCGCCCTCGGCGAAGCAAGCGGGCTATGCACCGTGCCGCCTTGCGTCATACAGACGCCTTACCTCGTGCCGTCCCCTCGTCATAGTTCGCGCTCATCGTATTGCTGCGCCCATTGCACCGCCGCGCTCGCAAACGCATCGATGGCGTCAAGCGCCTCACGCTGCTGCAAGGGATTCGTGCCCGCGCTAAACGACCGCGACTTGAGCGCAGAGATGAACACGTGCGATTCGCTGAGCGCGAACTCGGCAATGTTCGACGCACTTTGCAGCGGCGTAATCGCCGCATCGGAGCCAAAGGGATCGCCGCCGTTGCCTACCACCAACGCCGTCGCCGGACGACGCACCGAGAACCGCGGAGTACCATCCTTAAGCCGACGCACCCAAAATATCTGGAAGCGATCGACGAAGCACTTCAGCGTTCCCGGCACCGACCCAAAGTATATCGGCGTAATCCACAGAAGTCCGGCCGCGCCATCGAGAAGAGCCAACGTGTGCGCCACCTGATCTTCGGCGACACACACGGCCGTCTCGAGGCAACAAAGACATCCGTCACATATATGCCCCTCCTGCATGAGCGCGTGGGTCTCGACGACCTGCACCTGCAACCCCTGCGCGACACAGCTCTCACGAGCCATCTGCGCGAGCTCGGCACAGTTACCCTCATCCCGTGGCGACCCCTGAACTATCACGACGTACGGTACACTCATCTTGCGCTCTCCTCGCGTGTCATCACCCGGTATAATCGTTCTATGAGTATATCGCCTATTATACCGCCTCGCGCCGTCCCTCGCATCGTCCT
Source organism: Coriobacteriia bacterium (assembly GCA_009777935.1). Classification (GTDB taxonomy): domain Bacteria; phylum Actinomycetota; class Coriobacteriia; order WRKU01; family WRKU01; genus WRKU01. The sequence continues at coordinate 36,763 of WRKU01000011.1, forward strand.
CATCCGAAATATTAACGATGCTGAGCTGGAGCGACTCTCGACGAAACGCAAAACACTCACGTCCGACGAGCGCGCCTTCGTCGATGCAGCCCCTTCGCACGTGCGGCAAGCGCTCCGTGTCTTGCAGCTCGATATCCGCCGCACCCACGCACGACCCGGCGATCACATCAGCGTCGCGCACACTGACGATACCCTCGCGGTGGCGCTGAGCGCTGCTCGTGTCGGTATCGACATCGAGCCGCTGTGCGAGCTCCCCCACGGGACCGACGCGTCCGACGACGGGTCGCTCTCGCTGGGCCAGCTCTTTAGCGTTGCCGAGCAAGAGACGATACGCGACGGCGACTCCTTTACGCGTGCGTGGGTACGTAAGGAAGCGTATGCCAAGTGGCTCGGCACCGGCCTGACCGACGAACTCGCCAACGGTGTGTACGAGACCGAGACTCACGTGTTTTTACACGACGACCTCTACGTCAGTGTCGCCGGGCTGGGCAGCACAGAAGCGCGTATCAAAGATAGCTACTGTAGAATAGTGCCGAAAAACGAGTAGCACGTTGCCCCGTGAGGAGCAGCCTGATTGGGCGAATAAGGTCATTCATGATGAGTATTTGATAATTGTTTGATATAATGATAAACTATTGTCAGATACCCTGAGAGGAGATTCCCATGGTTTTTGTGACAGCACGAGAGATAGCAACGAGCCCACGCGAGACCTGGGAAAAATTGGCTGCAGCCGGCGAGTTGACCATCACCAAAAATGGACAGCCAACGGCATTGATGCTCGACGTCGATGCTGACAATTATGATGACATCACACGACTCATAAAACAAACAAAAGCCAGGCTTTTGATTAACCGTGCGCGCGCCGAAGCAGCTGATCGTGGTCACCTATCGCCGGAAGAAATTGAGACAGAGATTCGGACTGCGCGGCACGAGGTTGTGCGCGAGGCCGTGTGATGCCCTCACTCGAACGCGTAGAACGTGTGGTACTCGACACCAATGTCGTCGTATCAGCGCTCTGGTCACCCGACGGAAAGCCTGCTGATATTTTGGCGATGATTCCTGCAGAGATTATCCAGCCCTTTGTCAATCACACGATTTTGGCGGAGTATCGCTGCGTCCTTATGCGTCCGCGCCTGCGTTTTTCCGGTACGATAACTCGGCAGATTCTGGCTTTGTTCGATGATCACGCCATAATGATGACCGCGCCCCCCTCTGCTATTGAGATGCCGGATCCCGATGACCGTGTATTTTACGATGTTGCCTGTGCGGCAGATGCGTGGCTCATCACCGGCAACAAACGGCATTTTCCTCAAGAGGACCATATCGTGAGCCCTGCAGAGTTTCTTGAACAGTACCGAGCGTAGCAAGGGCGAGGGCACCAACAAACGAGGGTTACTCGAAAAATCGGCGGACGCGTGCGTCCTGCATCGGCACGAGTGCCGTTGCGCGCGCTGCAAGCAGCTCGGCTTCGATCTGCGCACGGTGTAGGGCGCGTAGCTCTTCGCGTAGTTCCTCCAGTTCATCGAGTAGGCGATCGCGCTCGTTCTCAAACTCAAGAATTCGCACAACGCCGGCAAGGTTGATGCCCTCGTCTTGCGTTAACTCTTGGATAAGGCGCAGCCGCTCGATGTCGGCCTCGCTATAAAGACGTGTGTTGCCTTCGGTGCGCTGTGGCTCAACAAGCTGCTTGCGTTCGTAGATGCGCAACGTCTGCGGATGCACGCCGGCGAGCTCGGCGGCGATACCAATCATATAGACCGGTCGCTGCTTATCTCCGCGCATATGTGTCTCGCGCATCGGCGTCTCCTACCATTTCCGTAGCGTCGTCTTATCGGCTGCTGCAAAGTCCTCGAGCGCCGTCCGTTGCGCCTTCGTCAGCTTCTTAGGCACGACGACCTGCGCACGCACGAGTAAATCCCCCGAGCCTGAGCCCTTGAGCTTCGGCGCGCCCTTGCCACGCATGCGAAAGACCTTACCATCCTGTGTCCCGGCCGGTACCTTGAGCTTCGCCTTGCCACCTGCAGGCAACGGTACGGTCACCTCGGTGCCGAGCGAAGCCTCAGCGATCGAGAGCGGCATCTCAAGGACAACGTTCGCACCATCGCGTGAAAAGTGCGGGTGCTTCGTAATGTGTGTCTTCACGTACAGGTCACCGCGCGGCGCACCTTGACCGCCGGGACCGCCTTTGCCCTTGAAGCGCAGCTTGCCGCCATCGGTTGCGCCAGCCGGCACGTTGACGGTCATGTCTTTGCCTTCTGGCGTCGTCACCTTAATCTTGGTGCCGTTGAGCGCTTGGTCAAACGTAACATCGGTCTCAAGCGTATAGTCCTGCCCACGCTGCGGCCCTTGTTGGCCGCGCCCGAAGCCACCGAACCGACCGCCGGAATCGCCTGCGCCCGAAAACATTGAGCCAAAGATGTCGTTGAGATCGACGCCATCCATATCGACCTGCTGATATGAAACGCCTCCGGGCACGCCGCCTGGCCCCGGCCCACCGGCGCCGCCGAACCCGCCAAAGCCACCGAACCCGCCGGGGCCGGGCGCTCCGGCTCCGCCACGCGAACTGCCCGGTCCTGTACTGCTGGCTCCGTAGCCGGGTGGGGGCCCTTGCTCGCCGAAGTACTGACCGTACTCGTCGTACTGCTTGCGCTTGGCATCGTCGCTCAGCACCTCGTACGCTTCGTTTATGGCCTTGAACTTCTCCTCGCTGCCGCCTGCATCCGGATGATGTTTGCGCGCAAGCTGACGAAAAGCCTTCTTTATATCGCTGGCCGAGGCAGTCTTCGCCACCCCGAGCACGTCATAGTAGTTTTGAGTCGCCATTTTTTGTCTCGTATGCTGTTTCGCAGCCGACGGCTACTCGGCGGCTTGCGCGGCCGGGTCCGTTGCAGCCGGTGCCGCGTCTGGCTCCGTCGCGGGCGGCTCTGTTATGGCTGGAGTGGTCGAGACCGTCACCGCAGCCGGACGAATAAGCTTGCCAGCAAGACAGTAGCCCTTCTGGACGACCTGCATGACGGTATCGGCTTCGACCTCGTCGGTCGGCACGGCGCAGATGGCCTGTGCAAACTCGGCATCGAATGGCTGTCCCACCGGGTCGATAACTTCGACGCCTTGCGATTCGAGCCCGTCGAGAAGCTTGAGGCGAATGGCCGCAAGGCCCTGCACCATCTCGCTGTCGTCACCGGTCTCGGCAGCGTGCGCGAGCGCGTAGTCGATGTCATCGATAGCCGGGATGATGGCCTCGACCATACAGGCACCGGCGTACTTGACCTCTTCGAGGCGACGCGCTTCAAGACGCTTGCGCGTGTTCTCGAACTCGGCCTGTGCCCGCTTCGCAAGGTCCTTCCAGTGCGCGAGTTCCTCAGCTAGTTCGTGCTCGATTGCATCGGGTGCAGGGGACGGCGCAATGCCGTCCCCTTGCTCCGCAACCGTCTCTTTACTTTTACTCATCGTCGACGACCTCAAAGTCGGCATCATCAACGTCTTCGCCACCGTCTGCCTCTGCGCCGGCATCAGCGGCACCGTCAGCGTCACCCGCCGCAGCCTGTGCCTGCGCATACACTGCTTCACCGAGCTTCATCGACTTCTCTTGCAGCGCCTCAACCTTGGCCTTAATCGCCTCGGTATCGTCGCTCTCAAGCGCCTCGCGTAGGTTTGCGATTGCACTCGTGACTTCACTCTTCATCGACTCGTCGGCACCATCGCCTAGCTCAGAGAGCATTTTCTCGGTCTGATACGCGAGCGAGTCAGCGTTGTTACGAACCTCGATGGCCTCCTTGGCCGCTTTGTCGTCTTCGGCATGCGTTTCAGCATCGCTCACCATCTTGTCGACCTCGGAGTCAGAAAGCGTCGTCGAGCCGGTGATGGTAATCTTTTGCTCCTGGCCGGTGCCGCGATCCTTCGCGGTGACGTTCACGATGCCGTTCGCATCGATGTCGAACGTGACCTCGATTTGCGGCACGCCACGCGGAGCCGACGGAATCCCGCTGAGCGTAAACTGCCCAAGCGTTTTGTTGTCCTTCGCCATCTCGCGCTCGCCCTGCAGCACGTGAATCTCGACGCTCGGCTGGCCGTCGACGGCCGTCGTGTAAACCTCGGTCTTGCGCGTCGGAATCGTCGTGTTGCGCTCGATCATGCGCGTCATGATGCCGCCCATCGTCTCAACGCCGAGGCTCAGAGGCGTGACATCGAGCAACAGGATGTCGCCCTTGCCGAAGTCACCGCTGAGTACGCCACCCTGAACGGCCGCGCCAAGTGCTACGACTTCGTCCGGGTTCACGCCCATATGTGGATCCTTGCCGGTAATCTTCTTGACGGCATCTTGGACCGCCGGCATGCGCGTCGAGCCACCTACGAGGATGACCTCGTCGATGTCGCCCGCCTTGATACCTGCGTCCTTGATAGCCTTCTCAACCGGCTTTTTCGTACGGTCGAGCAGATCGCTCGTCAGCTTCTCGAAATCAGCACGCGAGAGCGTGTAGTCGAGATGCTTCGGGCCATTGCTGTCGGCCGTGATAAACGGCAGGTTGATGTGTGCACTCTGCGCCGTCGAAAGTTCCATCTTGGCGCGCTCGGCACCTTCCTTGAGACGCTGCAGTGCCATCTTGTCCTCGCGCAAATCAACGCCTTGGTCGGCCTTGAACTTGTCGGCGAGCCAGTCGATAATCTTCTGGTCCCAGTCGTCGCCACCGAGGTGGTTGTCGCCGTTGGTCGCCATAACCTCGACGACGCTGTCGCCCAGCTCAAGCACGGACACGTCGAACGTTCCGCCGCCGAGGTCGAAGATGAGCACCTTTTGCTCCTTGCCGGCCTTATCGAGTCCGTAGGCGAGTGCAGCAGCCGTCGGCTCGTTGACGATACGCTTCACGTCGAGGCCCGCAATCTTGCCGGCGTCTTTGGTCGCCTGGCGTTGCGCGTCGTTGAAGTACGCCGGTACGGTGATGACCGCCTCGGTAATCTTCTCGCCAAGGTACTTCTCAGCGTCAGCTTTCATCTTCTGAAGCGTCATCGCACTGATTTCCTCGGGCGTGTAGTTCTTGCCCTCAATCTTAATCTCAACGCGACCGTTCTTGCCGCTCACGACCTCGTAGCTCACGGTGCCGCGCTCGGACTTTACCTCATCGAACTTGCGCCCCATAAAACGCTTGACGCTTGAGATAGTCGCCATCGGGTTGGTGACGGCTTGATTCTTCGCAGGCTTGCCTACGAGACGCTCGCCATCTTTACTGAACGCGACGACCGATGGGGTCGTGCGGTCACCCTCTGCGTTGATGATAATCGTTGGCTCACCGCTTTCGATAAGCGCCATCGCAGAGTTGGTAGTTCCCAGGTCAATACCTAATACTTTACCCATAGTTGTTACGTCCTTTCGTATGTTAATGTTGCAGACACGATTTGTCATTGGACGTATTATAATACCTAACAATGGTATTGTCAAGTCTTACCATAAAAAAGTTGTTCGTAGTTGCTCGGTAGCGGCGTAGACTGTGCGACAAACCAGATGTATGACGGTCTAATCGGCAACGGACTCCCTCATTTTGCGCGGGCGCCCTGTTCGACGCGGATTCTTGAGTCGTGCGTTAATCGAAGATACGCTGACGAGATTGTCGCGCCCGGCTTTTTCGGCGGTGAGCTGTCCAGCCGCTATCATCTGGCGCACACGGCTCTGCGATACGCCGAGCCGGCTTGCCGCCTCAGTCGTCGTAACACCACTCGTTATTACCTCGTGAACAGAACGAGGATACACCGATATAGCCATCACAATATTACCGTGCGCCTTATGGCCAAATGTAGCTTCAGGAAGTGCGCGCCCATCGATTTCTTCGGATACAATCCAGAGCTCAAGCAAGTCTGCCGCCATATCTATTGCATCACGCAAATCATCACCTTGTGTGAAGAGCACCGGTATATCGGGAAATTGCACCAAGTAACCACCCTCGTGTGCTTTTTGGAATATCGCTTCGTAGGTATGCCTCATCAATATCCTCCTCGTCATACCCCTGCTTGTCGCTTAATAGCCATCCATGTTCCTTTTTTATCTCTCGATGTCTTGGCACCGGCACCTGCACTCCGGCGGCATTGCGATAAATTGTGTGTTTTCTTCCCTCGCGCCACTTCTCGAACCCCGCTTCTTCGAGAATTTTGATAATTGTGCGCCTGTCCACTTTATCTCCATCCATATATCATAACGCATACGTTAGTGTTTAGTCAAAACATGGAGCCTTATCATGCGAAAGATAGGCGTGGTATGCAAGCGTTTGGACAATACTGTCAAAAGTTGGCATGGCGGTGTTTGATTTGTGCACGAGCGCGCGGTAAAGAGTTGTCGGGCAGGTGACGAACCTCGCTCGTTATTGTCCCACCCTCTTGGTACACTGATAGGGTAAGCCAAAGAGAGGTGCTCAGATGGAAGCTATCATAGGAATTGTCGTCGCGCTTGTACTCGGAGTAACGCTCGGAGCAGTAGCCGGATGGTGGCGTATGCATACGGAAACTGAGCGGCTGCGCGAGGTGGCGGCCACCGCAGAGGTGTACAAGAGGCAGCTCGATAAACGTGAAGCAGAGCTGGAAGCTATCGGCCAACAGAGAGCTACCGAGCAAGCAAAGGAGAGTGCTGTACTCGAACGATTGGCTCCGGTATCAAAAAGCGTCGAGGACATGCAGCAAAAAATTACCGAGCTTGAGGCTCAACGACGGCAGCAACACCATCTTCTCACCGAAACGATCGGGCAACTCCAGGCGACGACCAATACACTCGCCGGCACCCTGACCAAATCGCAAGAGCGTGGCCGTTGGGGAGAGGTTCAGCTTGAGCAGATATTCGAAAGCGCCGGGCTTATCGAGACCGTTCATTTCGAGAAACAGACCACCGCTACACGCAGCACCGGAGATAACACAGGCTACATCCGTCCTGACTTTCTCCTGAAACTGCCCAACGGCCGCGTCGTCCCCATCGATGCAAAGGTACCGTTCGAGCGCTATGATCGCGCATGCGAGATTCCCCTCAACGCAAGCCGGGATGAGCTCGAACGCCGCGAGGCCTACCTGAAAGAACATGCGGCGGCGCTCAAGCAGCACGTGCAGACACTCGCGCGCAAAGAATACGGCGAATCGCTGCCCGGTGCACCTGATTTCGTGGTTGCATTCCTGCCGGCAGAAGCGCTGCTATCGGCGGCACTTGAGGCCGACCCTACCTTGATAGACTTCGCCTTCCGGCAACGCATCGCACTCGCAAGCCCGGTAACGCTCTGGTCCATCGTTAAGTCTATCGCCTATGCCTGGCAGCAGGAAGAGGTCTCCCAAAGTGCACAGGAGATTCTCGATGCGGGCAAGGAGCTTCTCAGACGTATAGCGACCGTTGCGGCACACAGCACGAAGCTCAAGGGGAACTTAGAGAAAACGGTAAAGTCGTATAATGATTTTGCGCGCAGTCTTGAGCGAAACTTGCTCACACAGGCCGATCGGTTCCAGAAGCTCGATGTGGGCAAAGAGCTTCCGATAGCTACGCAGATCGACACAGCACCTCATGCCTTTACGAAGCCCGAACTCACGGAAGAGGTCTAAATGAGAATTGGCATCTTCACCGACACCTATACTCCCGAGATTAACGGCGTAGTCACCAGCGTGCTGACGCTTGTTGAGGGGCTGCGTGCGCGCGGACATGACGTGTTCGTTTTTGCGCCGAGTAACGTCGGTGTGCCGAGCGAGCCGAACGTCTATCGCGTCGCCTCGACCGCACTGCCTGTGCTGCGAGAACGACGACTTGCTACCCCATTTTCAGCGTGGGTGTGGGAGACGGTGCGTGGGCTCGGCCTTGATGTCGTCCATACCCATACCGAGTTCGGCGTCGGCGGCTTTGGCTTTCGCGCACGCAAGCAGCTCGACATCCCGCAGGTGCACACAAGTCACACCGTCTGGGAGGAGTACACGCACTATCTGACCAGTGGTTTTTTTGACACAGAGGCACGCGGAGCCGTGCGCAGCATGACACGACGCATGCTACGACATGTTGACCACGTGATTGCTCCGACGCGCAAGACGGCCGATATGCTGGGGGCGTATGGGGTGACGGCGCCTGTCACGGTGATTCCCACGGGAGTGGATCTCACACGGTTTGCGCCGGTCGATACGACTGACAACGATGAAGTCGAGCGTCTGGGTGCACTCCGTGAACGCTACGGGCTTACCGGGTTTGAGCAGGTGCTGCTTATGATAGGTCGCATCGCGCCGGAAAAATCGGTACGCGAGCTTATCGATATGACGCTGCCGGTGCTACGAGCGCGTCGTGACACCTGTCTCCTCGTGGTGGGAGGCGGCCCGCAGCTCGACGAGCTTCAAAGGCTGACCGGTGCGAGTGATACTGCAAGTCAGGTACGCTATACCGGTGAGATTGCGTGGAGCCTCACGCCCGATATTTACCGCATCAGCGATGTGCTTATTGGCAACAGCCACACCGAGACACAGGGGCTGACATTCATTGAGGCGACTGCATCCGGTGTGCCCGTGGTGACGCGCTATAATACGTGCTTTGACGGCATCTTTGAGGATGGGGTGAATGCGACGCTCTTTACCGAGAACGCCCAGTTCATCCCTGCCGTTGAGGCCGCGCTTGACCCGATGCAGCGTCCTGCGCGTATCGAGGCCGGCCTCGAGGCTGCCCGGCGCTTAAGCAAGGAGGTTTTCGCTGAGCAGGTCGAGGACGTGTATCGTAGGCTGATAGGGGTATCGTAAGCTGTGCTTAACCGAGATAGTTAACGCCGGGGATGTCTTTGAGGTGACTGTCAAGAGTATAAAGTGGTGCGTAATATGCTCGTGCGACTGCCAGAATCATTGCATCGGCCATCGGAAGCTCGTAATCTAATGCGAGCTCAACTGCCTGAAATGAAAGCACAAAGTCAAGATCGATGATGCGCGATTTTTTCATCGCGTAACCTACCTCAATGGCATCTTTGTGACCATATTCGCGCTCAAAGTACTTGAATACCTCATAAAATACGATGGTTGGTACGAGCAGGTTTTCGGTATCTACAATGAGTGGTTCAATAGCGGCGGCATGCGGGGCCTTATCTTCCCGATATGCAATCCACCCATTAGAGTCTATGACATGTTTACCCGAATCCGTCTTAATAGGCCATCCTCTATGGTTCATAGCGGCGATGTTCATCTCTCTCCTTTCGGATTACCTCCCAACCCGGACCCCCTTTGGAGCGTCCGCGCATATCTTTAATATCAGGGATGTCGGCTGGATTGAAAAACTCAATGAAACCGGGCCGGGGCTCACACAGCTCAATCTTGTCACCCGGTTTTATCCGTAACCGTTCACGCACAAGCTTCGGGATTACCACCTGATATTTGGGGGATACTGTTAACGTTGTCATACGTTTCTCCTATCGATGACAGTTTTGTCATACCATCAGTATAGCATAGGCCCGGGCGGTGCTAGTTCGCAACCACCCGAGCCTGTGCGTTCCCTTTTTCGCCGACGTCTCCTGCCCATGTCGGGCATACGTTACGCGAAAGGAGATGAGTTCCCTTACCTGCTCTCTACGTGCCGCTTGACACGTACTCCCTGGCATAGCCGCTTCGCTTGGAAGGGTCATGCGGGTAAGTCTGGACGCACGCCACGCACATTGGTGGCAGCATTGCCCGTCACGTTCCCATTGTTGTTCACGAGAGCCGCCTGAGTGGCATTCGTGCCCGGAGACCGCAACCACTGGTCGTACCAGAGAGCGGCGGAAGGCCACATGCCACTGGTGCGTCATAACTCATTCCTACGACCACGCCGTTTTTCTGTGGCCGCACCGCTAGTGTAGCAGATGCCTCCTCTACGGCGCCTGCCTCACCCAGAGAGCGGGACGGAGGCCGCCAGTGGTAGCGGTAATCGCATTGCCATCGGGAGCGCCCCACGCACCAGAGCTGCTCAAGTAGCCCCATGAGCCGCTCACATTACCATAGGTACCCGCGAAGCCCGCCGCAGTGGCATCGTTACCACGAGAGCGGGACCACCAATTGCGGGTCGTCGTCGTGCCTGCGTGATTAGCACCGATCTGGTAGGCCCGTGGTGCTAGTACGTTCTCTTCTGTGTATGTCTGTGTCCCGATGTTAGGGAAGTAGCTCAGTATCTCTTTGCCCGACAGCGGGAAGGCGACAATGCCTTGACCGGTGCTTGGCGATGAGGTGGCACTAGTCGCCGGTCTGCTCGATGGTGTCGAGATTGCCTCAGGATAGTTTTCCGGATCTTGCATCCAGGCAATGTTTGCGGCCACATCAGCGTTCGTGGTGCCTGCGAGTGTGGTAACCGGGTCATGTCCGGTCAAGCCTTCGGTACCAAAGGTACGTGTCGAGCCCGCACCTGCATTGCTGCCGGTGAAATCAGCTTGCACCGCAAGAGACTTGAGGTTGTTGGTGCCTGAATCGAGGCCTGTTCCCGTAAGAGAGTTATACCAGCTGTCCATACCGGTCATCAGGCTTGATTTGGCGGTACCGGCCTCGGTGGTGAGCCAGAAGTTACCGTTGTCTTCTTCGTTAAATAATACGTTAGAGTATGCGGCCGTGGAGTCGATACCGTAGACATAGCGTGTTACTAACAGGTCATAGGTCACGCCATCAATCGTCTGTTCAGCGATACGGAAGAACTGTACCGGGCCAAAGTCACGCCTTGTCGGAGTGACAGGCGTAGGAATGGGAGAGTCTGGCGTCCAGTTAATGTTGTCAAGGATGGCCTTGCCTTGCGTTGACGCGGCACGCAAAGGTACGCCGTCGGTACCGCTACTGGGTACGAGGCCGTCTTTCATGGCACCCACATCATCTTGGGTGACGACTTCCATCTGGATGTCTATTGCATAGTAGAAGGCGTGTTTGAGTGGGTCAAAACCAGTAGCGGCGCTTACGCCGGTCATCAAAGGGAGCGTGTTAGTCTCTGGTCTGATAACGCTCGTATAGTAGAAAAAGCCATCATCAGCGAGTACCCACTTGTTTAAGCGCTGTGAGAGAGGAAGTGCGGTCCACTCAGCATATGTCAGGTGATCTGAGTCCCACTCCCAATACTCGCTGAAAGGCATGCCGTCAGCGCCGTGTCCTCTGGCAGGAGAAGCATTCGTGATACTCGTTGGGTCGGTAAGGCCACGAATAGACCACATGTCTGCGGTAACGTTAAACCAGGCCGTTTGGGTATCGATGAGAGTGCCGTCTACGCCCCAGGTGTTTGTATCAAGCGTAGGAGTAAGTGTCGTCTCGATAGCTTCAGGGATGGGCTCGGCAAAAGGAATACCTTCTATGATGTTGCGCCCACGGCTCCAATCTTCGGCCTGAATCCACTGCATGAATTCAGATGCTGAGATGCGTGCGATAAACGGTGAGTTGCCTGAGTTTTGTACCCATACTCTCTTTTGCCACTCGGCTGCATCAAGACGCCGGAATTCATCATGAAGTACGGCACGTGGTGTCGCGTCGTTGGCAAACTGATTGATGGCGCGCTGCATCGTACCCCACGCGAATGCACCCAGAAGGAGTAAGAGCAATGCAATGATTATGGCTATAGTGGTGTTTTGGCGCTTGCGACTGCGCGGTGCATCAGTGCCGGTAGTGGCATCAGTAGAGGGCGGCTCTACCTTAGAAAGTGGAGACCCCCCCCCCCCGCAGGGTGTGGTTATCGTTCATGTGTGCCCTCATTTCATAGAAAAACGTACCTAATTAACTAT
>WRKU01000012.1 GCA_009777935.1 Coriobacteriia bacterium
GCCCGTTTTTTTTGGCCCCCGGTTTTTGGGTCGGCGGAGCCGCGGGGGTGGCTTTTGGTTTGCGTTTGCGTGTTTTGGGCGGCTGGCGCGCGGCCCCCGCCACATCTTTTGCCGGACTACTCGGCCTCTGTGATTGTTCGTTTTTCTGTCCTGTCATAGTACTCTTTCTCTTGTGGAGGAGCCTTCTGCTCCTTACGTGTTACTTACTTCCGTCCGACGGCATCAAGCTGCGCGAACGTTTCATCCATCTGTGCCTTGAGGCGTGCGGTCTGCTCATCGGTTGCCTCAACGAGCGGTAGCCGCAGGTTTCCGGCGGGAAAGCCAATAAGTTCAAGACCTTTCTTGACGAGAATGGGGTTCGTCGTCTCAAAGAGCGCATGAGCAAGTGGCATCAGCACCTTCTCAAGTCGCTCGGCTGTCTCAATATCCCCCGCTGCAAACGCCGTAACCATCTCTCTGACCTGGGGTCCACACAGGTGCGAGAGTATGCTGACGACTCCGGTGCCACCCTCTCGCATGAGCGGCAACGTAAAGGCATCGTCGCCCGAAAAGACCTCAAAATCATCGGGCATGTCGGCGATAATCGCACGCAGCTGTTCGAGATCATCGGTCGCCTGCTTGAGTGCGACGATGTTTTCGACATCGTGTGCAAGACGCAAAATCGTCGCAGCATCGACGTTGACAACGCATCGTGTCGGGATGTTGTACAGGATGACCGGCACGTCGACGGCCTGTGCAACGGCACGAAAATGACGATAGAGGCCCTCCTGGGGCGGTTTGTTGTAGTACGGCGTAACGACCATCATCGCATGAACGCCAAGCGATTCAACTTTACGCGCAAACGCAACACTGTCGTGCGTACAGTTATCACCGACATTAGCGATGACCGGCACCTTACGCTCCGTTGCACACAAGACCTCGTGAAAGAGCGCGATGCGCTCGCTTCGGTCAAGCGTAGGGCTCTCACCTGTCGTTCCATTAACGAGAAGCGCGTCGGTTCCCTGCTCGACAAGACGCACCGCCAGCTCGCCGGCACTATCGAGCATGAGTGCACCCGATTCATCGAACGGCGTAATCATCGCCGTTATAAGACGTCCAAAACGTGGCTCAATAGACACCAGAGCCCTCCTTACGGATGATGGCTGTACCGTCTTTATTGTTCCACGTCATTTATTAAAACGCCGAGGTTGGGCAGTACTGTTGCGTGATGGTTGCGTGAGCGTAATATGAAGATGTGAGTGATAGGTTACTCCCGAAAGACTATTCCATAAGATTTTCAAGGCCGACAACGAGTCCACTACGTCCACCGACCTCACGACACGCATGCACGACCCCCGGCATGAATGAGGTGCGATCGATAGAGTCATGACGAATCGTCAGCGTCTGTCCTGCATCGCCAAAGATGACCTCCTGATGGGCAACAAGTCCAGGCAAGCGCACGCTGTGTATTGGAGAATCGCCCTCCATCAACGAAGCGGTGCGCAACGCCGTACCACTGGGGGCATCGAGCTTTTTGTCGTGGTGCAACTCAATGATTTCGGCCTTTGGCATGTAGTGTGATGCCTCGGCGGCAAAGCGCATCATGAGCACGGCACCTATGGCAAAGTTCGGCGCGAAGAAGAGACATGTTCCTTCGGGTGCCTGCGCGACAAGAGCGGCGAGTGCATCTTCGCCCAACCCGGTCGTGCCGACCACACAGTCCACCCCCTGCGTAAGTGCGGTGCGCAGGTTCGCTTCAACGACATCGGGACGCGTGAAGTCGACGAGCACATCAGGCGAGGTTGCTTCGAGAGCTTCGGCAAGATCGGTGAAGCTCCGGCACGACCCTTTTCCACAACAGCGCGATTCGTCGGAAAAACCCGGGTCAATGCAGGCGACCATCTCTAAACCATCGGCTGCTTCGACGGCACGCACGACCTCTTTGCCCATCTTGCCGAGCGCACCCGCTACCGCTACCTTAACCATCGCGTCACTTCCCTTCTTGGAATTCGTCGAATCCCTGCGCCGTATATGGCCCCACGACGGCAAGCGTTTTTTCGTCTCCGCCGATTCGCGCAGCAACCGCGTGTACCTCATCAAGTGTCGTGCCTTCATAGAGCGCAAGTGCCTCATCAAACGAATAGAGCTCGTTACCGTTGATGAGCGCCTCGGCGAGACGAATCATGCGCCGACTCGTCGACTCCATTGCAAGCGCCAACGCACCTTTTACACTTGCCTTCGCACGCTCCAGCTCACTTGTGGTGATGTCGCTGGCGCTAAACCGCACAAATTCCTGCATAATCGTGTCGTAGACAAGCTGCCCGTTTTCAGGACGTGTACCGGCATAGACCGCGAACAGTCCTCCGTCACGTACCAGCATCGGATGGGAGTAGATTGCATAGACGAGGCCCCGCTTCTCACGCACTTCTTGAAAGAGGCGTGAGCTCATCGAACCACCAAAGATGTTATGAGCGAGCATAAGCGCGTAGCGTTGCTCGTCATCTGCCGCCATCGCGGTCTGTCCGACAAACAGATGAGTCTGCTCAGTATCCTTATAGGTGAAGTGAGTCTGTGCGGTGTTTGGCCCCGGCGCCGTACGCGGTTGGCGCGCCGTCTTACGCGGGAGCGACGCGAGGTGCTGCTCAGCAAGACGTACGACTTCGTCGTGCTCGACGTTGCCGGCCGCAGCCACGATACAGTTCTCGGCCGCATAGTGTTTTGCACGATACGCGTGCGCCTCATCGTGGCCAAACGTCGAAACCGTCTCGATGCTACCGGCGATCGAACGACCGAGTGTATGCTGCGGCCATGCGAGTCGCGCAAACAGCTCGTGCGCGCAGTCCTCGGGATCGTCCTGCATACGCGCAATCTCCTCGATTACGACTTTGCGCTCCAACTCGCATGCAGATTGCTCAAGCGACGCACTCGTCACCATGTCGCCGATAAGCTCAAAAACACCGGGGAGCGACTCGTCGATAAAATCGGCGTAGTAGCAGGTCACCTCTTTGCTCGTAAACGCGTTTTGACGAGCGCCGAGCCGGTCAAATGCTTCGCTCAGCTCAAGGGCACTACGTGTAGGCGTGCCCTTGAACATCAGGTGCTCCAGAAAATGCGACATGCCGGCCTCATGCGGCTCTTCGTCACGGCTACCGACGACAAACCAAACGCCAAGCGCAATCGAACGCACCCCGGCAAAACGTTCGGTGATAACCGTTACACCGTTGTCGAGCGTTGTCCGCTGAAACCCATCTTTCATTGGTACGCGCTTATTGTCTCTAGCCCCTGCGACGTGGGGTGCGGTTGTCACGACCGCTGCTGCTGCGACCTCCGTCACGGCCACCGCTGCTGCGACGCGGTCCTCCCCCGCCCCCATCACGGCGCGGCGGACGTGATCCGCCTCCACCGGCACCCTCGGGTGCATCGGGCTTATCAAGGCGGTCGAGCGATATCTTGCCACGATCATCGAGTTCGATGACCTCGACTTTGACGATGTCACCCTCACTCAGCACGTCTTCGACCGAGGCAACGCGCCCCTTCGCCACACGCGAGATATGCAGGAGGCCGTCTTTACCCGGCAGCAACTCAACGAATGCACCGAAGCTCTGGATCGAGACGACCTTGCCCTCATAGACTTCGCCGACCTCAGGGTCCTTAACGATAAGGTTAATGCGACGTGCCGCCTGCTCACCACCGGTATCCTTGCTTGCAATAAAGATGGTGCCGTCCTGATTGATGTCAATCTGTGCGCCGGTCTCTTCCTGAATTTCACGGATGATTTTGCCGCCGGTGCCGATAACGTCACGAATCTTATCGGTCGGAATCTTGATGGTGATGATACGTGGTGCGTGCTCGGAGAGTTCTTCGCGCGTTACCGAAATCGTCTCCATCATCTTGCCCATAATATGCGCGCGGCCTTCTTTAGCCTGCATCATGGCATCGGTCAAGATTTGCAGCGAAAGCCCGCTCGCCTTGTTGTCCATCTGAAGCGCGGTGATGCCATCGGGTGTTCCGGCGACCTTGAAGTCCATGTCACCGAGGAAGTCTTCAAGCCCCTGGATGTCGCTTAGAATAGCAACGCGATCGCCTTCTTTGATGAGGCCCATCGCAATACCGGAAACCGGTGCCTTAATCGGCACACCGGCGTCCATAAGCGCAAGCGTCGAGCCGCAGACCGAACCCATTGAGCTCGACCCGTTCGACTCAAGCACCTCGCTGACGACACGAATGGCATACGGAAAGTCATCCTCTACCGGCAGCACCGGCAGTAGCGCCTTTTCAGCGAGCGCACCGTGGCCGATGTCGCGCCGCTTGGGACCGCGCATGAACCCGGTTTCGCCCGTCGAAAACGGCGGGAAGTTGTAGTGGTGGATGTAGCGTTTGCCCTCGGCCGGGTCGATGGTGTCGAGGCGTTGCCACTCGCTCAACATGCCGAGTGTAGCGACCGAGAGCACCTGTGTCTGGCCACGCGTAAAGAGGCCCGAGCCGTGCATACGTGGCACGTATGACACGGCGGTCGTGATGGGGCGAATCTCAGCGGCGGTGCGCCCATCGGCACGCTCACCTTCAGAGAGCACCATCTCACGCATCGTTCTCTTTTCGAGTGCCTTGAGCTCGGCCCGGATATGTTTGCTGTGCTCGGCCGTCTCGTCCTCAGTAAAGAGCTCGGTGAGTTCTTCTTTGACGGCGGCAACATCAGCCATGCGCGCCTGTTTGTCGGGGTTGTGGAGAGCAGCGTTCATCTTCTCGGCTCCGTCGGCGATACGCTCGGTAATCCACGAAGGCGCCTCGTCGAGCACGACCTCCATCGGCGTAATGTCGAGACGTGCGAGAAAACGCTCCTGCGCGGCGCAAAACTCGCCGAGCGCCTCCTGGGCGAAGGCCATCGCCGCAAGCATGACGTCCTCGGAGACCTCGTCGGCACAGGCCTCAATCATATAGACGGCATCGCGTGAGCCACCGACGACGAGGTCGAGGTCGCTGCCTTCTTGCTCGTCGAAGGTGGGGTTGACGATGAACTCGCCGGTATCGGTGTTGCGCGCGATGCGCACGCCGGCGAGCGGCCCGTCGAACGGAATGCCGGCCGCCATAAGCGCGGCACTGGCACCCATAATCGAGATGGCATCGGGCTGATGCTCTTGGTCGGCCGCGAGCGCGAGCACGATAACCTGTACTTCGTTGCGAAAGCCATCGGCGAATGCGCTGCGGATAGGACGGTCAATCATACGCGCGGTCAGCGTCGCCTTCTCGGTCGCGCGACCTTCACGCTTCAGAAAGCCGCCGGGAATCTTGCCGGCCGCGTACATGCGCTCTTCAAAATCGACGGTCAGCGGGAAAAAGTCGATGTCTCTGGCCTGGCGCGAAGCTGTGGCGGTAACGAGTACCATCGTGTCGCCTTGGCGCACGGTGACGGCACCGCCGGCCTGCCGGGCAAGCTCGCCGGTTTCGAGCGTGTATTCTTTCCCATATAGCTCGAATGTCTCTACTACTTTAGTCATGTTATCCTCGGATTCCTAGTTTTTCGATCAAAGCTCGATACCCCTCAATATCGCGTCTCTGCAGGTAGCGCATGAGACGACGACGTTGGCCGACGAGCATGAGCAGCCCGCGACGCGTGTGGTGGTCATGTTTGTGGTCCTGGAGATGCTCGGTGAGGTCCTTGATGCGCTGTGTGAGAAGCGCAATCTGTACCTCGGTCGAGCCTGAATCGTGCTCATTCTTGCCGTACTCGGCGATAATGCGAGCCTTCACATCCTTAGTGAGTGGCATACAACACCTACTTTCTGCCCGGCCGGCGATATCCACAGCCGATGCGTCCGCCTCAAGCCGAGAAGCGCGGGGGTGTAACCCGACAGCCCTCAGCATGAGGTAGTTACTGCAACCTATCTAGTATAACAGAACGTGTGAGTTTGTGCGTCAGTAGTAGAGCCAGCCGAGCATCGTGTTACGCCCCTCCATGTCCAACACCGTCTCGGCATCGAAGAACCCTTCGTACCGTCCGGGGAAGTTCATGAGCGTGCGGCCGTTAAGGAAGGAGCGCTCGTCGAGGCGCGCAAACGGCAGGTACTCTTCGTAGCTGTTGGGCCCCAAAGCCGAGAACGAACGAAAACCGAAGACGTCGCGCATAATCTCAGCGCCGAGCGAATCCTGTGGCAACGCGTCACCAAACGGCCAGAAAAAGAGGGGGGTTTCGCCCACAAGCGAGGCCGTGCGATCTTGCCATAGCTGCATCTCATGCGTGACCTGCTCGGCCGTCATCCAGGCAAACGACTCATAGCTATACCCCAGTGACGCGAACGTGTACCCCCGCGATTTGAGCGCATGGGCCAGCTCGGTGACGGCAGCAACCTCGTGTTCGTCACCGGTCTGGCTTCGGTAGCCAAAGTGACCTCCGATACCGGTGACCGAAAGCGTTGCGCGCGCACCGCGCCACGAGAAATCAGGGTTTTCCTCGATGAATGCTTCGAGAATCGGTACGACGTCGTTGTCGTACGAGGTGACATCGGCGTTCGCCCCCGCATGACCCGCAATCGTCCAGGTACCGATATGCCCCTCATCGTCAAGAATCAGTTTGTCGACGATGCCATTATTTTGCATACGGGGCGAGTACGTCATATTTTCAACGGAGAGGATAATCGGTGTTTTGTCACGAGGAATCTTGAGCTCGCGGCGAAATACCTCGCCACTCTTGTTTACCGTAAACAGCCTCGTCATGTCGACAAGAATGTAGTTGTTGGCGTGAAGTTGCTCCAAAATACGCTTGAACTCTGTGGCTGTGATGTAATCGAGCCCGTAATCAAGTGCCGCCTTGTGCGGGAAAGCGAGCAGAGGGTTGACGGTAAAATGCTTGATAGGCAGCATCCAGACCATCATCTCTTCGGCGGCCTGCTGGCGCAATAGGGGAATCTGTTCGCGCGCGATGGCGTAGTTTTCTTCATCGATCTCTGCAACTTCTTCGAAGAGATCGGCCGCCTCATCGGCGCCGTACGGCTCCTTGGCGATACGCTGTGCCTCGGCAAACGCCCAACGCGAAGCTTCTAACGTGTCAAAAAGGCGCTTTGCCTCTTGGATTATCTCGTTGTCCGGTGCCGTCGCATACCCAATCGCCATATAGGCGCCTGCCGTGCTCTCGTCAATCAAAAGGTCTCGATACTGCTCGACCGCGCGCAAAGTACGCGGAACGATGACCTCATCGACGATGACCTCGGCGTTTTGATAGGTCTGTGCAAAGGCTTCGATAGCGCCTGAGTCCGGCTCGGCGTTCGCGGCACGACTATAGTCGTTGTTCACATAGGCGGTCGCCATCCAGAGAAAGAACAGCGATGAGCCGGGCACGCGTGACGAGACACCGTTGCGATATGCGAGCGTTATACGTGCGCCATCACGCTCGGCAGCTGCGTTCGTAAAGGCACGGTAGTTCCACAACGCAGCACCACCGACGATAGCGGCGAGAAGTACAAGTACGACGGCGGTGCCAATAAACGCCGGCAACCACGAGGGTGGGCGGCGGCTCAACGACGAGCGCAGCGCACCACTCGAAACGTACCCGTAGTCGCCGCGACGACTGGCACGCTTATTCGAGAAGATGTTACGTTCTTTTTTGTACGACCGCCGTGGCGGTCCCCCACCGATGTAGGTTGGCTTCGTCACAGTCCCTCACCCCTTCACGAGGAGTTGGTGTGGCTAGCGTGTCGTCTTACCGGCCTGAAGGCGGTCGCGTCCACGTTGAACCGCCGTGAGCATCTTGCCAAGGTTGACCTCGAGATTTGCCATAACTTCATCGGCATAATCATCGGCACCGAGACGTACCTCGCGCTCTGCTGCACGCGCGTCGTCCATGATCTCCTGAGCACGCGCGTCGGCCTGGCGGACGACCTCCTGCTCATCGACCATTGCGCGCGCACGTTCCTGTGCGTCCTCAAGGATGCGGTTCGCTTCGCGCTCAGCCTCTTCGACCATCTCTTGGCGCTGCTTGACGATCCAGCGTGCCTGCTTAAGGTCTTCGGGGAATTGATGGCGAATTTCGTCGACGATCTCGTAGATATCATCGGGGTTAACGATCTTGTTTTGGGTCATGGGAAGACCCTTCGCAGTGTCAACCACTTCTTCGATGCGATCGACCAACTGAATAATGTCCATGTTTCTACCTTTCAGCTTCGATTACGGACACTTTCTTGCTAACGCCTCCTCAACGCATGTCGGCACAAGCCCTTTTACGCTCCCGCCATGACCTGCTATCTCCTTTACCGCGCTCGAACTCAGATACATATTCTCCGGGCTGGCCATAATAAAGAGAGTCTCAACCTGCGAGGCCATCTTCCAGTTCAACGCCGCCATCTGGAACTCATGCTCGAAGTCGGTAATGGCACGCAGCCCTTTCACGAGAACGGTAGTACCCTGATCTCGTGCAAAGGCTACTAATAAATTATCGAATGACTTCGCCGAGACATTTTCTAAGTGTTGCGTGGCCGTTGAAATAAGTTCAAGTCGTTCTTGAACGTTGAAAAGCGTGCCGTGTCCGTTCTTTTCAGGCGAAACCGCGACAGCAACGGTGACCTCGTCAAATATCGCAGCTGCGCGCTCAACAACGTCGAGGTGGCCAGTGGTAAGTGGGTCAAAGGTGCCCGGTACTATCGCTTTGTTTTTCATAACACTCCCTTATACTGCACGTATGAAACGGTAGTAGAACCGTACTCCTTTTCACGCAGAAGTGCAAATCCTGCCGGTGGCTCGAATGTTGCCAATGTTGATTGCGCGCTCGATACGCCACGCTCGTAGACCACAAGAGCGCCAACGGCGCAGACGCGCGTCGATGCGATATCTGTGAGGAGAGCGGCCACCTCCTGAGGTGCCGTATCGTAAGGTGGGTCGACAAAGATGAGGTCGGCAGCGCGCGGAAGTCGCGCCATCAAGGGCCCTATCGCAGCCGATGGTCTTGCAGGAGCAAGCGTGCCGGCCACAACCTCAACACGCTCTTCGCATCCAAGAGTCCCAGCGTTCGCGGCGATAACCCTCCGTGCGTCGTGATCACACTCGACCATCACGGCGTGTGCCGCACCACGCGACAGCGCCTCGAACGAAAGAGCGCCGCTCCCGGCGTACAGATCGAGTACCTGGAGCTCAGCGAGTGCACCGAGCATCGAAGTCAGCGAATTAAAGATCGCCTGGCGCACCTTGTCGGTCGTCGGGCGAGTCGTCGTCCCCCGCGGCACCTCAAGCCGCCGTCCGCGCCACGCGCCTCCGGTTATACGCACGCCACTCATCCTGCACTCACCCACGAGGCGTAGCGAGTACGTAGTTCTTCGATGCGTGCATTGAGCGCCCTGTGCGTAGGTGCGGCAAGCGTGGGGTCGGCCGCCACCAGTGCGGCAGCATCGGCCTTTGCCAGCTCAAGTATCGGCAAGTCCTCAACGAGATGCGCCACGCGAAACTCGGCAAGCCCGTGCTGACGCGTGCCCATAACTTCGCCCGGCCCGCGAATCTCAAGGTCAACTTCGGCGAGTCGAAACCCGTCGGTCGTACTCTTGAGCGCCTCAAGCCGTTGTCTCGTGCGCGGCGCACGCGCTTCACTAATGAGCCACGCCTCACCCGGGTGCTCGCCGCGCCCCACGCGCCCCCTCAGTTGATGAAGCTGCGCGAGCCCGAAGCGTTCTGCGTTATAGATGAGAATCTCCGTTACGTTCTGCACGTCAACGCCGACCTCGATAACGGTCGTCGCCACCAACACGTCGAGCTCGCCGGCGCGAAACCGACGCATAACCTCTTCTTTGTCGGCCACCGGGAGCGAGCCGTGCAAAAGACCGACTCGGTAGTCGCGGTACACACTTTTCGCAAGCTTTTCAGCAAGCTCGGTCGCAGCGCGGGCCTCAACCTTCGTCGAACTTTCGATGAGCGCGCAGACGATGTAGGCCTGTCGCCCCGCCTTAAGCGCGTCTTTGACGGCGCGATGTGCGCGCTCATCGTTGGCCGGATGAATAAGATGCGTGGTCACCCCGGCTCCTTCGATGGGACGTTTGGTGATGAGCGTAACGGCAAGATCGCCGTAGATCGTCAGCGCCAACGAGCGCGGAATCGGTGTCGCCGTCATGACGAGTACATCCGGGTTGACGGCCTTTTCGGTGAGCGCTTTGCGCTGATCGACACCAAAACGATGCTGTTCGTCGATGATGGCGAGCGTGAGGTTAGCGTATTCGACCTCGGGCTGCATCAGCGCATGCGTGCCAAACACCACGCAACACTCCCCCTCACGCACTGCCGTCAGTATCTCGCGGCGTTCGGCCTCTTTCGTAGCGCCCACAAGCACCCGCCACGCAATCCCGACCTCGTCGAGAATCGGTCCGAGCTTCTCGGCGTACTGGAGGGCAAGAATTTCGGTCGGTGCCATCATCGCGGCCTGCGTGCCCGACTCTGCCGCTGCGAACAGTGCACCGGCTGCCACGAACGTCTTACCGGTACCAACGTCACCAAGTAACAGCCGTTGCATGGGCACAGGTGCAGCCATATCCTGCCAAATACGGTCCAACGCCGCCGTTTGCTCATCGGTCAAGGTGACCCCAAGCGCCGCGATACCGCGCTCAACGAGCGAGCCGGTTACCGTATGGGCGTATCCAACACGCTCGACGGTTTCACTGCGACGCTGCATTTCCTTTAAGACGCTGAGCTCGAAAAATTCCTGATACGCAAGACGGTTGCGTGCCGCAGAGCTTTCGGCAAAGACCGTGGGCGCGTGCACGTCGTGAAGCGCCTGCTCCAACGTGCGCATACGATGGCGTACGCGCAGCTCATCAGGCAAGATTTCCTCGGCAAACGTGGTATCGGCGAGCACATCGATAACGATACGACGCATCCACCCCTGCGAGAGGCCCTCGGTCAAACGATAGACGGGAAAGACGCGCCCTTGTGCCTCATCATCGACACCGAGCTTTTGGACGAACGGTGCCGCCATGCGTCGCATGCCGTACTGGTACGTCATCGTACCGGAAAAGGCACAGCGATCACCGACCTTGTAGACCGTCTCAACCCACGGCTGATTAAACCACACACCGAGGACGGTACCGCTCCCATCGGTGAGTGCGACCTCGGTCACCTGTAGCTTCGGACGCGGTCGCTTCGTCTGCACCGATACGACTTCACCGCTCACCGTTATGTCACCTTCGAGCTGATTGCCGATACGCGCCAGATTCGAAAGATCGATGTAGCGAAACGGCGCGTACATCAAGAGGTCATAGACGGTTTCGAGCGAGAGTTTCTTCAGGAGCTTTTCGCGTGCACCATCAACGTGACGCGCGTGGCTCAGCGGAGTATCGAACGTCAACGCCACCTGCAAACCAATCGTCGTTTACGGCCGTTGGTAGAACGCCACCCCGAACGTCTCGGGTCCCGCGTACACGCCGACGGTCGGGCCGATACCGTGTACCCCCAAACGCGTGCCCTCGACCTCGACGTTATCGAGCATGTTGCCGAATTCGTGCGCGAGTGCCGGATTGGTTGTATAGCCCAGCGTATAGTAAATATGACCGTTTTCTTTGGTGAAGTTTTTTACAATCTTCGCCATCTCGGTCATCGCTTTGTGGCGCCCCTTACACTTCTTGATGGGCACAAGTTCGCCCTCATCGTTGAGATCGAGTACCGGCTTAATCTTGAGCATCGAAGCCGCGAGCTCGGCCGTTTTGCGTCCGCGCCCACCCTTAACCAGATACTTGAGCGTATCCATCACGGCCAACAGGTGCGATGAGTCGATGGTGGCGTTTACGTGGGCGACCAGAGCGTCCATCTCCATGCCTTCATCACGTGCCCTCGATGCCTCGGCGACGATCTGTCCATACGCGATGGTGACGGTGCGTGTGTCGATAACCGTCACGGGGATGGGGCTGTCCTTTGCCGCCATACAGGCGGTATCGTAGGTGCCCGAAAGCAGTGAAGACAGAATGAGGCATAGTATCTCGGTACAGCCATCCTCGGCACACTGGGTAAAGGTCTCAAGAAGGCGCGCCGGCGAGGGCTGAGCCGTCACAGGAAGCGTCGGAGAGGTGACGAGTCGTCGATAGAACTCTTCGGCACTCAGATCCACACCGTCACGAAAGGTCTCGTCATCGAACGTGATAAGCGTCGGCAACGGCACGACACCGAGCGCCGCGTACTCCTCGGGATAGAGGTCGCACGCGCTATCTGCGATGATGCCAATCTTTGACATATCTCTCTCCTACTCGACCGCAAGAATGACGGGATAGAGCGGCTGCTCGCCCCGAAGCAACTCGATATCGAGAGCAGGAAACTCCTGCTCTATGGCGTGAGAAAGCGCTTCGCCCTCCTCAACGCTCAGATCTTCGCCGATAAGAACGGTCAGCGTCTCCGCGTCCTCGGTGACAAGCTTTGTGAGCACCGTACGGGCAACTTCATCGACCGTCGAACCAATCGCCTCGATATCGCTTCCATTCACGACCGCGATGACCTGACCTGCCTGTATCGTGACCCCGTGCATCGTAGCATCTTTGATAGCCGTGGTAATCTCGGCCGTATTAACGGCGGCGATCTCTTCGGTCATCCCTTCGACCATCTCGGCACAGTCGCCATCGGGCTCAAAGCTGAGCATCGCCGCAAACGCTTGCGGCACCGAAGTCGTCGGCACCACAAACGCAGGCTGGCCGGACTCAGCAAGCACTTCGACGGCCGCGTTTGCTGCCATGATAATATTCTTGTTGTTTGGCAAAAAGATGACGTTATCGCAGTTGATTGAGGTAGCCGCTTTGACGAGGTCGGCCGTCGAGGGATTCATCGTCTGCCCGCCACTCACCACGCGATTGACACCGAGCGACTTCAAGATTTCAATGATACCTGACCCCGAAGCGACGGCAACGACTGCGACGGTGTGATGCGTCTCGTCGGCTTCGGCGGCACCGCCGGGACGCTCGGCCTGCTGGCGGCGCATATTATGAATGTGCACCTCAGCGACCTCACCGAGCGTAAGCGCAAAGCTCAGAATCTCTGCCGGATTGTCGGTGTGTACGTGAATCTTATACTGACCGCCATCGCCCACCACAAGCTCAGAGCCGCCGCGTGCTGCGATATAATCATGCGTCGCTTCACGGTCAATGCGGTCACCAAAGAGCAGGAATTCGGTACAGTAGAGGAACTCGTCGTCATCCCAGTCATCGACCACGGCAACGGTTAACTCGGCCGACAGCGTGTGCGCCGGGGCCGGTGCGACCTCGCGCCCCAGCAAGCCAGCAGCAAACGCATCACAGATAAGTGCGAGCCCATACCCACCGGCATCGACGACACCGGCTTCTTTAAGCACCGGCAGCAGTTCGGGCGTACGTGCCACCGAGTCATGTGCTGCCTTGCAGATATGATCGAACGCATCCTCAAGCGTAAGGTTGCGGTCAGCCGCCTCACGTGCCGCGATACTGATGTCGGCACAGACCGTCAAAATCGTACCTTCGACCGGTTTGCGCACGGCCTGATAGGCAACGCGACGTGCCGACTCAAGCGCGAGAGCGATACGCTCAACAGGGTTCGTGTCGGCAATCTTAGTCGCCTCTTCACCGGAGAGACCTTCGCAGAGGCCCCGGATAATCTGTGAGGTGATAACACCCGAATTGCCTCGCGCACCCATCAGCGAGCCATGCGTCGCTGCGCGACAGACATCGGCAAGCGACGCATCGAGCGGCAGCTGCGCGATCTCGTCGAGAACGGCGTCGAGCGTGAGCGACATATTCGTGCCGGTATCGCCGTCGGGTACCGGGAAGACGTTGAGACGATTAACCTCGTCGGCATGAGCCTTGAAGGTCGTGGTGACAAGCGCAACAATGTTGCGCGCAGGAGGATATGTCATCATCGCGCCTACCGCACCTTCACGTCGACGACGTGGACGTCACAGCGCGCAACCTCGACCTGCGCGAGATGCTCGAGCGAATAGACGACCGCATCAGAAAGATTGCGTGAGACCTCGGCGAGATTGGTGCCGTACTCGATGACGACGTAGAGATCGATCTCGATAACCTCGTGCCCGTCATCGGTCGCCGAGATTGGCGTGATGTGGACACCTTTACGAAGCCACTGGCCGGGAAGAAGCTGGGCAGCATGCGCCGCGAGACCGCGACTCGCCATACCGACGACGCCATAGCTCTCCATCGCCGCAAACCCTGCAATGTCGGCAAGCACATCATGTGAAATATAAACCGATCCGTTCGTATGAACTGACATCGACGTGTTCCTTTCGTTCGTTCAGCGTGACTATTATACCGTCACTTGCGCATATCTGCACAGATGAGTACACTAGACACCGTACAAATGAACACGAGGAGTTATCGAAATGTCGAGAGTCTGTGCTATCTGTGGCAAGTCCCCGTCGGCGGGACGCAACGTCAGCCACTCCAATAGAGTCACGAATCGCGTCTTTCGTCCCAACATTCAGAAGGTGACGACGAAAGCGGGACAGATTAATGCCTGCACCAAGTGTATTAAGGCCGGTAAAACGAGGTAAGCTTACCTGCGCCCTATCGCACCTTACTCTCCTGAGAGGTTGCGAGCTACTCCCAAATAGATAGCACGTGCAATATTGTCGTTGTGACGTGCGTCGTCGATCGGCTCATCGATATAGTTACCGATAATCACGATTGCATCAAAGGTGCCGTCTTCAGAGGTGTCTTCGGCGATACTTTCGAAGGTGACGGTCGAAGCCCCTGCTGCTCGAAAGAGCGATGCCAGACGAAGCGCGATGTCGTTCTCGATGGCGTTCGTTGCAACGATAGCAATGGTATGCCCGCTTAAGTCGTAGCGCACCAACGGCACCTCCGAGCGCGGTGCCCCCACGTGCAAAACGACGACTTCACCGCTCCGTATGACACTGCCCACGCCCGGATTGACCGAGACAACCTCGCCCACACGGTCAGGGTTGCTCTCATACGCGATGCGGACGACGAGGTTGAGTTCCTCAAGCGCACGCTGCGCATCGTCCTCGCTCATGCCAACGACGGCCGGCACGTTCGTTGCGGGCTGCACCGCAATAGTGTCGGAGTCGACAGGAGCCAAACGCACACGAACCGCAAGAAGCGGGATGGCCCCAGCCACGACAACCATCACGGCGACCGCACCGGCCAGAACCGCACGCGTGACGCGTTGATCCCGCGACATACGCGACGACGGAGGACGTTCGCGCTCTATCGCGGGGAGTTCAAGAAGCTCTTTGAGAGTCAGGTCGGTTTTCATGCGCGCGAGAGCCGGTGAGTTGCGCAAGCCTACGAGAGCGCGAACGTCCCCTCGCCGTCGCCTCGGTAGATCGTCTCGACAAAACGTACGGTCTTCGTCCGGCAGTCCATGATGACGCTATGCGCACGCCCATTGCCGTACACGCCACGGACACCACGCACCATCTCGCCGTCGGTCACCCCGGTCGCAATAAAGACGGCTTCATCGCTGCGCACCAGGTCGTCCATGGCGAGCACGCCATCGATATCGACGCCTGAGGTCTTCTCGGCGCGTGCGCGCTCCTCGTCGTTGCGGAACCGGAAGCGTCCCATAAATCCACCACCGACACACTTCATCGCAGTAGCTGCCAGTACGCCCTCAGGTGCCCCACCACTCCCCATGTAGAGGTCGATGCCGGTGCCCTCGATAGCGGTCGCAACCGAACCAAACACGTCGCCGTCGGTAATGAGACGAACGCGGGCACCTGCGGCGCGAATCGCGGCAATCATCTCTTCGTGACGTTCGCGTTCAAGCACACAGACGACGAGGTCCTCAGCGTTCTTGCCGAGCGCCGCAGCGACTCGTGTCACGTTTTCTGCCGGCGTCGCATCGATATCGATGGCATCGCGCGCGGCCGGCCCGGCTGCAATCTTTTCCATATAGGTGTCGGGTGCATAGAGCAGCGCACCACGCGGGGCATAGGCCAGTACCGCAAGCGCATTCGGCTGAGCAAAGGCGCATAAGTTGGTTCCCTCAAGTGGATCGACGGCGATGTCGATCTCCTCACCGTCCTCACGTGCGCCACCGACCTCCTCGCCGATGTAGAGCATCGGGGCTTCGTCACGCTCGCCCTCGCCAATGACGATACGTCCCGAGAACGACATCTCGTTGAAACGGTCACGCATCGCCTCGACCGCTGCGGCGTCGGCACGGTCTTTCTGTCCCTTGCCGGTCCACGCGCCTGCGGCAAACGCCGCCGCTTCCGCCACGCTCAGCATCTCGTTGACTCGATTGGCTTCCATCGCCTACCCCTTCCGCTCCATCAGCGTCATGATGTGTCCGTCTTGGCCATGTTCGCCCAGACGAGTTCGTACCGTATTTGTGCGGGTGAACGTATCTCCGGCGACGTCGGCAAGAAACCTGCCAACGACACCGTCGTTTTCCCTCTCTGATATTGTACAGGTTGCATAGGCAACTGTCGTACCTCCCGTAGCAAACCGTGCGGCAGCCGATACAATCGCACTTTGGAGCGCGACAAGACGGTCGATATCGTCGGGCTGTAGGCGCAGGCGTTTATCGGGATGGCGGCGCAAGGTACCGAGCCCGCTACACGGCGCGTCGATAAAGATGAGCGCTGCTGCATCGGACGCATCGAACGGTATGTCTTCGGGATTAAGATCGATGATGTCGGCGTGGTGAAATGTTACCTCGTCGTAGCCGAGTGCGGCGGCATCGGCGCGTGCACGCTCTATCTTATGTGCTCCGTTATCGACGGCGATGACCTGCGCGTGCATGCCTCGTCGGCGCGCCCTATCGGCGAGCAAAAGCGACTTGGTGCCTCGCCCACAGCACACGTCAAGGATGGTGCGTGGGTCTCCGTCGAGCTGTTCGATAAGACGCGAGACCGCAAGATCGGTCACGAGTACGGCACGACTCATCACGAGTGGGTGGGTGCGCACGTGCCCGAAGTGTTCGATGCGATAGGCATACGCGACGTCGGTCTCTTCCACGCGGGCTCCGGCTACTTCGAGCTGTGCGCGCCAGTCATCGGGTGCCACGGAGAGCACATGCACAAATACCGGCGGCTCCTCATTTGAGGCCCTCAGTATCGCTTCGGCCTCTTCGTAGCCTTGTTCGGCATCGAACATGCTGGCAAGCCAACCGGGAAATCCATAGCGTCGTGCAAGCCGTTCGACCGGCATGAGGTCGGGCGCGTCGAGCCACGTGGGTGCCTCATTGACGACGCGACGCAGGACCGCGTTCGCAAGCGAGGCGAGATGCGGGTAATGGGAGCGCATGAGCTCGACCCCTTGGCTGACGACGGCATAGGTATCAGTGTCGGTATAGAGGAGTTCGGTCGCGCTGACTGCGAGACAGTCGAAGGCGTGTGTGGGCAGCTTGTCGGGTCGCTCGAGAAAGGAGTTGAGGAGCGGCGAGATCGCGGTGAAGGTGCCAACGCTCATGCGTGCAAGTCGCGCGGCGTATCCGATATCGCGCTCAACGTGTGGTGTGCGCTCAAGCGTCGCCGAGAACGCTTCGGCAAAGTAGGCCTCGCGCTCGCGCACGACAGACAGCGTGGCACGCGCTATCTCGCGCGAGGCCGCCAGCGGCGCCGTTACCCCCATGGCATGCCGCTTGTGAGGCGTGCACCACGCGCCCAGTCGGCCGCGCTCATTGCACATCTGCCGGTGGGCTTTATCTGTTCAAGCCGCACGAGCTGCTCGGCAGCGTCTGCGGGTACCAGCAGCAGTTCACGTTTTGTCACCACGACCGTACCGGGCGTTATCGACGTGTCGTCGGGCACAACGGTAGCGTAATCATCGGTCTCGACGGCGGTGGCTTCAAGCACAACGATATCGTGTTCGGCAAGCTGTGTGCGCGCATAGGCATGACACGTCGATGCGCGCACTCGACGCACAATCTCTTCGGCCGCCATCTTACGCGTCAGTTTCATCTCATTTTTGGTAATCTTGTCGGCGTAGACGGCTTGTGCCTCGTCTTGTGCGATCCAGCGCACCGTACCGGCGCCAAGCGCAGGAAGCATATCCTTCAATGTTTCTGCCCCCACCTGGGCTAACTCGTCTTCGAGCTGCGTACAGTCTTTGTCGGCGATATCGACGACGACCTGTGGCCCATACGGCCCCGTGTCGAGCCCTTCGTCCATCTGCATAATCGATACGCCGGTCGTCGTGTCACCGGCAAGAATCGCGCGTGCAATCGGCGCTGCGCCGCGCCAGCGCGGTAACAGCGACGCGTGGACATTCACGCAGCCAAGACGCGGTATCGTGAGCACTTCGGGCGGCACTATCGCACCAAACGCAACGACAACGATAAGATCGGGGGCGCATGCCGCGAGATAAGCGATCTCGTCTTTATCACGAAGGCTGCAGGGAGTTCGCGTCGCATATCCACACGCCGCCGCATAAGCACCGACCGGCGTCTGAGTCGCCGTACTTCCCCGCGTACAGACGGCATCGGGGCGCGTATAGACCGCAACGAGTTCGACGGTATCATCGGCGTGCAACGCCTTAAGCGTCGGGACGGCGAAGTCAGGCGTTCCCATAAAGACAACCCGCATCGATCTACCCTTCTTCGTCGGTAATGGTGATGATATCGGGGCTCGTCGGATCGTGAGTCGAGAATGCACGAAGCGCCTTCGTGCGAATGTGCGGCTTTGCACGTGCGAGAATCATCACCCCGTCGAGATGATCTATTTCATGCTGCAAAACACGCGCCAGCATGCCCTCTGCATCTTCGATACGCACCTCTTTGCCGGCGAGGTCCTGCGCGACAACGGTAACCGTTGCAGGTCGCTCAACCGGAAAGTAGACGTTTGGAAATGAGAGACAGCCCTCTTCATCGGTTATCGACTCCCCTGCCGTTTCGACTATCCGGGGATTAACGAGCACCTGAGGCTCATCGCCCGGCCCACTGTCTTCACCGCTCACATCGTAGACGAGTATTCGTTTTGGTACACCGACCTGAATGGCCGCAAGACCGACGCCTTCGTATGCGCGCATCGTTGCAATGAGGTCGCGCGCAAGTGCAGCGGTGCTATCACGCTCGCCTTGCAGGTCAATTTCATCGCAGGCTTGGGTAAGCACCGGGTTAGGGTGCACGGCAAGTTCACGGACGCGCCCTTTCGCCGCGTTGCCCATGAGATTTTTGAGAAAGTAAGCCATGGATTATGCATTGTAGTATAGTTTCCGAGAGCCGTCAAAAAATTTCTCACCCTGAGGACAACCCTGAGGACGACTGCCTCAGCCACTCGTATGAAAGCGCCGTACAGGCCTGCGCGACGTTGAGCGAGCCGACCTCGCCCCTAACGGGCAGCTTGACGAGAAAGTCGCAACGCTCCTGCGTCAGCCGCGCAAGACCGCTTCCCTCTGAGCCCATCACGAGCGCAATTTTGCCGCTCAGCGGAGCATCCCACGCGAGTTGCTCGGCGTGTTCTGAGGCACCGGCGACCCAAAAGCCGGCGGCCTGTAGAGACTCGATCGTCTGCGCGATGTTGGTGACCTGCACAAGCGGCAGATGCGCGAGTGCACCCGCGGCCGCCTTGAATGCGGCAGGCGTCACGGCAGCGCTGCGTCTATCCGGCACAACGACGCATGCCGCACCGACGACCTCAGCGCTTCGCACAATGGCACCCAGGTTTCCGGGATCGGTGATGTGGTCGAGCACGATAATGAGCGCGGATGCCTCAATAGTGGCAAGCACCTCGTCAAGCTGCGCGTAACCGAACGGTGCAGCTTCGGCGATGACACCCTGATGGGCACCGCGCTCGCTCAGTTCATCGAGCTCACGTCGCGCCGGCTGCGTCACCTTCACCTGTTGGTTACGCGCTAACTTTGCGAGTAAGTCGAGCGCCTTGTCGGACTTCGTACCCTGTGCAATCAGGATACGCTTGAGCGGATACTCTGCCTTGAGTGCCTCGATAACGGCGTTACGACCTTCGATATACATGACTGCTACGCGCCCTACCCTGCGACAGACGCACGTACGACGCGCGCGCCTTGGGCGGTATCCTCTATTGTGTAGCCGCGCGCTTCAATCTCGTCGCGTAGCTCATCGGCACGTGTCCAGTCTTTATCGGCGCGCGCCTGTTGGCGTTGCGCGAGCAGTGCTTCTACGTCCGCATCGGCTGCGGTATTATTCTCGCCAGTCTCTGCCGGAGAAAGCTCGACACCGAGTGCGCCGAGGAGCTCGGTTATCTCGTCAACGGCACGACGCAACAGCACACCATCGGCGTCATCGAGCGTGCCTTCGTGAGCCGCAAGATACTCGTTGCCACGCTTAACGGCCTCAAAGATCGCGCCGAGTGCGCCGGCTGTGTTGAAGTCGTCGTCCATGTCAGCGATAAACTTCGCGCGCGCGTCATCGAGCGTCGCGGTAAACGTTGCCTTTGCTGCATCGTCAGGAGCCTTACGGCCAGAGACCTCGCCGTCGCCCACGTGTGCCGTCGCCCACGTTGCATTGCGCACAAACGTCACGATGCGTTCGTACGCCGCCTGCGCTTCATCGAGCCGCGCATCGGAAAAGTCGAGTGGGCTGCGATAGTGCGTCTGCAGCATCAGAAGCCGCACCACCGGTGCCGGATAGCGCGTCAGCACGTCTTTGAGCAGGGTAAAGTTGCCGAGCGACTTACTCATCTTTTCGCTATTGATTTGCAGCATGCCACCGTGCATCCAGTAGTTGGCCATCGGGGTGCCCGAAGCGGCCTCACTTTGCGCAATCTCATTTTCGTGATGCGGAAAGACGAGATCGACTCCCCCACCGTGAATGTCAAAAGGCAGCTCAAACTCGGCCTCGCTCATTGCGGAGCACTCGATGTGCCAGCCGGGACGGCCCGCTCCCCAAGGGCTCGGCCAGCTCGGCTCTCCCGGCTTTGATGCCTTCCACAGCGCGAAGTCGAGGGGGTCGTGTTTGCGCTCATCGACCTCAACGCGTGCACCGCTACGCATGTCGTCAACGTCGCGGCCGGAGAGCTTGCCATACGCGGGAAAGCTGCGCACCGCAAAGTAGACGTCACCGTCAACTTCGTAGGCGTGCTCTGAGGCAATGAGCCGCTCGATGAGCGCAATCATGTCGTCGATGGTCTCGGTCGCGTGCGGACGAGTCGTCGGGTCGAGCACACCGACGGCACGCATGACATCGATAAACGCCTGCGTGTACTCGGCGGCAACCTCGCTCGCCTCACGCCCTTCTTCGGCGGCGCGTGCGATGATTTTGTCGTCAACATCGGTTACGTTTTGCACGAACGTCACGTCGTATCCGCGCCACATGAGGTAGCGGCGAATCGTGTCGAAGCTGATAAAGGTACGTGCATTGCCAATGTGGATATCGTTGTAGACGGTCGGTCCACAGGTGTAAAGCGCAACCTTACCGTCTTCGCGCGGCACGAACTCCTCTTTGGTGCGCGTGAGTGTGTTGTAAACCTTCACGCGATTACGCGCTTTCAGCAACGGTTTCGCAGGCAACGTCCGGTGTGCTCGCTTCGGGCTTGGATGCCGCCGTGCCCGACGCAATAATCCGTCCCGGCACACCGACGACCGTGGCATAGGGCGGCACGTCCTCGATAACTACGGCTCCGGCACCCACCTTCGCGTACTCGCCCACCCGGATATTACCGAGTACGCTCGCACCGACGCCGACCACCACCCCATCTCCGATATCGGGATGACGTTTTTCGGCCTGCTTACCGGTACCGCCAAGCGTCACACCCTGGTAGAGTGTCACGTCGTCGCCGATAGTTGTCGTCTCACCGATGACGACACCGGCTCCGTGGTCGATAAAGAAGCGACGTCCGATACGAGCCGCAGGATGAATCTCGATGCCGGTCCAAAACCGTGCACAGTGCGAGCCGAGTCGCGCGAAAAAACAACATCTCGCACCTGCAATCGCATGGTTGATGCGATGCGCCCACAGCGCGTGCAGGCCAGGATAGGCAAATAAGGCCGTCATTGCCCCGCAGCAGGCCGGGTCGCGTTCTTGGATAGTGCGGATGTCTTCTCGCATGCGTGTTAGCATGCTGCCTCCTCTGTACGTTTCGTCAAAAGTGCCACGGCGTGTGCGCCGATGCCTTCCTCGCGGCCCTCAAATCCCAGACGTTCGGTCGTCGTCGCCTTTACGCCGATGGTATCGATCGCGATACCGAGCGCATCGGCAATCCGCGCGCGCATCGCCTCGCGGTGCGGCGCAATCTTCGGTACCTGCGCCACCACGACGCTGTCGATATCGACGATACGATAGCCGCGCTCGGCAACGAGTTTACCCACGATTGCCAGCAGTTCGAGCGAGTCGGCATCCTTAAAGCGTGCATCGGTATCGGGAAAGAGCTTGCCGATATCACCCTCACGCAAAGCTCCAAGAAGTGCGTCGGCAATAGCGTGAGTAAGTACATCGGCATCGCTGTGGCCGATAAGCCCGCGCTCGTGCGGGACCACCACACCACCGATAATGCACGTGCGTCCGTCGCCTGCCGCGGCAAACGCATGTACATCGTATCCGATACCTACTCTCACGCCGTTCCAGTCTCCCCGTTTTCTCGTGTTTTGCGCTCCAAAATCGCTTCCGCTATCGTTACATCCTCAGATCGCGTAATCTTGATATTATCACGCGGCCCTTCAAACATGATAACCGTACCGCCGTCGGCTTCGACGAGCGCCGCGTCATCGGTTGCATCGATGTTACGTGCCACGGCATGCTCGTAGGCCGCAAGCAGACGTTCAAAGCGGAAAATCTGTGGCGTCTGCACGGCCCAATAGCGGCTTCGGTCAGGTGTTTCACACACCACCTCGCCATCGACACGTTTCATGGTATCGACCATAGGGTAGCCCACCGCCACACCGTCAACACCTGCTGAAAACAGTTTTTTGCATGCTGCCTGCACCGTTTCCGGCGCTATAAAAGGACGTGCTCCGTCATGTATCGCTACAAGCCCATCACGCGCCGTAACGACATCGAGACCGCAACGCACCGACTCGCTGCGCGTCGCGCCACCTGCTACAAACCGTAGCGATACCTCATATGCTTCGATATCGATCTCATCGCACACGGCGCGCTCGTACTCATCGACACGAGCCGGATCACACACAACGACTATCTCATCGACACAGGACGTGGCGGCAACGGCCTCGACCGTCCACGCCAAAAGCGGACGACCTGCCAACGCGAGCATCTGCTTACCACCGGCCATCTCAAGACGTGAGCCGTTGCCGCCAGCGGCAACGATCGCGGTGACGGCTACGTTACCGAGCATGATATCTGCCTCACCGAATCGAGCGTATCGGCACCGATGATATTCGTCATGCCAAGCGCATGCGCCTCCTTGGTGCGCGCCGCAGCGGCCGGTGCCACACGCACCGCGCCTGTCAGCGATACCTCCCCGAAGGCGACAGACTGTGCCGAGAGCGGCCTATCCTTAAGCGCCGAGTACAACGCACAGGCAAGTGGCAGATCAAGGGCGGGCTCGGTAAGGCGAATCCCTCCGGCCACGCTCACGATAACATCGAGCCCGGCAAACGACACGCCACCATGACGTTCGAGTACCGCGATGACTTGAAGAAGTCGGTTGGCGTCGAGCCCGGTCGCTAACCGCCGAGGAAGTGGCTGGTAGCTTGGGGTCACGAGTGCCTGAATCTCTACGAGGAGAGGGCGCGATCCTTCCATCGCAGCAAAGAGTGCGCTCCCCGCAACGCTTTCATCGCGCGCCTCGACGAAGGCTTGGCTCGGCGATGCGACCGGGGTGAGACCCTTCTCGCCCATCTCGAAGATGCCGATCTCATCGGACGCACCGAAGCGATTTTTTACCGCACGAATGATACGAAACGCATAGCTCGCATCGCCTTCAAAGTACAGGACCGTGTCGACCATATGCTCAAGTACGCGCGGGCCGGCGAGCGAGCCGTCCTTCGTGACGTGTCCAACCACGACGACCGTCATCCCGTGCTCTTTGGCGAGGCGCATGAGACGTGCGCAGGTCGCCCGTACCTGATTTACGCTGCCCGGTGTGCTCTCGATATCGGGATCGGTTATCGTCTGAATCGAGTCGATGATGATGAGGTCAGGACGATATTCGAGCGCCGCACGTTCGATGAGTACCCCATCGGTCTGCGGCAACAGCGAGACAGTCTCTGCGTCGAGCCCGAGCCGTGAGGCACGCAGCCCGATCTGTGCCGGTGACTCCTCTCCGCACACATACATAATCTTTGCGCCGCTTCGTGCCAGCGAGTCGGCGGCCTGCAAAAGCAGCGTCGATTTACCGACGCCCGGCTCTCCGCCAAGCAGCACAAGCGAGCCTTCGACAAAGCCGCCGCCCAGTACGCGGTCGAGCTCGGTGAGGTTCGTCGGCTGGCGACGTGGTTCATGACCGCACGCGTCTTTGAGCGTCGTAACTTCGGGTACGGGGCCGCCGTGTGCCGCACGCGCCGAGCCGCCGGCCGAGCCAAGCGCACCTGCCCCGATAGACGTCTCCTCGCTGAGCGTGCCAAACTGTCCACACTCGTTACAGCGCCCCTGCCAGCGCGGCGCCTGCGCATCGCAGTTCACACACACCCACACGACCTGTTGGCGCGCCACTATCCGCCTGCCTCATCGCTTCCACGCGTGCGCGAGCGCTTGCTGGGGATACGCGACACTTGCGTCTCTTCCGTGCGTATGCTCGGCCGCTCAATCTCGCCCGGTCGCGCCTTGCGTGCACGTTTGAAGATGAGCTTACCTTCGTGCTCGTCAACCTTTATCACCGATTGAGGCTTATAGGCACCGGCAAGAATCTTCTCACTGATACCATCTTCGATGTAGCGTTGGATTGCGCGACGCAGCGGACGCGCGCCGGCCGCCTCGTCAAAGTCGACATCGACGAGGAACGTGCGCGCGGCATCGGTGAGCTCGATTTTGAGCTCGTGGGCTGCGAGTCTCTCCTGCGTATGCTCCACCAAAAGATCGACGACGAGCATCAGCTGCTCGCGTGTCAAGGTATCGAATACGACGACCTCATCGATGCGATTAAGAAGTTCGGGCCGGAAGAGGTCTTTGAGCTCCTCGGTCACGTTTTCCTGCATAAGCTTTTTATCGATACCCTCATCGGAGGCCGAAAAGCCGATACCGAGTGCCTTTTTCGCAATTTTGCGCGCGCCGACGTTGCTCGTCATGATGACAATCGTGTTACGAAAGTCAACCTTGCGGCCCTGGCTGTCGGTAAGGCGCCCCTCTTCAAGTATCTGAAGCAGCACATTAAAGACATCGGGGTGCGCCTTTTCGATTTCGTCGAACAAAATGACGCTATAGGGATGGCGACGGATACGCTCGGTGAGCTGTCCGCCTTCGTCAAAGCCGATATAGCCCGGCGGCGAGCCGATAAGCCGCGAGACGCTATGTTTCTCCATGTACTCGCTCATATCGAGCGAGACGAGCGCCGATTCGTCGCCAAAGACGACGGCAGCAAGTGACTTTGCGAGTTCAGTCTTGCCGACGCCGGAGGGGCCGAGGAAGATGAATGAGCCGGCCGGACGCGTCGGATCTTTGAGACCGGCGCGCGCGCGTCGAATTGCACGTGAGACGACCGTGATGCCTTTGTCTTGGCCAACGACGCGTTTGTGCAGTTCGTCTTCCATGTTGAGGAGACGGTCGGCCTCTTCGCTCGTCAGCTCGGCGACGGGGATTCCCGTCCAGACGCTGAGCACCTCGGCGATTTCACGTGGTGTGACGGTCTCGCCCGCTTCAGACTGGTTCTTCTGCGACTTTTCACGCCATGCGGCAACGAGTTCACGACGCTCTTCGGAGAGCGTACGCACGGTATCACGATGGCCGGCCGCCTCGTCGTACTTGTGCTCGAAGATGGCAGCCTCACGTTTGGAGACCGCGTCCTTAATCTTCTGGTCGAGCGCGAATATCTCTTCGGGTACCGTGGCATGACGAATGCGCATCTTGGCACCGGCCTCATCCATAAGGTCGATAGCCTTATCGGGCATGAAGCGATCGCTGATGTAGCGGTCGGCGAGTGTCGCAGCGGCGGCAAGCGCTTCGTCAGAGTACAGCACGAGATGAAACGCCTCGTATTTGTCACGCAGCCCTTCAAGAATACGCACCGTCTCCTCGAAGCTCGGCTCGGGTACGAGCACGGGCTGAAAGCGGCGCTCAAGCGCGGCGTCTTTTTCGATGTACTTACGGTACTCGGATATCGTCGTTGCGCCGATAACACGCACCTCGCCGCGTGCGAGCGCCGGCTTGAGGATGTTAGCGGCATCCATCGAGCCCTCGGCGCTCCCCGCACCGACCATAACGTGCAGCTCATCGATGAAGAGAATAACATCGGAGCGCGTGCGTACCTCCTCGATGACGCGACGGATACGCTCCTCGAACTCGCCGCGATATTTCGCGCCGGCGACAAGCCCGGTCAAGTCAAGCGTGTAGAGTTGCTTGCCTTGGAGCGTCTCAGGTACAAGATCGGCCGCGATGAGCTGCGCGATTCCTTCGACGATGGCGGTCTTACCCACGCCCGGCTCGCCGATGAGTACCGGATTATTTTTGGTGCGCCGCGAAAGAATCTGCGTGACGCGTTCTATCTGGGGTACGCGCCCGATGACCGGGTCGAGCTCTGAGTCAAGCGCGGCCTGCGTGAGGTTGCGCCCGAATTCATCGAGCATCGACATCTTCGCCCGACGCGCAGATCGATACGGCCCACCGGCATGCGCAAGAGTAAGACGCTGAACGATGCCGACACGTACCTGCTCAAGCTCAAGACCAAGTGCGAGGAGAACCTGTGCGGCTGCGCTCTGAGGCGTGCCGAGCATCCCGAGCAATATGTGCTCGGTGCCGATAAACGCGTGCGCGAACTGCTGTGATTCACGAAACGCGAGTTCAAGAACGGCCTTTGTTTCATCGGAAAACGGCAGCTGGTGTGGCGGTGTAGCAGTCTTTTTAGTCGCATCGGTGAGCTCGTTGACCTTCGCGCGTACGGCATCGACGGTCAACCCGATATGCTCGAGTACCTCGGCGGCGATGCCTTCGGGTTCACGCATGAGGCCGATGAGCAGATAGTCGGAACTTACCGCAGACGCATGGGCAAGCCGCGTCTCTTCTTGCGCAAACGCGACACTGCGGCGTGCATGGGCTGAAAAATTATCAAGCATGTATCATCATCACCTCAGTTACCAGTATAACCAAACAAGATGGATTCGGTAACGGTTCCCCTCACCGGTGCGTCATCGGCTACCGAGGCCAGAAGGGGTTTACCTGCTGCTCTCGTTCGATAGTCGTCACCGGGCCATGACCGGGATAGACCTGCGTTGTCGACGGCAGGTTCGCGGCAAGGCGCTCAAGCGAAGGTTCCATCTCTTCAGGTATTGAGCCAGGAAGATCGGTGCGCCCGACGCTTCCAGCAAAGAGCATATCGCCACTGAAAAGATGCTGCTCACCGGTCTGAGGGTCAGCGACGAGTAGGCACATCGAGCCCGGAGTATGGCCGGGGGTATGGAGTACTTCAAAGCGCAGGCCTCCGGTCTCGATAACGTCACCGTCGATGACGGTACGGTCGATCTTAGGCTTCGTAATCTCGACTCCGAAGAGCTCTCCGCCCCGCCCAAGCTCTCCCTCAAGCGCGGTGACTTCGGTCTCGTACGCCCACACAAACGATGAGTTATCGTCGGCGACCTCATCGGCTGCCCCCACGTGGTCGAAGTGTCCATGTGTCAGGATAACAGCGTGGACAGGACGCTCGGCGATTGCCTCGTTAATGGTGTCGGTGTCATCGCCCGGATCGATAACGACGACGCCCCCATCGGGACACTCGATAATCCAGCAGTTAGTCTCTAGCACGCCGACCGGCACACGAACAACATCCATCGCCATTCCTCGTTTCTTGTACCTGAGCTTCGCAGCGACATACTTAGATGTGCTCTGGTATGCTCGTACGTTACAATAGTGACTATGATAAAGCCAACCAACAAACTTGTCGAGGTAGCCACCGGACGCACACCAGCCGACGTCGTGTTTAGCAACGCACAGTACCTCAATGTATTTACGCGCCAATTTGAAACGGGCGACCTCGCCATCGTCGACGGCTACATCGCCGGTATCGGTGAGCCCGGTGACTATCGCGGCGCACGAGAGATTGACTGCCGCGGTCAGGCCATCGTTCCCGGCTTCATCGATGCGCACATCCACCTCGAATCGACACAGGCTCCCATCGTCGAGACGACGCGGGTCATGGCTGCACACGGCACGACCGCACTCATCGCCGACCCACACGAAATGGCGAACGTACTGGATCTTGAGAGCGTCGCGTATCTGCTCAGCGTCATCGAAGACGCGGCCGTCACCTGCTTTTTAATGGCCCCGTCGTGCGTGCCGTCGTGTCCGTTCGACGAGACCGGCGCCGTGCTGGACTCCCATGAAGTCGCCGAACTGCTGAGCCACAAGCGCGTCATCGGCCTGGCCGAAGTCATGAACTATCCGGGCGTCATCGGCGGGGACGTCGAGGTTCACCAAAAGATACAGAACGCACAGAAGCTCGGTAAGGTAATCGATGGGCATGCACCGTGTCTGAGCGGCCTCGATCTTAACGCCTACGTTGCGGCGGGACCTACGACCGACCACGAATCGACGACCTACGCCGAAGCGTACGAGAAGCTGCGGCGCGGCCAGTACGTCCTGATTCGTGAGGGCACCGCCGGACGCAACCTCGCCGCACTCCAGGGGCTTCTGACGCCGCAGCTCTCCGACCGCTGCCTGTTTTGCTCCGACGACATCGCGGCGAGTGACCTTCTGGCGCGCGGTCACCTCGATTATCTCATTCGTCGCTGCATCGAGCTGGGTACCGCGCCGGAGATCGCCTACGCGGTCGCCTCGTTCAACGCCGCAAAGACCTATCGCTTGGCCGACTACGGAGCCCTTGCGCCGGGATATCGCGCTGACCTCGTGCTGCTTAACGACATCGAGACTGTCGATATCGCGGCCGTGTGGCACGCCGGTGTCGAGCTGGCCGAGACGGAGAGCGCGACCAAAATACCACCACGAGAAGACGACTTCCCCGCCGTCTTCCACTCTGTTCATATGGCCCCGTTTAGCGTGCAAGATATCGCAACCGACGACACGCCGCGACCGCTCATCGGCATTGTCGGCGGTGAAATCATCACCGAGAACAAGGGCACGGCGACGGGTATCGATGTCGAACGCGATATCCTCAAGCTCTGCGTCGTCGAGCGTCACAAAGCAACGGGCCACATCGGCATCGCGTACGCGACCGGCTATGGGCTCAAACGAGGAGCCATCGCAACGAGCGTGGCCCACGATGCACACAATATTATTGCAATTGGCACCAATGATGCCGACCTTGCCGCCGCCATCGAACGCGTACGCGACCTGCAGGGTGGACACGTACTCGTCGAGCACGGACAGGTCATCGCAGAGCTACCGCTGCCCATCGCCGGCCTCATCAGCGATGTACCCATCGAGGAAGTGGCACGACTCCATCATGAACTCGACACGGCCGCACACGAATGTGGCGTCCTACCCAACGTATCGCCGCTGATGACGCTTTCGTTCCTTGCACTACCGGTGATACCGCACCTCAAGTTGACGACGCTCGGCGTCGTTGATGTCGATACCTTTAGTCTGATGAACTAAGCAAGGCATTCAAAGGCCGTCCCCCTGCACGAGAGACGACCTTCGAGTGCCTTGCTCTAACTCTACTGGCTGGTGTCGAGGTCTCTGACGACCTCCCAGCCATTGGGGCCTGCCTTACTCATTACCAGATCGGGC
Organism: Coriobacteriia bacterium; assembly: GCA_009777935.1. GTDB lineage: Bacteria > Actinomycetota > Coriobacteriia > WRKU01 > WRKU01 > WRKU01. The sequence continues at coordinate 29,647 of WRKU01000012.1, forward strand.
TGGTTGGTGGGATGGGTAAGATGTGGGCGCGCAGGATCCCATACCCCCACATCGTCGAGCGAGAGGACTTCCATCTTAAGATCGATAGCGTAGTAGAAGGCCCGACTACGCAACCGCTCGCTACCAAAGGTAACGCCGTTCATGAGCAGCGCGGTGTCGTTGGTCGGGGCAACCTCTGAAGAGTAGTAGAAGTAGCCGTCTTCGCACAGCACCCAGGTATCGGCGGGACGCGTATTAGGACCGGGCGCGTCCCACTGAGCAAAGGTCATGACGCTCACACTCAGATCGGTACGTGTCGGGCCGGCCTGTCCATTTATCTGGCCCCAACTCCAGTACATGCCAAACAGGTCAGGAGGGGTAGCCGCAGGCCATACGGTACCGTGAGCGGTCCACGAGGTATCAGGTATGACAAACCAGGGGTTTGCCGTATCGGTGTCGATGAAAGAACCCCAATTGCCTTCCGCAAACGTTGACTCCATCTCATCCATCGCATCTTGATTGCCTTCATTGAGCGGCGCAAACGGAATCGGAACACGAGAATCTTCTACACTCGTCAGATGCTCATTGAGCATGTTTCGACCCTCCATGCCATCTGCCGCATCGAGCCACTGCATGAACTCTCTGGCTTGAATACGCGCGATAAAGGGCACGTTACCCGTGTTTTCGACCCAGACCTCTTTGTTCCAGGTATCTTCGTCTTCGCGTGAAAAGAAGTCATGGAGCTGGGCTTCGGGAGCCGCAGCGTTCGCAAATTGATTGATTGCGGTCTGGATGGCGCCCCACGCAAAGGCACCCAAAAGAAGGAGGAGTAAGGCGACAATTATGGCAATGGCAGTGTTAGTGCGCTTGTGAGAGCGACATGTCTCTGGCATAGTACCCTCTTTCTCTCTGTGCGCCGACCATCCGCACACAATCCGCGTATACTATCTGCACGTGCTGTGCAGATTTGCTTCATTATGCGCGAGAGAGAAAGCTCTCCACAAAATCTCCATATTACCTGTTAGATTTATGTTTTCAGAGTGTTAGCGAATGCTGTTAGCGAGGCTCTGTTGCGTTCGGAGTGTCCTTTGACATGACGCGGCGAACCTCAAAGACACCGGGCACCCGGCGCAAGTCATCAAATAAGGCCTCAAGGCGCGTCAGATCGCCCATCTCAAAGAGAAAGCGCATGTCAACGACGCCGTCGGGGTGTGCGTACGACGACGACTCGATGATGTCGACTGACGCGCCGGCAACCTGCATCGTGACGTCTTGCAAGAGGCGCAAACGGTCGGTCGCACGCACAGCAATCTCAGCGCGCGGGGCCAGCCCCTTTTGACGCTTGCGCTTCTTCGCCGGCTTCGGCGCCGGGACGAACGGGGCGCTTTCGTCGGTCGTACCGGCCTCACCGAGAAGACGGCTCTCTTTGCGCGCTTCGCGGGCGAGAAACGAACGTATCTTCGAGCGCGCCGAGCTCGTCACCACGATGTCGAGCCACTCGCGTGTCGGCGCCGCGCTCTGTTGGGTCAGCACTTCGATACGGTCGCCGTTTTGTAGCTCGTAGGTGCGCGGTACGATCTCACCGTTAACCTTTGCACCTACATAGTGGATGCCAATCTCGGTATGAATATGGAAGGCAAAGTCGAGCGGTGTTGAGCCACGCTTTAATGATTTGACCTCGCCTTTCGGGGTAAAGACAAAAACCTCTTCCTGAAAGAGATCGATCTTTAGCTCCTCCATGAATTCGCTGGGATCTTCGAGCTCGGTCTGCCATTCGAGCATCTGGCGTAGCCACGAAAGTCGTTCGTCAAAGTCATCATCGTGACCTTTATAGCGCCAGTGCGCTGCCACACCATATTCGGCCGTTCGGTGCATCTCATGAGTGCGAATCTGCACCTCAAGAGGATTTCCTGCCGGCCCAATGACGGTCGTGTGCAACGACTGGTACATGTTGAACTTTGGCATCGCCACGTAGTCCTTAAAACGTCCGGGAATCGGCGTATAGAGACTGTGCACGAGGCCGAGCACGCTGTAGACATCGGGGATTGTATCGACGACGATACGCAGGCCGAGCAGGTCGTATATCTCGCTAAAGTCCTTACCCTTGGCAATCATCTTTTGATAGATAGAGTAGAGGTGCTTCGGGCGCCCCTGAATCTCGGCCGTGATATCGTGCTCGTCGAGCACCGCCTGAATCTCGGCCATGACCTGCATGGCGTATTCATCGCGTTGCGCGCGAGACTGGTGCACCATCTGCGCTACCATCGAGTATTTGACCGGGTCAAGATAGCGAAACGCAAGATCCTCAAGTTCCCACTTAATCTGCGAGATGCCGAGGCGATGCGCAAGCGGTGCAAAGATCTCCATCGTCTCGCGCGATTTTTCTATCTGCTTGTCTTGAGGCAACGCCGAGAGCGTGCGCATGTTGTGGAGGCGATCGGCAAGCTTGATAAGAATCACGCGAATATCACGCGCCATTGCGATAATCATCTTGCGCATCGATTCGGACTGTTGCTCGGTATAGGTATCAAACTCGATCTTGCGCAGCTTCGTAATGCCGTCGACGAGCAGGGCAACCTCGGCACCGAACCGGCGCTGTACGTCGGCAAGCTCGATACCGGGACAGTCTTCTACGGTGTCGTGGAGAAGCGCCGCCTCTATCGTGCGGAAGTCGAGACGCAGGTCGGCGAGTATCGTCGCAACCTCAAGCGGGTGCGTGATGAACTCATCGCCCGACTCGCGCAGCTGACCTTCGTGTGCGAGAAGCGAAAACTCGTAGGCCTCGACGACCGAGGCAATCTCGTCGGCGTCGTGGTTCTCGGCAAGGCGAGCAGCGAGTGCTTCGATCGTTACGCTCATCGCGGACCTTGCTCGGTAGGGAGAATCGGCTTATTGAACCGATCGAGAAGCTCCTCGGCGCTCGCCTGCATGACCCACTCTTTGAAGTCGGTAAAATCGATCATCTCTTCTTTGCCTTCGAGATAACGTATGCTGCGCTCAAGCTCGACGCGCTCAGGACGTGGTGTCAAGGTAATGCGGCGTGCGCTGCTGCGTCCGTCGGTCGTCAGGAAGCCAAGCTCACGAAAGACCGCGACGACGGCACTCACTGTTTTGTCGGTAACGCGCATCGGCAACGGCCCCTGCTGTTTAAGAATCTCGGTCGTGCGCAGGGCGATTTCGTCGTTGGTTATCGAGAACGGCTGACCCTGCTCGCCCGCTAGATCGCCGGCCACTGCGTGAAGTGCCTGATAGACGGCGGCGCATACTTCGCGCGGCGGCGCTAACGACGCGAGGATGTGGTCGTTGATGGCAGCGTCTTTTTCGCCGAAGAGAAGATGGACGGTCGCACGAGCGCCGTCGCGCCCGCTGCGCCCCGCCATTTGGTTGAACTCGACGGCCGAAAACGGCAGGTGATAGAGGACTACATGGCGGATATCGGGGATGTTGACGCCTTCGCCAAAGGCGCTCGTCGCAACGACGACCTGCACACGTCCATCACGAAACCGTCGCTCGATTTCATGACGCGCGCTCTTTCCCAGACCCCCGTTGTAGAAGACGGTCTTCCACGCGAGCTCCGGTATCGATTGGCGAATCGTACGCGCGATTTTTACCGACTCATGACGCGAGTTAACGTAGATGACAACCTTCTCGCCTCGGCCCACGAGCTCAAGTACATAGCTCATCTTCTGTGCGCAGCCACGCTCATCGGCAACGCAGAGATTGTCGCGCATCGAGTGGTCGAGCACCCGATTGTCGATAGCGAGCGCCTCGCAGATGGCGTCGGCGACCTCATCGTCGGCCGTCGCGGTGACCGCAAGGGCCGTGGGATTGCCGAGCTTTTCGGTCGCGGCGCGCATCGCCGCATAGGCCGGGCGATTGCCCGCCTTCGCCTGTCCGATATGATGCGCTTCATCGACGACGACAAAACCGATGCGCGCACCGACGGCGAACTTCTCGGCGTGAAAGTGAAGGAACTCAGGCGTGGTAAGGATGACATCGAGGGTGCCTTCTCGCAGGGCCTCGAAGCTCTCGGCGCGCGCCGTACTTGAGCTCTCCCCCGTCACAATTGCGACAGAGAGCCCAATCTCGGCGAAGGCATTTTCGAGATGATAGGCTTGGTCTGCCACGAGCGCGCGCAGCGGATAGACGAATATCGATGCCTTCTTTTGCAGCAACGCCGTTTTAGCTGCGTGCATATGAAAGATGAGCGACTTGCCACGCCCCGTCGCCATAACGGTCAAGGTGTTGAGCCGTTGCTCAAGCGCCTCAAGCGAGCGCTTCTGTGCATCGTGAAGCTCGAAATCGCCGATAAAGTGTCGAGCGAGTGCCTGTTCGAGCTCACGGGGGCTCATCTGCTCGTATCGTGCGCGCTGCATGATGCGATATGAGCCACGGCGCTCCTGTGTAAAGCCGTCACTGTGTCGCACCACGATGTTCAGGCCACGCGCGCGCTCCGGACCGCTTTCCGCACCCGCGCCTTCCGTACGCACGCCTTCGACATCCGGACCACCGGTAATCGAAGCGATCTCGGCGAGATAGACTGTTCCCTCGTCGATGGCCGGTGCGAGCACCACGGCGAGATCTCGATTGAGAAAACCGAGCTGTGCGGAGTCAAAGTAGGCGCTCAAACGCGGGGCGACGACCGCAATGGCGTTCGGATCGTATGCGTTGTTGACATCGCGTACGAGCTCAATTTCGTCGTCTTCACGAAGCTGCGCCAGTATCTCTTGACGCCCCTCGAACGTCACGCCGGCGAGCTTGGTAAAAAACGACGACGCATCAAGGATACCGTCGTAGTCACGGCGCGTAAGTGTCTCGTCGGCGTGCTCAAAGAGCTCGGAGACGAATTCGCTGCGCGCGGGGTCGTGTTGGCTTGGATCGGTGAGCGGTTCGAGCCGCTGCACAACCATATGAGGACAGCGCCGCCCACTCCACTCGTCGGCCTCGAAGGTAAAGATGACGTTGGCCACCGTAATAGCAGCCGTATCCTTGATCTCGGGCGGGCAGCGAAAATAGATAGCTGCGACCTTCCTGTCGCCTTGAACGGCGGAAAACTTGAGATGTGTGCCCTCTTTGCCCACCAGGTTGATGTCGGCAATCTGCACGTTACGTGCGAGGAAGAGTGGGCGCTCGTTCGCTTCACCGAACGGTTCGAGCTGCGCCAGCTCGTCGACGAGCTCCAGCGTTAATTCATCGATATCGACGAGCGCATCGGTATGATCGACGGGGGTAAAGCTCTCGGCGTCGAGCTCGTCGAGGTGCGCAAGAAGCGCGGTACGAAAGGCATCGATGTTCTCCTCTTTGAGCGAAAGACCAGCGGCGGCATAGTGGCCCCCCCAGCGTTCAAGGTAGGGGCTGCATGTCTTAAGCGCCGTGAAGAGATCGACCTGCCCAACGCTTCGTCCCGAACACGAGGCGATGCCATCCTCGATAGAACAGAGAAACGCCGGGACACCATAACGCTCTGCAAGACGTGACGCAATGATTCCCTTGACGCCATCGTGATAGTCGGCATGTGCCAACACGATAGCGCGCTCGCCTCGATATGATTCATCGAGCTCGGCCGTGGCCATCTCCATCAGGTCGCGTTCGATACGTCTGCGTTGACGGTTGCACTCATCGAGAAGCGACGCGTAGCGCAGCGCCTCACCGTAGTCGTCGGTCAGAAGCAGGTTGAGTGCTTCAAGAGGCGTGCCGATACGTCCGGCCGCATTGAGGCGCGGCGCGAGCGAAAACGAGATGCGCTCGGCCGTTGCGCTCGCAAGGTCGACGGCGGCAGAAGCGGCGAGCGCGGTGATGCCGACGCTGGGGTTCTGTGCCAGCTTGGCAAGCCCCGCCTTAACGAGCGCGCGATTCTCGCCCCGCAGTGGCATGGCGTCGGCGACGGTGCCGAGCGTCGCAATATCGAGATATTCACGCCAGAGTTCGGGCTGGCCCAGCGCGGCCCCAAGCGCCTGTATTACCTTAAGTGCGACGCCGGCACCGGCAATCTCCGGGCCACAGCCGCCCTCATCGAGGGCGACGCCATAGGCGGCATCGAGCTTCGGGTTAACGACCGGGATATCTTCGGGAACACGGTCGGACGGCTCGTGGTGGTCGGTCACGATGACATCGATGCCGCGGGCCCGGAGTTGCCTCACCTCGTCGCGCGCGCTGATGCCGGTGTCGACCGTCACCAGCAGATGCGGCTCGGTTGCAACGATACGCTCAATCGAAGTATCGGAGAGGCCGTATCCATCTTCGATACGATGAGGCAGTATAGGTACTGCATCGATACCGAGCGCACGCATGCCACGCACGAGAATCGCCGTCGCGCTTATACCGTCGAGGTCGTAGTCGCCAAACACACAGACGCGCTCGCCGACCTCTGCCGCCGTCGCCATACGCGCAACGGCCGCCTCCATCCCGTCGATCAGATACGGATCGAGCCAATCACGTTCAAGGTTCGCCGTCAAAAAGTATTCGACGGCCTCAGGGGTCGTCAGACCGCGTTGCGCTAAGATCTCGGTAAAGATACGCGAAGGCGCCGCAGGTGAAGTAGCCTTATCCACGCGTGCGCTCTTTCAGGGCGCGCTCGATATCACGCTGTGCATCCCGGGCGGCGATTGTGGCACGCTTATCGTAGAGTTTTTTACCCCGGCAAACCCCGACCTCTACCTTGACGCGATTGCTCGGCGAAAAGTAGACGCGCGTCGGCACGAGCGTATAGCCCTTCTCTTTGACCTTGGCCGCAAGCGCGCGAATCTGGCGTTTGTGTGCGAGGAGCTTACGATCGCGCACCGGGTCGACGTTGGCCATCCCTCCATGGCTATACGGCTTGATATGGACGCCGATAAGCCACAGCTCGTTGCGGCGAATCGTGACGTAGCTCTCGCGCAACGAGAGACCGTGCGCACGAATCGATTTAATCTCGGTGCCGGTTAAGACGACGCCACACTCGATCGTCTCTTCGACGTGATAGTCGTGGTACGCCTTTTTATTGGTGGCGATACGCCGGTCGTGCCGGCCGGTCTCTTGTGCGCGTTTTGCCACCGGGAGACCTCCGCCCTAGCGCGGCGTGAAGTCGATACCGGAGGTAAGATCGAGCACGAACCTCGTCAACAGAGCGACCGCAGCCTCAAGATCGCTCAGAGCAAGCACCTCGGTAGGAGTGTGCATGTAACGCTCCGGGATCGAGATAAGGCCGGTAACTTTGCCCCCTCGTGAAAGTTGCATAGGGTTGGCATCGGTGCCGGTACCACGCGGCTCGGCCTGTATGTTGTAGTCGACTTTTGCCTTCTTAGCGGCGGCCACAAGACGATCATGTAATATCGGGTTTATGTTGGGACCGCGCGCAATCATCGGGCCTTTACCCACTTCAACACAGCCATGCTCGCACTTGTCGATACTGGGATAGTCGGTTGCATGCGTTACCTCAACGGCGATGGCGATGTCGGGGTTTATCGTATAGACAGCCCCCTCGGCACCACGGGTACCGAGCTCCTCCATCGTCGTACCGACGGCGTAGAGATCACCCGGACTCCCCCCGGACTTCTTGACCTCTTCGAGCACACGCATCGCAATCCACGCGCCTATCTTGTCGTCGAGCCCCCGCGAAAGCACGAGCCCGTCGCCAAACTCTTCGAAGCCGACGCCGTACGTGATAACATCACCGATAGTGACACGTTTTTTAACCTCTTTGCCGCTCATCCCTACGTCGATAAAGAGCTTATCGAGCTTTGTGACGCTCTTGCGCTCTTCTTCGTTGATGAGATGCACGGGCTTGCGCCCCATCACGCCACGCACGACACCGTCCTTTGTGTGGATATCGACGCGCATACCGGGCAAAATCGCTGCATCGATGCCGCCAACGGCCTTAACGCTGATGAAACCATCATCGTTGATGTAATGCACCATCATGCCAATCTCATCGATGTGGCCGGCGAGCAGCACGCTCGGCGCACCCTCGACCTTCCCGTTGAGCTTGACGTGTACTGAGCCGAGAACGTCGGTCGTAACCTCGTCGGCGATCGGTGTCATGCGGTCACGCAGCACGGTCGCGGCCGGCTGCTCGTAGCCCGACGGTGACGGCGCTTCGACCAGTTCTTTTAGGAAGTGTAACTCATCACGCTTCATCTGAGGGCCCCTTACTGTTCGCGCAGTACGCGCAACGCTTCTTGAAGCTGTATGTCTTCGTTGAAGTTCTCGCCTCTTGAGGGATTGAACTGACGGTCAAGCGGCATGCCAATGATATAGTCCGGCTCGACGCCCACGTTGTTGATAACCTCACCGTTGGGACCCAGATAGTGCGCTGTCGTCAGAAAAACGGCGCCGGTGCCGAACGGTATCTGCGACTGCACGCTCCCCTTACCAAAGGTGTTCATGCCGACGAGCTTGCCGCGTCCGTGGTCTTTGACAGCGGCAGCCACAATCTCGGCAGCCGACGCACTGTTTTCATCGACGAGAAGCACGAGCGGCACATCGGGCTCGATCGCATCGCCACTCGCCTTGTAGATCGTCTCACCATCGACACGTGATTCAACCTTGACGATGATACCTTCATCGACAAATATTGAGGCGACAAGCAAGGCCTGTCTGAAGTCACCGCCCACGTTACTACGCAGGTCGAATACGAACTTCTCGGCACCTTGTGCCCGCAGTTTTTCGATATCTGCGCGAATTTCATCGTTTGCGTTGCGGTTAAAGCTAAAGAGACGGATATAGCCCACATTACCGTCGATAATCTCGTAGCGTGTAATCGGTACTTGGATAGTATCGCGCTCGATGGTAACCGTATACGGCACGCCCAGTGGATGGCGCATATTTATGGTATCGCCCTCTTGGTATGGGCGCGCAAAGGTAATCGTCACGTCGGTGCCAGGCTCACCACGCACGAGCAGCTGGAGCTCGGTCGAGGTCCATTCGTCGCGTTGGTCGTCACCGACGGCGTAGAACCAGTCGCCCGGCTGCACACCGGCGGCCTCGGCCGGCGAGTCCTCATAGACCTGCACGACCTGCACGTTTCCGTCCTTTTCCTCCATCACGACCCCGATGCCACCGAACGTACCCGACATCGACTCGGTGTACTTCTCGAAGGATTCCTCAGGCAGATAGCGCGCGTAGATATCGCCGTTACTTTTGAGTATGCCGTCGATGACACCTTCGGTCGCGGTCTCGACGTCGGGCGGGTCAAGAGCCTCTTTCTGCATGAGCCGGAAGGTGCGCTCGGCCGAGGCCGCCAGGCTCGACGAATAGATGGGGATAAGCCCCATCTTGGCCGTTGCCACCATACCGACGATGAAGCCACCGGCGATACCGATGAGGCACACGCAGGTGACGATAAACCATTTAACCGTTCGTGAAAGACGCATCACGACCTCCTTGTTATACCTTGAGGTATCGACGCATTGCGATAACGGCACCGATGATACCGATGGCGATACCGCCGAGAATCAGCGTAAGTGATATCCCCAACATCGTCGCGTTCGGGACCGAAATTGTCATGAACGCCACGGCCTGGCGAATGCGCGGAAGCCCCCATACATGAAGCGCGCTCAGCGCAACGATCGCCAAAAGAGCGCCGATAAGTGCCTGAATGACGCCTTCGAGCATAAACGGTGCACGAATGAACCAGTTCGACGCGCCGACGAGCCGCATAATAGCAATTTCGTTGCGCCGGGCGTAGATAGCGAGGCGAATCGTATTGTTGATAAAGATAAGCGACACGATAGCCAACATAATCACGAAGACGATACCGATGGCGCGCAGCGCATTCGTAAATGCGAAGAGACGCCTGACCGTCTCCTGCCCGTAGCGTACCGAGCGCGACGGATCGTCGGGACGATCGGCGATGCGCTCAAAGGCCTCGGAGGCCATAATTTGCTCGACGACCTCTTCGACGTCCTGTGCGTTGATGAGCTCGATGTCGAGCGAGGCCGGCAACGGATTACCTTGAATCGACTCGATGACCTCAGGTGACTGCTCCATCGTCCGCTTGAATATCTCGAAGGCCTCCTCTTTTGAGGTAAAGTTCACCGACCTCACGAGCGGATTCGACTGCATCTGACGTTGGAGCACCTCAATGTCTTGCGACGATGCGTCATCGGCGATGAAGACCTGAATCGACACGCGCGACTCGATGTCTTCCACCAGCGAGTTGATGGCCGCGCCCCCGTAGAGCGAGACACCCATCAGGAGCAGCGAGAGAAATATCGTGATGATGGCGCCGAGGCTCATCACCCAGTTGCGGCGAAAGCTCGTCGTCGCCTCACCGACAAGGTAGAAGGGATTAATCGACATAGCCGTACACCCCCCTCGCCTGGTCGCGTGCGATATGACCGCCCTCAAGTGCGATAACGCGTCGACGCATCGAGTTAACCATCTCGCGGTCGTGCGTGGCAATCAGTATCGTCGTACCTGTTTTGTTGATGCGGTCGAGCAACTTCATAATACCCAGCGAAGTCTGCGGGTCAAGGTTACCGGTCGGCTCGTCACACAGCAGCAGCGGCGGACGGTTGACGAACGCGCGTGCAATGGAGACGCGCTGTTGCTCGCCACCGGAAAGCTGGCTGGGGTAGTTGTTGATTTTCTCTTCGAGACCGACGAGGCGCAAGACCTCGGGCACCTGCGTATTGATAACGTGCTTTGACTTGCCGATAACCTGCAGCGCAAAGGCGACGTTTTCAAACGCTGTTTTGTTCGGCAGAAGTTTGAAGTCCTGAAAGACGCAGCCGATGTTGCGACGCAGATACGGAATCTTGGAATTACGCAGCTTGTCAAGGTCGTGACCGGCCACCACAATCTGGCCCGACGTCGGGATGACCTCGCGCAAAAGCGCCCGTATAAACGTCGATTTGCCCGAACCGGAGTGTCCGACGATGAAGACGAACTCGCCGGCATCGATGTCGACGCTGACATCTTCAAGCGCCGCCTTCTCAGAGCTGTAGCGCTTCGTGAGATGGCGCACCGAAATCATCTTAGGGCCGGCAACGCGCGGTGCCTCTACGACGGGTGCGGCGAGCTCGGCGTATCCGCGCGCAATCTCATCCATCTCAGGATCGTGCGGCGCGCCCGAAACACCGGGCGGCACCGACGGCGGCGCGTTCGGCGTGACGGCACCGAAGTCGAGGTCGAAATCGTTTATATCAGCCAAGATGAACTCCTTCACATATTCATAGCTATTTTACACCAGTTCGCGGGCGGCCGCAGCTATGGAGGGGGCATCGAGTCCGAAGTGTTCAATAAGCTCTGCCGGGCTGCCGCTCGTGCCGAAGGTATCGGCCACACCGATACGACGCGTCGGCACGGGACAGACCTCGCTCAAGACCTCTGAAATTGCCGAGCCCATGCCACCGAGCACCGAGTGCTCCTCACAGGTGACGATGCGTCCGGTCTTGCTGACGCTAGCCACGAGGGTCTCGACGTCGAGCGGCTTGATGCACGCGACATCGATGACCTCGGCGCTGATGCCGTCTGCAGCGAGTAGGTCGGCGGCTTTCAACGCCTCAGCGACCTCGATACCGCACGCGGCGAGCGTCACGTCGGTGCCTTCACGCAGCACGTAGGCACGTCCCAGCTCGAAGACAAAATCGGATGCGTGCACCTCGGCGACTTCGGCACGCCCTAGCCGGATGTAAAACGGCCCGGGGGTCGCCGCAGCGAGCCGAATCGCCGCGCGCGCCGCGTTGAAATCTGCCGGGACGAGCACGTGCATATGCGGCAGGACGCGCATGAGCGCGATGTCCTCGAGCGCCTGATGGCTGCCGCCGTCAGGGCCCACGGTCACGCCGGCGTGCGTTGGTGCCAGCTTGACGTTAAGGTCGTTGTAACAGACGGTGTTGCGTACCTGCTCCCACGCGCGGCCCGTGCCAAAGATAGCGAACGAGCCGGTAAAGGCGATGTTTCCCTCCAGCGCGAGCCCGGCCGCGACGTTCGTCATGTTCGCCTCGGCGATGCCGGCGTTGTAGAAGCGGTCGGGATAGCGCTCGCCAAACTTGCTGAGCGTCGTGGAGCCCGAAAGATCGGCCTCGACGGCGGTAATCGGCAGGCCTTCATCGGCGAGCTCGATAAGCGTGGCGCCGTATGCGGCGCGCGTCGCCTTACCCATGATGCCCCCCTTCGCTCGACACACTATCGCGCGCACGGTCGCGCGCTTCGTTGCCGGCACATTCGATCTCAGCGCACGCCTCACGCGCCTGTTTCTCGCACGGCGTAACACCATGCCACGAGGCCACGCCTTCCATGAACGAGACGCCCTTGCCCTTCTCGGTATGCGCGATAATCGCACGAGGCTTGTCGGCGCACGGTGCCGCACTCAAGACGGCGTGAAGCGCGTCGATATCGTGTCCGTCGACCTCACAGGCATCCCACCCAAACGCGCGAAACTTCCCTGCAATATCGCCGAGCGCCATGACATCGCAGCACGCACCATCTATCTGGAGCCCGTTGCTGTCGATGATTGCGACAAGGTTGTCGAGCCGGTAGTGCGGGGCAAAGAGCGCTGCCTCCCACACCTGGCCTTCTTGAAGCTCGCCATCGCCCAGAAGCGTAAAGACACGCTGCGGGCCACCGGCGGCCTTAAGCGCTGCCGCCATGCCACAGGCAATCGAGAGCCCCTGGCCGAGCGAGCCGGTCGAGACCTCGACGCCGGGTGTTTTCAATGCGTCAGGGTGGCCCTGGAGCATCGCACCGAGTTTGCGCAGGTTGAGCAGCTCTTTCTTGTCAAAATAGCCGGCCTGCGCGAGTGCCGCATAGAGCACCGGTGCCGCATGGCCCTTACAGAGGACGAAGCGGTCACGTGCCGGATCTTGGGGATTCTTGGCATCGAAGTTAAGAACATCGCCAAAGTAGAGCGTCGCCACGATATCGGCCGCCGAGAGCGAGCCGCCGGGATGTCCGGAGCCGGCCGCAGCAAGCATCGTAATGATGTCGAGCCGTATCTTTACGGCCTGCTCACACACGCGCGTGCGATTGTACATGTAAGATTCCGCCTTCTTGAATCGTCTTAGATTGTCTCTGTTACCACACGAGGCTATCGTATCAGCAAATGCCGTCGCTGTAGGTGACGATTCTGTTACACCGGATGTGGAGCTAGTGCTTACGCCAGATTACGCCAGATGTCCGAGAAAGTCTTTTGTGCGCTCGTGCTGGGGATTGTCGAAGATCTGTGTCGGCGTGCCTTCCTCGACGATGACGCCCTCGTCCATGAAAATTACACGATCGGCCGCCTCACGCGCAAAGCTCATCTCATGTGTCACGACGATCATCGTCATGCCGCCCTCGGCGAGGTTGCGCATAACGTCAAGAACGTCGCGCACGAGCTCCGGGTCGAGCGCGCTCGTCGCCTCATCGAAGAGCATGACGTGCGGGGCAAGCGCGAGCGCGCGCGCAATCGCCACGCGCTGCTGTTGGCCGCCGGAGAGCTGCGACGGATAGTATTCGGAGCGGTCGGCCAACCCAACACGCTCAAGCATCTCACACGCAATGTCCTTGGCCTCGTCCTTCGACTTCTTCTGGACCTGACGAAGCGCTAGCTCGACGTTGCCGCGTGCCGTCAGATGCGGAAAAAGATTGAACTGCTGAAAGACCATACCGATATGCTCGCGCATCTTGTTGATGTCGGTGCCCTTAGCGTTGACCTGCGTGTCCTCGAACCAGACCTCGCCGGAGGTCGGGGTCTCCAACAGGTTAATGCAGCGCAGTATCGTCGATTTTCCGCTGCCGCTGGGTCCTAATATACAGACGACCTCGCCACGGTCAACCTCAAGATTGACGTCTCGGAGTACCACATTATCGCCGAACGCTTTCTTGAGGCCCTTGATGCGTACAACGGGCTGAGCAAACTCGGCGTAGGACGTGGTGTTGCGCGTACTCATGCGGCATCCCCCTCAGACTCAGCGAGACGATTCTCCATATATGAGACGAGCCGTCCCAGCGGGATCGTCAGCAGCAGATAGAAGCACGCTGCCACCACGTAGCTCGACTGGTTGAACACACGCCCGGCGATGATCTTCGAGGCAAGCGTCATCTCCATGACGGCGACCGACGCGAGCAACGCGGTGTCCTTGAACAGCAGGATGAATTCGCTCATCATCGTGGGCAGGATACGGCGAACCGTCTGCGGCAAGATGACGAACGCCATCGATCGAGGCAGAGAAAGTCCCAGCGAGCGTGCTGCCTCCATCTGGCCGCGCGGAATCGATTGAATGCCGGCGCGAAATATCTCGCATAGATACGCCGACGAGTTGAGCGACAGAATGAGCAGACCGCGCAGATAGACCGTTGCGTTAATGCCGAGCACATCGATACCCGAAAGCGGGGCTGCTATCACATTATAGATGGGTAAAAACGGCAGACCAAAGTAGAGGATAAGTATCTGGAGTGCGAGTGGTGTGCCGCGCACGACATCGACGTAGACGGTCGCCGGCCAGCGTAGCAGACGGTAGCGCGCCATCTTCATAAACGCAAGCGTCAAACCGCCCGGGATTGCGAGAAGGAAACCGCCAAAGCCGAAGATAAGCGACACGGGAAACGCGGCTGCCACGATCGGCAGCGCTTGCTTCATAACCTCGAGGTTAAAGAATACGTGAAGAATCGTTTCCAACGAACATCCAATCAAAGGTGTCGGGGGTCAGGGCGTATCGTGCTCTGACCCCACGACGATGCTACGTCTTGGTTAAGTCTTGCGTAAGGAGGAGTTGTAAGGCGACTCGTACACCGTACTCGAGCCTTACAACGACAATGTTACGCGAGACTTAGGGCATTATAGGGGTGGCGCCATCGAACCATTTTGCATAGATAGTGTCATACGTACCATCAGCGATAACCGCTGCAAGCGCAACGTTGACGCGATCACGAAGCTCCTCGTTACCCTTCGGGAAGGCGATGCCGAACTTCTCAGCCTCTGCAACGTCGATTTCGCCAAGGTTCACTGCCTTGAGCTCCGGCTGCGCAGCGTACTTGTCGGCAACGGGACCATCGATGATAACTGCATCGACCTCGCCAGCTGCCATCGCGGTGAAGCAGTCGTTGCCACCCGGATACGGCATAATGACGATGCCTTTGTCCTCAAGCTCGTCCTCGACCCAGAAGTGGCCGGTCGTCCCGTTCTGAACCGCAACCTTCATACCTGGCTGCAGGTCCTCGACCGAGGTAATGTCGGACCCTTCGGGCACCGCAAGCGCCTGCACCGAGACAAAGTACGGATCACTAAAGAGCATAACCTCTTCGCGGTCAGGCCTGATGGTGATCGAAGAGATCGCGCAATCGGCCTCGTCTGAACCGCTGGACATCGCAAATATCAGCGCATCCCACCCTTTGTTCACGAACACGACCTCGTCGCCCATCTCTTTGACGATGGCCTCCATGAGATCGATATCGAATCCGGCGAAATCGCCATTTTCATCCAAGAACTCCATCGGTGCAAATGTCGGGTCAGTCGCCGCACGAATAACGGTACTGTCCGATACCACCTGCGTCGTCGTCTCGTTTGCATCGTTCGAGCCACAGCCAACGAGCACTGCAACGCTCAGCGCGAGTACGCACGCTAACACAATCAGCAATGTCTTCCTCATAATACTCCCTTTCATAGTAAAACAGCCGACAGACTTCCACGATACGTCATGCCGGATAATCTTGCAAGCACTCTTCAGTTTTATGCAGTATATAAGCCTCTAACCAACATTTTATACACTTATGCTGCGCCCAACTTATCTCTCAACGCCTCTTGTAGTGTTGAAGAGTAGCTAATGTGCACCGCGTCGGCCTCCGCTGCGAGCCAGCTAGGAATAGTCACATTTTTACGTACAGCCTTATTGCTTTGGCGCAATCTATAGTTAGTGAGATTAGCGGATACGAGGGTTACGATATCGCCCTTATTTTGAGCAAGATCAGAAGTATCAGATGGTACCGGTAGCGCAATACCCTTATCCTGATACTCGATAGCGAGTATTGAGATCAAGTCCTTAGCCATCTCCAGAGCATCTGCCAAATCATTGCCCTGTGTGCTTCTGCCAAAGTCAGGTACATCGACAAAATACGGAACCGAGTCGTTTTCGTCTACACTCAGCACTACGGGATAGATTACGCTATCGGCTTTCATGCTATCTCAGCCTCCATCTCTTAATCATTGTCTTTGCCAACCGCTCGTTGACTTCGCGTCCTCGTGGTATTTGTTCGGAGTCATTTCCCTTTTTCCAAATGTCATGCTTTCCTCCATGACGGTCAAATACCCAGCCGTTTTGTTTGAATAGCTTTTCTAAGTCGCGCTTTTTCATTGTGTTCCTTTCATACGCATAATTATACGCATAATTGAGTACTCTGTCAATCGTCGAGAAATGTATGTTACACTGTGTGTTATGAAAACGCGCGATGAACAAATGCCCCCCCCCCCCCCCCCCCCCCCCCCCCCGCCCCAGGGCACGCCCCAAACCTCCCCACCGCCCCACCCACTCCACTCCCACCCCCTACCCCTCCCCGCCC
>WRKU01000013.1 GCA_009777935.1 Coriobacteriia bacterium
CTGTTCCTCCTGTTTTAGCATCGGTACTCCTCCTTGCCTGTAGCCACAAGATGGAGCATATCTGACATTGCCTTACAGGGGGTCAATTATTCCGTTACATGGGGGTCAGTTTAGAGCGTTGACGACAGTCCACATGATGCTCGCAAAGATGAGACCATAGAATAACAGAGCGAGCGGGCTTGCATACGGGCCGGCGTGCGCCCCCATCATCGAGTATATGGCAAACAGGAACGCCGAGAGAACGCCCAAGGCCAGGCCCGTCGGGGTAATAGTAAGACCCCCGGACGCAAAAGCGCCGACGGCAAAGGCGCAGCCGATGATTGCACACACCACGCCCACGACCATCTGCCAGCGCAATTTTTGCTTGAAGAATGCCACACCCAGAGCAAGGGTAAAGATAGGCGCAAGATACTGGAGCAGGATCGCTGTCGCTACGCTGGTAAGCGAGATCGTCTTATAGTAGGTAAACTGCACGGCAACGACGAGGATCGCGCCAAACGAAAACAGATACAGAACGGTCTGCCACGACCATCTCATCCGAAAGACGGTCCGTCTGAAGATGAGCAAGATTACCCCAAGTATCGCTGCCGACACACACGAGCGCGCAGCGGCGAGAATCTCCGGGGTAATAACGGGCGCGTACGAAAATACCCACTTGCTAATGAGCCCTCCGGTCGCCCAGCCACACGCTGCGATAAAAGCGAGCAGATAGCCGTGCCATTTTTTTGCTGAATTAATCATGAGGTTGATTGTAGCATGTATAATAACCTTATCTGAGTAGGTCGAACGGCAGCGCCTGTGCTTACGCACAGGTGAGGAAAGTCGGGGCTTCACAGGGCAGGATGCCTGATAACGTCAGGGCGCGGTGACGCGACGGAAAGTGCCGCAGAAAAGAAAACTCCCACTGGCTCGCACGAGTTAAGGGAAAAGCTGAAACGGTGCGGTAAGAGCGCACCAGCGTCGAGGTAACTCGGCGGCTTGGTAAACCCCATCCGAAGCAAGAGCATGTAGGCGCGGTTAAGGCTGGCCCGGCCAACGCGCGGGTAGCTCGCTTGAGGTGTGCGGTGACGTACATCCCAGATAAATTGTCGTTTGGAAGAACAGAACCCCGCTTACAGACCTACTCAGTCTGCGCACACTAGAACGCGTCTAAGTATGTCGCGCTACGCAACGATTGCTCGAACAAGACCGCCAAGGTCGTTTATCTCACAATCGGCTTGCGCTCCTTCTTACACGCGTTCTAGAGCACGCAGCTCCTTTAAGGCGTCGATATTGACGATATCCTTCTGCGGCTCCTCGCCCGGCATCTCAACGGTCCAGCACAGCTGCTCGAGCTCGGGATAGTCCGCTACGAGAGCAAAGAGCGCGCGAAATCCCTCGATACCAATCTCGCCCTCGCCAATCCACGCGTGACGATCGCGCTTTGAGCCGCGCGGGAACTTGCAGTCATTCGCATGCACAAAATGCCAGAGATCGAGCGCACCGGCACCGAGCAGCTCATCGACGAGCTCCTGCCAGCCCTCGGCCGTTGCGACGTCGTAGCCATACGCCCACGCATGACAGGTATCAACGGTGATACCCATACGCTCACGTTCGATATCGGTTGCGTCAATGAGCGCCGTCAACTCATTCATCGCACCGCCAAACGAGGTCCCCGCACCGGCAGTATTTTCAAAGATAAGTCGCGTATCGCACGAAATACCAAGCTTCGCGCAAGCGTCATCGGCCAATGCAAACGCGCGCTCAACGGCCATAGCCGCACGCGCACGCGCCGCATCTCGGTCCTCATCGGGCACGTTGCCGACATGGGTGTTAACGCCGACTGCCTCGATAATGGCACCGCGTACGAGCTCGTCGGCGAGCGCCTCGATAGACTTTTCGTAAAGATCCGGCTTGGGTGTCGTCAAGTTGATGAGGTATGAGGTATGCGTCAGAACCGGACCGAAGTCAAAGACAGTGCGTGCCTCCTGCATTTCGGTGCGCTTATCAAGACCCATCGGCTTTTGTCGCCACATACGCGGTGATTTTGCGAATATCTGGACGCATTCGCATCCGACCTCTTGGGCGTACGCCGCCATCTTGCGATAATCGCCTTGCGTGGATATGTGGGCTCCTATAAGCATGCTTCCATTATACTGAACTCATGGATGCTCACAACGACAGCTGGCACGGGCGTGCCATCATCCACCTCGACCTCGACGCGTTCTTCGCAAGCGTTGCGCAGCTCGATAACCCTGAACTACGCGGTAAGCCGGTCATCGTGGGATCACCGAGCCCACGCGGTGTCGTCACAACCTGCAGCTACGAAGCACGTCCTTACGGGGTCCACAGCGCGATGAGCTCCGTGCGGGCACAGAAGCTCTGTCCCGATGCAATCTGGGTGCGCGGCGATTTTACCCGCTACCGCGAACTCTCCGGTCAGGTTTTCGACCTACTGCGCGCCTACACCCCTCACGTCGTACCGACCTCCATCGACGAAGGATACGGCGATATCACGCCCGACACAGCACATACCGAGCACCCCACACAGGTCGCACAACGTATACAAGAGGACGTCGCGCGGCTCGGCATCACCTGTTCGATTGGGCTTGCCTCAAACCGTACGGTCGCCAAAATTGCAAGTGACTACCAAAAGCCGCGCGGCTTAACGGTCATCGCACCCGGCGGTGAAGCGGCCTTTTTAGCACCGCTTCCCATCCGTTGCCTCGGCGGTATCGGATGCAAAACTGCGGCAAAACTCGAGCATATCGGCGTGCGCACACTCGGTGACCTCGCGCGGCTTGATGATACCGATACACAGGCTATCTTCGGCTCGCTCGGCGTGACGATGCGCGACCGAGCGCGCGGTATCGACCCCCGCGAGATACGCACCGCCGACCCGGCCAAATCGGTCTCTAACGAGCAGACCTTCACAAGCGACCTGACGACCTACGCCGACGTCCACCGTACTCTTACCGCCATCGCCGATAAGGTCACCACACGCCTGCGCGCCAAAGGCCTCGCGGGACGTACCGTTCACGTGAAGGTGCGCTCCCCCAACTTTGAGACCCACGGCGCGTCGAGAACGGTGACGGCACCCCTCGATGATATAACCGAGCTCATGCCCATCGTCGAAGAGCTGCTGCCACAGATATGGAGCGACGGTCAGGCCGTACGCTTGCTCGGTGTAGGAGTCAGTAACTTCACCGATGGTGGTGAACAGCTCTCGTTTCTCGAAACCGATCTCACCTGTGCTGATGCCGATGACCTCGCCTGTCAAAAAGAGCTCTCGCGCAACATCGACCAGATACGCGCCAAATACGGCCCCGATGCGCTAAAACGAGGAGCCGAGATCTAACGCGCTAGCTATGACGAGCGGCGTCGCGTAGGTGCCGACCGTCGTACGTGCATCCATCGCTGCGTTTGCCAGCTCGTCGGCACGTTCGTTCTCTTCACGTGGGATGTGCATAATCTTAAAACGGTCGAATTTCTCGGTGAGCAGCGATGCACCTGCGAACAGCTGCTTCATGTGCTCATGTTTGACCTTCCAGTCGCCACGAAGCTGGTTGACCACAAGGAGCGAGTCACTGCGAATCTCCAGATCGATTATACCGAGATGCTGCGCATTCTCCATCGCCCAGATGACGGCATAGTACTCAGCAACGTTGTTCGTCGCTTCACCAAGATAGGCACCGGCAGCGCATATCTCCTTGCCATCGCGTAGCAGCACGAAACCCGCGCCGGCCGGACCGGGATTGTTGCGCGCTCCCCCATCTACGTATGCCGTACAGGCACCCATCACGCCACCCGATACGCCACGCGCGCAATCGGGCTCTCCCACACCGCGACCTCGGCAACCTGCACTCGAGAGTCAACGACCTGAACAAGCGCCTCGTAGATAATACGTGCAAGATTTTCGGCCGTCGGCGACACCGTCGAAAACGGTTCGATATCGTTGAGGTTGCGATGGTCGTATGTTTCCAGCACCGTCGCAAGGTCGCTCTTGAGCGCCTTGAAATCATAGACGATACCGAGTTCATCGAGCTCAGTACCCTCGACCGTCACCTCAACATCCCACGTGTGTCCGTGCAACTCACAACATGCGCCAGGATAATCGTACAGAAAGTGTGCTGCATCAAAATGGCTTTTCACCGTTAATGAGTAGCGCGCGCTCATGCAGGATCCTCCCCCAGGTACATCAGGAGGCGACGACATTCGCTGCAGATTCCCACACTTCCCGGTGCGTCGAATTCTTCGGCGATCGCCGTCGGCAACGCAATAGAGCATCCGTCGCATCGCTCACCGTCAAACGTCGCAACGACTACCCCGCCGCGCTCGCTACGCAACTCATCGTAGCGTGCCAGCAGTTCGTCATCGACCTCAGTACGCTTCGCGTCACGCTGCGCTGCAATCTGTGCAGCACGGGTTGCCAGCGTCGCAAGCTCTTGTCGGTAGTCCGCAAGAATCCGTGCCTTCGCCTGTTCAAGCTCGGCGATGCCTTGCTTGATACTCTCGATACGTCGCTCAGCTTCTTCGCGTGCTGTCAGCAGTTCAAGCCCCTGAGTCTCAGCCACTTCGACTCGCTGGGCATGTGCCGAGATATCTTGTGTGACTGCCTCCATCTGCCGATAGTCTATCTCGCCCTTATCGATCTTTGTCATCTCATCGACGGCCTTTGCGCGCGCCGCGATGGCCTTATCGTCGAGCGTAGTGACGCGCTCATCGATGACCTTCATCGTCGCCTGAAGTTTTGCGATGGCACGTTCGCCCTCGGCTATTTTTTGAGCGATGGCCGTAGCCTGTGCCTCATGAGGGAGCTTCGCCGACTGTGCACTGAGCAGATCGATCTCTTCATCGAACTTTTGCACCTCCTGCAACGCCTGCAACACACCAATGTCTACAGTTCCAACCACGTGACTCTCCCCTCACGCTGCGGATACGCGATCTGGCGCGCGCCCAGCTGATACAGTACCTGTGCGCAGTCGTCAAACCGATAGGCGACTTCGCTTGGGTTATGTGCGTCGCTTGCCATTGTGAGCCCTACGCCACGTTGAATGAGCAGCTCAATCATCGTTTCATGCGGATAGAGTTCGTTGACCGGCTTGCGCCATCCTGCCGTCGAGACCTCACAGAGCACGCCGGTCTCAGCAGCCACGCGAGCCGCCTCATCGTAGTAATCGAGTGCGTTATCGACGATGTGGCCAAACTTCTTGACGAGGTCAGGATGCGACATCACCTCGAACAGCCCGCTGCGTGCCGCCGCACACCATTGGGTGAAGTACTCGTCCCAGACGGCTTGGACGTCGCGGTTATCCCATTCGGTCATCATATCGGGGTCGTCGAACGCCCATCCATCGAGGAAATGTACCGAGCCGAGCACGACTTCGACGCCCTTAGCGCGCGCATCGTGCACACTTTCACGTGTCCACTCTGGATCGCTTGCAATCCAGTCAGCCTCCACGCCGATGACAACGCCGACACCGCCCCACTCACCGCGAATACGGCGCAGCTGCTCGACGTACTGTTCGTCGATATCACCACGCATGGCATAGATGCCGTCGGGATCGAGCTCAGGCTTGAGTGGCAGATGTTCGGTCATAACCGCGCCAATGAGACCGGAGTCGGCCACGGCACGCACCATCTGCGCCAGCGTACCGGTAGCGTGTCCACACAGCTGAGTGTGCATATGACAATCAACTAAGACTCTCACGTGATAATTCCTCCGGCTACGACCATATCTCGAAAGTAACATACGGCACTCTGGCCGGCACTTACCCCGATAGCCGGACGCAGGAGGGCAATCGTAAGGGTATCGTCGGCGTTAACTTCGACGAAGGCCGGTATCGGCTCCATGTGATAGCGCAGAACAACATCGAGTTCGAGAAAACCGCTTCGGCTAATCTCTGCATTCATCTCAGCACCCATCGAAATACGTGCGTGCGCCTCACCCCATGCTTGCTCATCGACAACGATATCGTGGCAAACAAAGATTGACTGTTCGCTATCGTGCACTACTCCAACGATAACGCGGTTCTGCACGGCGTCGATGCCAGACACGTAGTACGGCTCCTCCAAGCCTCCAATGCCGATGCCTTTGCGCTGCCCAACCGTGTAGTGTGCCACCCCGCGATGCTGCCCAAGCACTGCCCCGTCTTCATTAACGATGTCGCCCGGTTCATACGCGTGTGGATGATAGCGCTTCACCACGACGTCGTGGCCGAGCGCGTCAACAAAACAGGTGCCGGTGCTTTCTTTGGCGGTCGCGGCAGGCAGGCCACGTGTAGCTGCCATCTCCTTGACCGCGCTCTTGTGTAAATCGCCGAGGGGAAAGAGAACACGACGCAAGCGTTCGCGCGCGATGCGGTACATGAAGTACGACTGGTCTTTCTGTGGATCGACGCCACGCAGAAGCCGTATGGGGTCGCCGCTTGTCGTCTCGCCGATACGCGCGTAGTGCCCGGTCGCAAGCATATCGAAGTCATGGTCGCGCGCCCACTCCCACAGCAGCCCAAACTTTATCTCACGATTGCAGGTGATGCACGGGTTCGGCGTGCGGCCTTCGGCGTATTCACCTGCATAAGCCGCGATGACCAACCGCTCAAATTCCTCGCGTAAGTCAACGATATGATGCGGTATGCCCAGCGCCTCGGCCGCTGCGATAGCAGCATCTATGGGGAAACCGTCGTGCAGACGCAAGGTGACGCCCTCAACCTCGTAGCCCTGTTCCTGCAACAGCGCCGCTGCAACGCTCGAGTCAACGCCTCCTGACAATGCTATGGCGATACGCTTAGTGCGCATGTGGATCAAAGTTAGGGTCAGCGCTCTCGATCTTGCTCGAAATTGGCTCTCGTCCCTGTTTGGCGAGATAGTCCTCGACCGCGGCCTTCAGCCCGTCGGTGGCAAGCACGCTACAGTGCATCTTCGGCGATGGGAGACCGCCGAGCGCATCGGCAACCTCCTGCTTTGTAATCGCGGCGGCTTCCTGAAGTGTCATGCCCTTGGCCATTTCAGTTACAATCGAGCTCGTCGCAATCGCCGCCCCACAGCCAAGCGTCTGAAATTTAATGTCGGCGATGCGATCGTCTTCGACCGTGATGGTGATTTTCATCATGTCACCACACGTCGGGTTACCGACTTCGCCCACTCCGTCAGCATCGGTGATGACTCCGACGTTGCGCGGATTGTTAAAGTGGTCCATAACCGTATCAGAATATAGCATGCGTGACCCCCCTACTCATCCGTCGCACAGAACATCTTCTCATAGACGGGCGACATAGCCCGCAACCGCTCTACAACAGGAACGAGCGCGTCGACGAGCGCGTCACAGTCCTTTTCGGTCGTCCAGCGCCCCAACGAGATGCGGAGCGAGCCGTGCGCAATCTCCTGCGGCACGCCAATAGCGAGCAACACGTGACTCGCCGCCAGCGAACCCGAGCTACACGCACTGCCGGTACTCACTGAAAAACCGGCATTGTCCAGCTGTAATAACATCGCTTCACCTTCAACGCCATAGATGAGCAACGGCGCGATATTGGGCAAACGCACACCCTCGCAGACGGTCGCCCGGGTGTTTTCAAGGCGCGTCGTCACCTGTTCGACGATACGGTCGCGTAAGGCAGCAAGACGCGGGCTTTCCTTGGAACGTTCGGCCTCGACGAGCTCGAGTGCCTGTGCAAAGCCCACCGCACCGGCGACGTTTTGCGTACCGCTTCGTTTGCGTGACTCTTGACCGCCCCCCTTGATGAGGGGGTCAAAGCGCGTGCCGCGCCGCAGGTAGAGAGCGCCTATTCCGCGCGGGCCGTATATCTTGTGTGCCGAAAGCGAGAGCATATCAACGCCCAGTTCATCGACGTTGACTGCTATCTTGCCGAGTGCTTGAACGGCATCGGTATGCATCAACGCCCCGCCTTCGCGCGCAAGCGCTGCTATCGCGGCGATGTCGTTGACAGTGCCGATTTCGTTGTTCGCCATGATAATGGAAACGAGACGCGTATCGGGACGCATCGCCGCTGCCACATCCTCGGCGTGCACAAAGCCGTCTTTGCACGGCGCAACGAACGTCCCCTCGTGTCCTTGCTTGCCGAGCCATTCGACGACCTCAAGAACCGCCGGATGCTCATATGCGCTCGTTATGATATGCGCACCGCCCTCAGGCGCAATACGCCATAAGGTCGAGAGGAGCGCGGCGTTATCGGCCTCGGTACCGCCGCTCGTAAAGACAATCTCTTCGGGCTGAGCGCCGATCGCCGCAGCGATACTCTCGCGCGCCGTTTCAAGCGCACGAAACGCATCGCGCCCGATGGCGTGCAGCGAGTTCGGGTTGCCAAAATGTTCGGTCATATAAGGCGTCATCGCCTCAAATACCCGCGGGTCAAGCGGTGTTGTTGCCGCATAGTCAAAGTAGTGTGTCATGCGCGCGCGCTCACCTTTTCAGCACGTGCTGCATCGATAGTCGCGCGCAGCTCACGTAGTTCGGCAACAGGGTCATCGGCACCAAAAATTGCGTTGCCGCTGACAAAACACGTCGCACCGGCGCGCGCCATCTCGACTGCCGTTTCCCGGTTAATGCCACCATCTACCTCGATGATGGGATCGACCCCATACGCACGACACATCTCACGAAGCTGGACACACTTATCGACGACTCGTGCGATGAACGTCTGTCCTCCAAAGCCGGGATTGACGCTCATAAGCATGACGAGGTCAACGTCTTCGATGACGTCTTCAATCATCGCAATTGGTGAAGCCGGATTGAGCACAACCCCAGCTATCACACCGGCATCTTTGATAATCTGAATAACGCGATGGAGATGTGTACAGGCTTCGGCGTGTACCGAGACGATTGCTGCCCCCGCTTTGATGTAGCGCTCGACGGTCTCGTCGGCGTTCGAAATCATGAGGTGCACATCGAGTGGAATGTCGGTCTGTGCGCACAGAGCCTCGATGACCGGCGGGCCAAACGTCAGGTTCGGGACAAAGTGGCCGTCCATCACATCGCAGTGGAGCAGGTCGGCGCCGGCCTCTTTCATCAGCGCAGCCTCCTCAGCCAAACGTGCAAAATCCGCGCTCAGAAGCGATGGGGATATCAGCGTTTTCGATGAATCGAGCTCTACCGTGCTCGCTCCCATGTGTTCCCTCTCCTACTCGCTCGTCTGCGGACGCATCATAAGCGCGTGCATGACCTCGCGTGCATCGGCACCTTCATATAGGATACTATAGACCGCGCGCGTCAACGGAACCTCGACATCTTTTTCACACGCCAGCTCAGCGATAGAGCAGCATGCAACCGCGCCTTCGACGACCATCTGAGTACGCTCCTCATAAGCAGAGAGCGAGCCGCCACGCCCCAGCTCCTCGCCCAGCCCGCGATTGCGCGAATGCTGCGAGGTACAGGTGACGATAAGGTCCCCCATACCGGCAAGACCCATGTAGGTGCGTGCGTCTGCTCCTGTCGCTTCACCGAGGCGCGCCATCTCGGCAAGCCCACGTGTCATGAGCGAGGCCTTTGTATTGTCGCCGAATCCAAGCCCATCGAGGATGCCACAGGCAATCGCAATAACGTTTTTACCGGCACCGCAAAGCTCAACACCGATGAGATCATCGTTCGTATAGACACGGAAAAAGTCGCAGCCAAACAGGTCGGCAAAGAAGTGCGCGACATCCGGATCGTTGGCGGCCACCGTCGTAGCGCTTGGTACGCCACGCCCGACCTCCTCGGCGTGATTAGGCCCCGAAAGTGCGGCGATGCGCGTCGGGTTGCCGAGGACCTCGGCGAGGATATCGGTCATTAGATACGAAGTGCCGGACTCGATGCCCTTACTGAGGATGACGATTGGCGTGTCCTCGGCAACGTACGAGTGCATCGCCTCGGCCGTCGTGCGGACACCGATACTCGGCGTAACCATCACGATTGCATCGACACCCTCAAGTACATACGCAAAGTCGATTGAGGCCGTCACGCGCTCAGAAAAAACGATGTCGGTAAGGTAGATGGGGTTTCGGTGCGTCGTCGTGATGCTCTCGGCAATCTCCGGTTCTCGCGCCCACATGCGTACCTCGTAGCCTTTCGTATCGAGCAACCACGCGATTGCGCTCCCCCACGAGCCACTTCCGATGACGGCGATCCTCATGAGCGACCTCCGAACGACAGCTTGTTTTCCTGCCCCTGCATGAGGCGTTGGATGTTCGTACGATGTAGCCACACCACGAGCAGTGCTGCACCTACGCAGCAGACGATAAGCCCGGTCGAACGAATGGGCGTGAAGACGAACGCCCAGATAGGAAGCAGGCACGCTATCGTTATCGATGCAATCGATATATACCGTGTGGTGAGACCAATAACGAACCAAATCCCCAGCTCAAGGAAGAAGAGGGGTGGCCAAATGGCGAGACATGCACCACCGGCAACGCCCACACCCTTACCGCCGCGAAAACCAATCCAAGGACTATAGGCGTGACCCAACATAACCGCCAAGGTTGCGATGCCCACTGCCCACCACATAAGGTCACGATCAAACGTCGCCTGGGGCACGAGGAGCCAACGAGCCGCCCCGACCGCGCACCAGCCCTTGGCGATATCGAGCACGCCGACAGCAAGACCGGCACGTCCGCCCATCGCGCGCGCCGAGTTCGTCGCGCCCGCAGACCCCGAACCATGTTCGCGCGGGTCGATGCCATAGATGAACTTCCCCATGAGAAACGAGACCGGAATTGAGCCGAATAAAAATGCGACAAGCGCGACGGCTCCGAACCTCAATATTAGCTCAACAGTCATGCAAAACCCCTTCATTATTACGTGCAACGCTTTTTTGTGCGTTACCTATCATACGCCCTCGTTGGGTCGTTCGCCTAGGCTTTTCGTTTGAATCGTAAGAAAATCGGTGTTCCCGTGAAGTCGAATCGTTCACGCAACCGATTCTCAAGATAGCGCGCAAACGTGTCGTCGATAAGATCGGGATGATTGGCAAAAAAGGTGAATCCCGGAGGGGTCGTGCGTGTCTGTGTCATGTAGTTGATGCGCAATGTTCGGTTCTGTTTGCTCACCGTGTGGCCAAATTCGCGTAGCTCGGTCAGCACGCGGTTGAGTTGACTCGTTGAAATCTCACGACGATAGTTATTGTAGACTGTCGTGAACATAGTCCAGAGTTTATCGACCTTGCGCCCGCTCAACGCGCTTATACGCACAAACGGCGCCCAGCTTACAAAGGCAAGTCGGTCTTCGACGCGTGCGATAAGCTGGTCGCGCTCGTAGTCATCGGTCATGAGATCCCACTTGTTGAGCGCGATAACCATCGCACAGCCACGCTCCTTCGCATAGTTTGCAATACGTTGGTCTTGATCGGTCAGGCCAACTTCAGAGTCGACGACAAGCAGGGCAACGTCACAGAGATCGATGGCACGCATAGCACGCACGAAGCCGTAGTATTCAACGTCCTCATTGATGACACCGAGGCGCCGCAGCCCTGCGGTATCGATAAAACGATAGAGCTGCCCGTCGCGCTCAACGGTCGAGTCGATAGCATCGCGCGTCGTACCCGCAATCTCACTGACCATCGAGCGGTCGTAACCGATGAGCCGGTTAGTGAGCGAGGACTTTCCCGCATTCGGACGACCGATGACCGCTATCTTGATGGCACCGTCATCGGGCGCCGGTTCTATCCGGGGCAGGTCGCGCACGATCTCATCGAGCAGATCGCCGGTACCGTTACCGTGCGTCGCACTGACCGGCCATGGCGTGCCGAGCCCCAGATTCCAGAACTCATACGTCTCCGTCTCTGAGCCGGGCGTATCGACCTTGTTGACGGCCAGGAATATCGGCTTGTCGGCACGTTTGAGGAGACGCGCAATCTCCTCGTCGTCAGCGGTCAGGCCCACCTTGCCGTCGACGACAAGCACGATAGCATCGGCCTCGTGCGTGGCCATCTCAGCCTGCACGCGAATACCGGCCTGAAACTCATCGGTGCTCGCCATCTCGATGCCGCCGGTATCGACGAGCAGAAAATGCGTGCCGCACCATTCGGCCTCGTGATAGCTGCGATCGCGTGTGACACCACGCTGTTCATGAACGATAGCATCCTCGCTCTGAGCGATGCGATTTATGAGCGTCGATTTGCCCACGTTGGGGCTGCCAACGACCGCGACGATAGGAAGATCGTTCGTCATGCGGTGCTCGGTTCATCGCAGATGACTTCGGCTTCATCGGCGGTTTTGACAGCAGGTACGGCAGCGGCCTGAGCGGCACGCAAGAGGCCGGCGGCATCGTCAGAGACGAACATGACCGATATGTCACCGGTAGCAAGCGTTGCAGCGATGTCTTCGGCGGTCTTGCCATCGAGCGTTAAGCCATCTGCGTTAAAGATTGCATCAGGGATAACGTACGTCGTCGGCAGCACGGGATGGACGGTGTCGTCTTCGGCGGTTCGCGCGATACGCTCGGCATCAAAGGATATGCCCGCGACAATATCGGTCGCCGTCAAGAGGCCGGTCACGCCTACATTGCCGCCGAGAAAATAGTTGCGTATCGGCAGCAGACGCGCCTTTCCTCCGGCACGCAGGGCAGAGAGCGTACCAATCATCGTGTCGACGGTCAACTCACCAGTAAGCAGAGTCAACGCCTCGCTCTCATCCGGAATCGCCTCAAACGCAGCGGTCAATTCATCAAAGTGGAGGCGAATATCGTCAACGAACGCGTGGACAATACCGATACCGTTTTCGTACTGCGGGTAGCCGTCGTACCATTCGGTCGTCGGAAAAGGTGCCTGCGCGTAGATATAAAACTCATCGGCAAGATACACCCACGTCGTGCCTGTTTCATCACGGCTGGCAAATTGGTAACGTTGCACCTGCTCGATAACGTGCGCGGCAGCGATTGGGTCATTAAAGGAACACGGTGCCTCGCTCGATGCTGCTTCGGCGGTCCTCTCGCTATACTTCGTGTAGGCAACCGGCACGATACCGACGCTGAGCACCTGCGGGCGACGCTCGGCAAGATAGGCGAGCGTCTCATCGAGGACCTCACCGTCATTGATGCCGGGCACAAGCACGATACTCACATGTAGCTCGATGCCGGCCTCACAGAGCCGGTCAAACACGTCAAGCGTACGCAGAGCGTTAGAGCCGAGCAAGGCGGTGCGCACCGTCGGGTCGCTCGCATGAAACGACACGTAGAGCGGCGAGAGCTGCTGTGTGACGATGCGCTTAACATCAGCGCTACTCAGATTCGTAAGCGTGATAAAGGTGCCGTCTCGAAAGGACAGGCGATAGTCGTCGTCCTTGAGGTAGAGCGAGCTGCGCAGGTTCGACGGCAGCTGATCGATAAAACAAAACGAGCAGGCATTCGCGCAGGTGCGCACGCCGCCACGTAGCCTCTCAGTAAGACGAGTGAGTGGATGATTGCTCATCGAGACTCAGCTTCGTGTGCGCATCGCTCTTGAGGCGACGCCGGTGACATCTCTTCGATACGCGCGACGACGCCTGCCATCTGAGCACCCGGCGTGCTTGCGCCCGCCGTCACGCCCACCGTCTCAGCTCCTGCAAACCATGCGGGGTCGAGCTCCTCAGGTGTCTCAACGTGATACGTTCGTTCGTTAACGGCGCTGCATATTTGCGCCAGGCGCGTCGTGTTTCCACTGTTATGACCACCGACGACGACGACGACATCGACCTCCTCGGCAAGATCGTCGGCGGCGACCTGTCGCTTGGCCGTCGCGTCACAGATGGTATTGCAGACGCGCAGCTCGCTGACACGCGGCAGAAGTGCGGCAACGACCTCTTCGAGCACGTCGATCATCTGTGTCGTCTGCACCACGACGCCCACGGTGCGCGTACCCAAACGTGGCGGTAGCTCATCGGCGCTCTGTACGACGAGTACGTGCTCGCCGGCGTGTGCGCGAATCGCCGAGACCTCGGGGTGGTCGGCCTCACCGACGATGATGACAAAATAGCCCTCGGCGGCAAGTGTCTTGGCCGACTCCTGCGCCTTGCTCACATGTGGACACGTCGCGTCGACGACCTCAAGCCCGCGAGCCGTCGCATCGGTGATGACGTCGGGTATCACGCCGTGGCTCCGGATGATGAGCGTGCCGTCGACGACTTCATCGAGCGTCGCGGCCACCTGCACACCTCGCCTCTCAAGCGCAGAGACCGCTTGCGGGTTATGGATAAGCGGGCCAAACGAGTGAACGGCGCCTGACTGCGTCGCTGCCTGCTCGGCGAGCTTGAGGGCGCGCTCGACGCCATAACAGACGCCGGCATAACGTGCGACCTTAACCTCCATGGGTGCGTGCCTCCTCGCCTTCATCTCGAAGCACCTGGATACGCGCCATCAGCTCGGCGGTCATCGCCGTAACCTTCTCCTTGCGCCCACCTTCAAACTCGTCGGGCGAAAGCGGCGCGCCAATCGTATAGATGACCTTGGGGAACCGCGGAAGGCGTTTGCCGGGCACGAATATATTTTCGGTACCGGCAACGCCGATAGGCACGATAGGTGCACCGGTACGCTGCGCGAGAAAGGCCGCGCCACCAAGCGCCTCCCCCATCGATTCCGTTGCGCCGACGCCATCGCGCACCCGCGTTCCCTCGGGAAAGATAGCGACCCACTCGCCATGGTTGAGCAGGTTCGTTGCCCGTGTAATCATCGTGCGGTCGGCACCCCCACGCGTCACCGGAAGCGCACCGAGCATGTCGAGAGCCCAGCCAATCCACGGCAAGCCGCATATGGTCGGCTTCTCATAGAGTTCAGACTTTGCCACGAAATGTGGATGCCGTGGCCACGGAGCAAGACGCGTACTCCACAAGATGATAGAGTCCATGATAGCAACATGATTACAGGCAAGTATCGCCGCACCATTCGGCAGATGTTCGATGCCGCGTACCTTAACACGAAACATGAGGAGTATAATCCACGTGATGCCGTACTTGACGAACCACGCAAACCCCCAACCCGGAGATTCAGGGCCGGAAAACGGCAGGCCGCGACGCTCTACGTGTGGTATTGGCCGTCGCATTTAGGCACCCCCCACTACCGTACTTGTGCGAAGTTTTGCAATGGCAGCGGCCAGCTCAGCCTTGCGAGTCTCGTCGTTCTCCTGCCCCATCTCGAGGCGCAGGCGCGCGATCTCTTTTTCACGATGAGCATGCATCACCCGCTGGCTGACCTCACGCGTAAGCGCGTTGTCAGCATGAGTGGCCGCATCGAAGTCATAGGCTGCAAGTTTATTAACGACGGCAGGGGCAAGCTCGGCCAATATCGTAGCGCCCATTGCCTCAGGCGGCGCGGCCGCAATTTTCTCAAAGAGCTCACACGCAACATCCGTATCAAGCATCTCGACTGTCAAGCACTCGGAAAGGTTGCGGCGCGCCGCTGAGTTGGCAATCATCAGCCCCAGCACCTCGACCTCCATCGGTGTCAAAGCCACCGTCGTCTGTACCGGTGTGGCAACGGGGGTCTCGGCGGTCTCATGGCGTGGAAGCGTTCGCGCACTCTTGAGCGCAGACAATACCTGCTCAAGCGTCACGCGCGCGCCTGCGGCGACGAGAGAGTCAACGATGAGCTGAGCGTAGCCCGATGCGATGACCGACCCTTTAATGGGCGCGAGCACACTGACAGCGTCATCGATAGCGCGCTGCTGTTGTTCAAGGCGTGTGAGGTCATAGCGCGCAAGACGCCACGCGAGTACCTGTTCGATAAGAGGAGTGACCTCCGCAAGAAGCTTTTCGAAGGCGATGCGGCCGTCTTCGCTTGCCATCATGTCGGCTGGATCGCTGCCGGGCGGCAACACGAGCACATCGATCTCAACAGGGTTGCGTGCGTATTCGGGCGTAATTGCCGTGTCGATAAACTCGGTCGCGCGATCTGCGGCGCGCTTACCGGCCTCGTCGCCGTCAAAGACGTAGACGATACGCGAGGCAAAACGCGAGAGCAACTTGAGATGCCCCGCCGTCAACGAAGTGCCGAGCGTAGCAACGGCGTTGCGGTGTCCCGCGCTATGTAGCGCAATGACATCAGTATAGCCCTCGACGACGAGCACCGTGCGCGAAGCAACGATATCGGACTTGGCAACGTTGAGGCCGTAGAGCTGCGTCTGCTTGCTGAAGATGGGCGTATCGCTCGTATTAATATACTTGACCATCCCGTCGTCAAGCGCGCGACCGCCAAACGCAATGCAGCGGTTTTGCAGGTCAAAGATAGGAAACATCACCCGCGCATAGAATCGGTCGCGCGTCTCGCCGTCGTAGGAAACGGCAACGTTAGATGCGATGATTGCTTCGTGTTCATGCCCACGTTCACGCAGATACTTCAGGGTTTCGCCGCGCCCTGGTGCATAACCAAGCGTCCATTCGTGCGCAATCTCACTTCCGAAGTCACGCCCCGCAAGATAGGCACGTGCACGGACGGCATCGTTGTCGGGCGACGTGGTGAGCACATGGTGGTAGAACGTAGCGGCATCGGCACAGACCGCAAACACTTTGCTCCGGAGCCCCTTTGAGGCGCTACTCTCGATGAGTTCAAGTTCGATATTGGCACGATCGGCAAGTGTGCGTATCGTCTCGGGAAAGTCGAGGTTTTCCATACGCATGGTATACCCGACAACATCGCCACCTTCTCCACAGCCAAAGCAGTACCACAGCCCTGCAGCAGGATCGACCTTAAACGAGGGCGTCTTTTCCTGGTGGAACGGACAACACCCCCAAAACAGACGGCCTTTCTGTTTGAGCACGACACGCTCAGAGACGAGCTGGACGATGTCGGTCGCTTCGCGGATGCGAGCTATGTCTTGTTCGCTAATCCTAGGCACGAGGTGCCCTCTCAGTCGAATTCGAAAACGGCGCCGGTACAAATATCCGCTCATATTCACGTCGAGCGAAGCGGTCGGTCATGCCGGAGAGGTAGTCGATGACGGCCTGCACGCGTTTTCCATCGGCCCACTCAAAGTATTCGATGGGTAGCTCGTCTTCGTGCTGCAGATAGTAATAGAAGAGTTCTTTGACGACGCGCTTAGCCTGAACTTCACCGGACTTGGCAACGTATGAATCATAGACGTTGGCAAACATAAAACGGCGCAGGCCATCGAGAGCATCCCGGACGGTAGTTGTCATCATAATCTGACGTTGACCACACGACTGCGCGGTCAAATCCTGGACGACTGTCGTGATGCGCTGCGGCGAGGTCTCGCCCAGTATCTCAATAAACGTAGCAGGAATATCTTCGGGATGCAGAATCTCAGCAGCAATCGCATCATCGATATCGTGATTCAGGTATGCGATGCGGTCGGCAATGCGCACGACTTGGCCCTCAAGCGTCTGCGGATAGTATGCCCCGGAGTGGCCGTAGATACCGTCGCGCGTCTCCCAACAGAGATTAAGCCCGCGTCCTTCATGCTCAAGCACCTCGACAACACGCAACGATTGGGCCGCATGATGGAACTCAAGCGGTGCATCGTCGTAGCCCTCAGCGATTTCGGCGAGCGCTTCATTAAGCGCCGTTTCGCCGGTGTGGCCGAACGGTGTATGTCCCAAATCATGGCCAAGAGCGATGGCCTCGGTCAGATCTTCGTTGAGACGCAGTGTCTGCGCAATGGCGCGCGAAATTTGCGCAACCTCAAGCGTGTGTGTCAAGCGCGTGCGATAGTGATCGCCTTCAGGATCGAGAAAGACCTGCGTCTTGTGGCGCAGACGGCGAAAGGACTTACAGTGAAAAATACGGTCACGATCACGTTGGAATTCGGTGCGATAGTCGTCGAGCGGACGCGCACGAACGCGTCCCTTCGTAGAGACCGCAAGAGCCGCATACGGGGAAAGTTGGGTGACTTCGCGCTCTTCGCGCTCTTCGCGTGCACAGAGCGTAAGCCGATGCGCCTCGTCGGTATGCGGCGACTTATTTCGCTGAACCTCACCCATTCAACGCGGCGTGCGCGGCGGCCAACCTGGCCACCGGAACGCGATACGGCGAGCAACTCACGTAGGTCAGGCCGATACGATGACACTTCGCAATCGATGCAGGGTCACCACCGTGCTCACCACAGATGCCAAGCTTGATACCCGGATTGGTGCTACGACCACGTTCGCACCCAATCGCAATGATACGCGCAACACCATCGTCAAGCGTCTCGAACGGGTTCGAAGGCAGAATTTTGCGCTCAAGGTAGCAGGGCAGAAACTTGGACTCGATGTCGTCACGGCTAAAACCGAACGCTGTCTGGGTAAGATCGTTTGTACCAAAGCTGAAGAAGTCGGCGGCCTGTGCAATCTTATCAGCGACAATTGCGGCACGCGGCAGCTCAATCATCGTGCCAATCTTGATATCAACGACGACGCCTTCCTCGTCCATGACTTCGGCTATCGTCTTCTCGGATTCAGCGCGGAGCGTGGTGAGTTCAGACTTGCAACTCACCAGCGGAATCATGACCTCAGGGCGCGGATCTTTACCCTGTTTCTTGAGCGCGCACGCTGCACGTGTGATCGCGCGTACCTGCATACTGTAGAGTTCAGGGAACATGATACCGAGACGACAACCGCGCAGGCCAAGCATCGGATTCATCTCAGACATCGAGTCTATGAGTGCAAGAAGCTTCTTCTTCTTCTCGAGTTTCTCTACAGATGCACCGCCGGTCAGTTCTTCCTTGGTGATCTCGATTTCAAGCTCACGCGGGGAGTCGAGGAACTCATGGAGTGGCGGGTCGAGCAAGCGTACCGTCACCGGCAGACCGTCCATCGCCTCGAAGATACCCAGATAATCGGCGACCTGCGTATCGAGAAGCTGGTCGAGTGCGACGAGACGCGCCTCCTTGTCTTCACCGGCGAGGATGAAGTCTTGGATGATGTCTTTGCGCTCACCCAAAAACATGTGCTCAGTACGTGTCAAGCCAATGCCTTCGGCACCAAAGTTGCGCGCCAAGGTGGCATCTTCGGGGCTATCGGCGTTGGCGCGTACGCCAAGCACGCGGAACTCGTCGGCCCAATCGAGAATCGTGTTAAAGTCGCCGGAGACCTCAGGTTCGATGAGATCGGCCTTGCCACAGACGACCGTACCGGTCGTGCCGTCGATCGAAATAATCGTCTGATCATCGAGCACGATGTCGGTATCCTTAATGATGGCGCGTTTGGCACGTGCATCTATCTTGAGCTCGGCCACACCGCAGACACACGGCTTGCCCATGCCTCGCGCCACCACGGCTGCATGTGAGGTCTTACCACCGTGCGAGGTCAGGATACCCTGTGCAGCGACCATACCATGCAGATCGTCAGGGGTCGTCTCCCAGCGTACCAGCACGACCTTCTCTCCGGCCTTAGCAGCAGCCTCAGCATCGTCAGCACTGAAGACGCATCGACCGACAGCCGCACCTGGGCTCGCATTGAGACCTTGCGCGCACACGTCGTATTTCTTGGCCGGATCAAACTGAGGATGTAGCAGTTGGTCGAGTGCCATCGGATTAATGCGCAAGAGCGCCTCTTCTTTGGTAATCGTACCCTCATTGACGAAATCGACGGCAATTTTGAGCGCTGCGGCGGCGGTACGCTTACCGACGCGCGTCTGGAGCATCCAGAGCTTGCCTTGTTCAATCGTGAACTCGATATCACACATGTCACGGTACGCCTTTTCAAGGGTCGCAAAGACACCATCGAGCTCCTCGCCGGCCTTTTCAAGGCCTGGTTGGCGCTTAAGCTCAGCGATTGGCTCGGTGATACGAATACCGGCGACAACATCCTCGCCCTGTGCGTTCGTCAGATAGTCACCGTAGTACTCGTTCGTGCCGTCGGCCGGATTGCGCGTAAAGCCCACGCCCGTTGCCGACGTGTCGCCCTTATTACCGAAGACCATCGCCTGCACATTGACGGCCGTGCCAAGGTCGTCGGCGATACCCTCCATACGACGATAGTCGATCGCGCGTCGATTATTCCAGCTCTTAAAGACAGCCTCGATGGAAAGACGAAGCTGTTCGTTAACATCTTGCGGGAAGGCTACCACGCCGTCGACGACAAGCGCAGGATAGTCCTCAGGCGATACCTCACGTGAAACGATATCTTTAAACTCACTCACAAGTTCCTTGAGGTCTTCGGCGCTGAGATCCGTATCATTTTTAACACCGCGTGCTTCTTTCATGTGGGTAAGCGCTTCTTCGAATGCATCGCCCTCAATGTCGAGCACAACCCGCGAAAACATCTGAATGAAGCGACGGTAACTGTCCCACGCAAAACGCTCGTTGCCGGTCTGTGCGATGATTCCCTGGACCGATTCGTCGTTAAGCCCTAGATTGAGCACGGTGTCCATCATGCCCGGCATCGAAAACGGTGAGCCGGAGCGCACCGACACGAGTAGCGGGTCGTCGGCATCACCCAGCTTCTTACCCATCTTCTTCTCGAGATCGGCCGTGTAAACTGCAATCTCCTCGTCGAGGCCGACAGGAAACGCAGGTGGTTCGCTCTCGTAGTATTCCATACAGGCTTGACAGGTGATGGTGTAGCCGGGCGGAACCGGCAGACCCATGTTGGCCATCTCAGCGAGATTTGCGCCTTTGCCGCCAAGTTGATACTTCATGTCCTTGTTGCCTTCGGTCACGCTGACGTCGGTAGCGTTTTCATTGACCGCCTCACCGAACGCATATACTCGCTTGGTCTGCCCGTTGGTTTGCCCCATTACTGCTCATCCCCTTCACAGGTCGCAACTGCACAAAACCACACCAATAGCCACGCAGCAGCTCAACCCTTCACCCTCAAGCTGCATGCGACCCCCTTATGGTAACGCAAAATTGGGCTAAATTATTATGAAGTTTCATTAATCTTTGATACGCTGAGGGTATGAACAAGGATACGTTTCGTAGAGAAGCACGCAAAATACGCGATCAGATGTCTCGCGGTACCATCGTTGCGTCGAGCGAGGCACTGGTGTCGCAGCTGTTGACTTTGCCCTTTTTACCGGCCGCGCGCGTGGTTGCGGCGTATGAGCCCATGCACGGCGAAATCTCGCCGTCTTCTGCTCTTGAGCGGCTGTCAGAGCTTGCTCGAATGTCGGCACACGGCCACAAGGTACAGGTAGCGTTGCCGCACATCACCGGCGTACATGAGATGGAGATGAGGATCGTATGTGCGGATACGGGGACGGATATGAGTATCGATGTCGACGAGCTCGACGTCGTGCTCGTACCGGGAGTTGCATTCAGCACACAGGGCGACCGGTTAGGTTACGGCAAAGGTTTCTACGATCGCTTCCTTACGACGCTGCCCCCTCACGTCGTAACGATTGGGTTGACTTACGATGAGACGCTCTTCGATGAGCTACCGACCGAGCCCCATGACCGACGGGTTGCATACGTCGTAACTCCTACGCGTGTTATAGCGGGCGTATCATAATGCGTATCGTAACGGGCGTAGGTTAAGGTATTCGCTTGACCCATAACGCTGGACGCAAAGATATCGTCGTGCTCGACACACTGGTCGCACTCAGCGCCGTCGTGAACCACGTACCCGCTGCATTAAGATAGCCGAAACCAAAGTCTGCAACACCGGCAAGCCCCACGCCGCTGCCCGTCGTTGCCGTACCACCACGCGTACGCGCCCACCACGAACGTGAGGTACTCGTTGCCGTGGCATCACGTGCGATGCGCCCCAGTACGGTATTGGTCGTCGTAACGGCCGCACCTCCCGATCCGGTCGTCTGCGAGTCAGGGAAGTAGTTCATAATCTCGACGCCCGCTAAGGGGAACATCACGATCCCTCCCCCGGTCAGCGGCTGTGTGTTGGCACTATGGTTCTCCACCTGCGCAGCGCTTGGCCGTGAACGCGCATCCGGAAATCGTGTAAAGTTGACATTCGCCCAGGTAACGGTGCCGACGTTAGTAAGCCCTTCGACTGCAAAGGTGGACGTCGTCGGCGTCGTTGGGCTGATAAATCCCGTGAAAGACGGAAAAACGGCACGTGCCCTAAGCTCTGACCCGGCACGCGTATTCCACCATGCATCCACGCCCGTCATCAGGTTCGATTTGGTGCTCGCGCTTCCAGTACGAGACAACCAAAAATTGCCGTCACCGGTCGTCTGGTTAAAGCGCGTACCACGATCATAGGTAAACTGTGTCACAAGAAGATCGTAGATGGTTTCTCCGTGTGTGACGGTGGCGATGCGATAGAACGGGATGCCGTCATAGATAACACGAGAAGGTGGATCGATACGCGACGGCGTCGGACCAATCGGCGCCTGTGGTTCAAGCGGGTCGAGCGGCCAGATACTATCGATAACTGTCTTGCCTTGATTGCTTGCCGCAACGAGCGTGATCTCCCCGGCAGCGGTCAAACCGCCGTCACGCATAGCGAACACATCGTCTCGGGTGACGGCCTCCATCGTCAACGCAATAGCGTAATAAAACGCACTCGTCTCTACGGGAAAATCGGGAGTTGCCGAAACACCCGTCATGAGCGGCAGACTACTTCCCTCTATTGGCATCGTATAGTAGAAATAGCCATCATCGCACAGTATCCAACGGTCGTCACGTTCATGCGGCAAGGCAGTTTCCCATTGGGCAAATGACATCATGTAAGGCTGATCCCACGACCAGTAAACAGCAAACGGATTCATAGCGTCGGCAGCGTGGCCGGTGTTCGGTGCTGCGGCAGCAAGGCTCACTCCGTCGGTTAAGCCCCGTCTCGACCACTGGGAGGGTGCCACATCGAACCATGCCGTTTGCGTATCGATATATGAACCGCTGCCCCCATCGACCCATGTGGTGGGTAGAAAAGTCGTATCCATGATGGCTTTAACGCTCGGGATTGGTGGTGCATGACTCCCATCAAGGATGCTCCCACCTGGACCTTGGATGGGCAAAAACTGCATGAACTCGGCAGCAGAGATACGCACGATAAACGGGTCTTCGCCAACGTTTTCGACTCGGACAAGTTTTTCCCAGTTTCGTTCATTGATACGTCGAAACGTATCGACAAGGAGCGCCGAGGGCATCGGGCCTGATCGTAGCTGGCCGGCAGCGTTCTCGATTATCTCTAATGCAAAGGTGCCGAGCAAAATGAGTAGCAGAACGATAAGTAGGGTGACGACGATGGCGGTACGTCGATTAGTGCACGTCGTGCTGCACCGATTTGCGTGTCGTTTGATATCGGTATAGAGGTGCCCCATCGCCCTTTAATGGTAAGGGTGAGGCGGAGGATTCCACAAAAACACCATAACTAGATGGTGTCGGTTTGAACTATCGCGCGCCCTCGTGTCTCTTAGGCGGTATCGACGAGCAAAGAGATATCGGCGAGGCGCGTAACCAGAGCAACGAGCATACCGAGCAACATAAGCCGATTACGGCGCAGGTCAGCGTCCTCGTCCATCACCATAACCTCATCGAAGAAGGTATCGACAGGCGCGCGTAGCGTTGCGAGTTGCACCAAGAGTTCTTCATAGCGTGCCTCAGCGAGAAGTGTGGTCGCTTCGCGCTCGATCTGCAGGAGGGCATCGAAGAGCAATCGTTCGGGCGGCGTAAGAAGCGCGGTATCGATGTCCTCGGCGGTGTCCTCGGCCGTATGGTTTTTTGTGACGAGATTTTTTGCGCGTGTGAACGCTATCGCAAGGTTGACCATATCGTCGGTCTCGCGGTACTTCTCGAGTGCATCGCACCGTGCTTCTGCATCGGTCGGCACCTCGCTGCGTACGGCCAGCACGGCGTTGACGGTGTCGTAGCGGTATCCCTCCTCGCGCAAGATGGTTTCGAGGCGCGCCGTGAAGAACGTGCCTATCGCGGCGTGGATTTCAGCACGGTCGAAGTCGAGGACCTCGTCAAGCTGAGCAAGTGCGAGAGCGGCCAGCGTTGCGAAATCGAGCGGTACAGCCTGTCGCGCAATGTTCGTGATGGCGATGGCGCTGCGACGCAACGCGAACGGGTCACTCGTGCCTTTTGGCTGCATGCCGGCCGCAAAGATACCGGCGATGGTGTCGATCTTATCGGCGATGCTCACCAGCTGGCCGGGCAGCGTGCCGGGGATATCGTCGCCCGAAAAGCGCGGCCGGTAGTGCTCGGCAATCGCCGTTGCGACCTGCGGCTTTTCACCGGCCGCGCGTGCGTAGTGGCTGCCCATAACACCTTGGAGCTCAGGAAACTCGGTGACGGCGTGGGTGACGAGGTCGGCCTTACAGAGTTCGGCAGCGCGCACCGCAAACGCGTGCGTGTGCTCGTCGACGATCGCCATCGTGCGCGCCGCAGCAGGAGTCGCAGCAGAGGCCGCGTTCGACGGTTCGGCGGCGCCCTCTGCCAGCGCCGTCGTCAACGCGACGATGCGCCGCACCTTATCGCCCACGGTGCCGAGCTTATCGTGGAACACGACGCTGTCAAGCTTTGCGTTCCACTCGTCGAGCGGCACTTTGAGGTCCTCGTCGTAGAAAAATGCGGCATCGGCCAGACGCGCGCGCACGACGCGCTCATGGCCGGCGATAATCTGAGCATTGTGTTTTGGGTCACCATTGCTCGTGACGACAAAATGGTTGTCGAGTTGCGCGTCGGCGCGCGCACCCGGCTTGGCAGCCTGCGTGGTATCGGCGCGCTCGGTACGTTCGACGGCGAAGTAGCGCTGGTGTCGTGCCATCGCGCACACGAGAATCTCGCGCGGCAGGCGCAAAAACTCCTCGTCAAAAGTGCCGAGAAGCGCGGTCGGGTACTCGGTGAGGTTGACGACCTCGCTCAAAACGCTCTCCTCAAGCAGTGCGTGGCCATACGGTTGTGCGACCGTGCGTGCTTGTTCGGCGATAATGTCGCGCCGCCGCAGTTGCTCGGCGATCACAAAGTTGGCGCGCAGGATGCTGAGATATTCGCTCGGCCCGGCGACTTCGAGTGCACGCGAGCTCAAGAAACGATGGCCGTAGGTGATGCGTCCGGTGCTCAGGTCGCCGAATCGATATGGGACGATATCGCCCCCGAAAAGAGCGAGCAGTGTGCGAACCGGACGAATGAAGCGCACCTCACCGTCGCCCCAGCGCTGCGTCTTGGGCCAGTCGATGCCGGTAATGATCGCGTCGAGGACCTCGGGCATCGTGTCGAGCGCGCGTGTGCCGCCTTCGCGTACGGTTACGAAGGTGTAGGCGGTGCCATCGACCTCACGCACCTCAACGTCTGCAAGCGTCGCACCCTTCGAGCGCACAAAGCCTTCGAGCGCCTTCGTCGGTGTCGCGCCGCCATCCCCCCTATCCTCGCCGTCCGTGTACGCGATAGCGGCGGCCGGGCCTTTGTGCACGGCCTCGGTGTCAGGCGTGCTGACGGGGATAGCACGCACAAGTACGGCGATGCGGCGTGGTGTGGCATAGAGCGTCACGTCATCGTACGTCAGGCGTGCGGCGTCAAGCACCGTGGGCACGAGCGTCTCGAGCTGGACGAGCGCACGGTCAAGGGGGGTTGAGGGCATCTCCTCAACGCCAATCTCAAACAAAAGATCAAGCTTTTCTTCACGCTTCTTGAATGCCGTCACGTCACTCACCCGCTTCTTCGGAAGCAGGAGCAACTATCTGAAGATAGGCGGCACAACAGGCTTTCGCAAGCGTGCGTACGCGTAAGATGTAGCTCTGGCGCTCGGTCACGCTGATGGCGCCGCGCGCGTCGAGCAAGTTGAATACGTGCGAACACTTGAGCACATAGTCGTAGGCTGGCAGCACGAGTCCTGCCTCGAGCGCGCGGCCGCACTCGGCCTCAAACATCGTGAACTCCTGCAGGAGCATCTCGACATCGGCGACCTCGAAGTTGTAGGCGCTGTACTGTTGCTCGGGCCGCAAAAAGACATCGCCGTAGGTAACGGCACCATCGTCTTCCGTGCTCTTGTCGGCACCGGTGGCAGCACCGGTGGCGGCTCTGGGGCGAGCTCCGGCTTCAGCGCCGTGCGACCACACGAGATCGTAGACGCTGTCGACCTGCTGGATATACATCGCAAGCCGCTCGAGCCCATAGGTGATTTCGGCCGGCACCGGACGACACTCGAAGCCACCGACCTGCTGAAAGTAGGTAAACTGCGTGACCTCCATGCCGTTGAGCCAGACCTCCCAGCCCAGCCCCCACGCCCCGAGCGTCGGCGACTCCCAGTCGTCCTCGACGAGACGCATATCGTGCTCTTTGGGCTCGATACCGATCGCGCGCAACGAATCGAAGTAGAGGTCGAGCACGTTATCGGGACTTGGCTTCAAGATGACCTGAAACTGATAGTAGTGTTGCAGGCGGTTGGGGTTCTCGCCGTAGCGACCATCGGTCGGGCGGCGCGACGGCTGCACGTACGCCGTGTTCCACGTCTCGGGTCCCAGCGAGCGCAACGTCGTAGCCGGATGAAAGGTGCCAGCACCGACCTCGGTGTCATAGGGCTGCAAGACGACACACCCGTACGCGGCCCAGTAGTTCTGTAAGTTCAGGATGATGTCCTGAAAGGTGAGTACATTTTTCATGGTCTCATTGTAGCGTAATACTCAAAGCCTTTAAGGCGCGCCGGAATATTTTCGTTGAGAAATCGATGGACGGTGGCAAAATCGGCGGCGGTCGGATCGAGCCCCGAATGAAAGCCACAGAGCGCGGCGGCCTTTATGAGATAGGCGAGCAGATAGCGCTCACCGCGCGCCGGGTTGCCGGTGCAGCTTTCAAGTGCGTCGAGCGCCTTTCCGGTAAGGTCGTAGAGATCCGGCTCGTCGAGACCTTCTTGGCTGACGGTCGCCGCGAAGTCGAGCAGCGCACTTGTGGTATGCACGAGATCATAGTCTTCGCGCAACACCGCGTGTGAGCAGCGGATTCGTGCATCAGATATGACGTCGAGCGTGCGCCCCTTTGCGATGAGAAGATCGAGGACGGTTGCCGGCTCGCCACGCCCCCCAAACTTCGAGCCGGGCTTGCGCGCACCCTTGGCAACGGCACGGTAGAGCGCCCCATCGGCACCGAGCATCGTCAAAATGAGATCGGTCTCACCGAGTTTTGTCTTGCGCAGTACCACCGCAGTGAGCGGATACGTCGGCATCGCCGCTATCCGCCCTCACCGTAGCCGAACCGGCGAATCTGGGTTGCGCTGCGCCGCCAGTCTTTCTTGACCTTAACCGTGAGGTCAAGGTAGACCTTGGTAGCAAGAAGCGTCTCGAGGTCGGCGCGCGCAGCCGTTCCTATCTGTTTAATCATCGCGCCTCCCTTGCCCACGATAATGCCTTTTTGGCTTTCACGCTCGACGTATATAGTGGCGTAGATGTGGGTCATCGTAGGCGTGTCACCTTCGCCGTCGGCGTCGCCAGCGGTGTCAGCGATGTCACGAGCGTCAACGGTGTCAGCGGTGAACTCTTGGGTAATCTCATCGATGGC
Source organism: Coriobacteriia bacterium (assembly GCA_009777935.1). GTDB lineage: Bacteria > Actinomycetota > Coriobacteriia > WRKU01 > WRKU01 > WRKU01. Next base: position 27,273 of record WRKU01000013.1, read on the forward strand.
GACGCCGACGGCGTGCGGCACCTCGTCGCGCGTGCCGAGCAAGACCTTCTCTCGAATAAACTCGGCGATCATGACCTCGAGCGACTGGTCGGTCGTCATATCAGGCGGAAACCACTGGGGGCCGTCAGGAAGCAGATCGATCAGTGTCTGGGTAAAGGCCTCAAGACCGGCCCCGGTACACGCCGAAAGAGCGAGCGTTGCATCGAATGTGCCGAGCGCCTTCGCACGAGCCGCCTGCGCATCGAGCGCGGCCTCGTCAATAAGGTCGAGTTTGGTAAAGACGAGAAGTTTTTTGGTCCCGGCATCGGCTCGGGCGATAAGCGAGGCGATCCACGCGTCTCCCTTCCCCACCGGCTTGGAGCTATCGATGAGAAACGCGACGACATCGACATCGGAGATAGCGTGACGTGCGCTGCGATTGACCTCCTCGCCAAGAGCATCGTGCGGTTTATGAAGACCGGGCGTATCGACGAGCACGATCTGAGCCGACGGCCGATTCACGATACCGCTGAGGCGGTGGCGCGTCGTCTGGGGCGTGTTGCTTGTGATAGCAATCTTTTCGCCCAGCAATGCGTTAAGAAGCGTCGACTTACCGGCGTTCGGGCGCCCAACCAGCGCGACAAACCCGCTGTGAAACTCTAGACGTGAATCGCCCATGCCGCCAGTATCGTGCGTTCGCGCGCCTGCATCACCGTCGCATCGACGTCATCGATATGATCGTACCCCATCAGGTGAAGTACCCCGTGAACGAGCAAGAGATTCAGCTCCTCTTCGACGGTACGCTGGAGCTCACGCGCATTTTTTACGGCAACCTCCGGCGCAATGACGATATCGCCGAGTACGATAGGTGCTCCATCGTCGATGGTAACTGCAGGGTCGTCGCTGGGAAAAGAGAGAACGTCGGTCGGCTCAGATCGTGCACGATAACGCTCATTAAGCTGGGCTATTTCATCTGCATCGACGATAGCGATCGAGACCTCAGCGTGTGGTGGCACCTGCTCGCGTTCGAGCACAAAGGTGGCGAGCTCAACGAAGGCCGTCAGATTGAGCGGCTCGGGCTCGCGGTGGGTCACAATCAACACGTTCATCTCAAGAACGCTCCCCTCTCTGAGAATCGTCTCCTCTATCGTCAACGCCGACGGTCTCTATTGTACTACGTTGACGACGGGTCGGTAAGTTCTCGAAGCCGTATGAAACGCTCTTCGAGGAGTCGGGGATCGAGTGGCGTGAGCGCAGCGGCTGCGGTGCCGGGGCGCGCACTGAAGCGAAAGAGGTGGACACCGGCGAGATCAAGCTCACGTACGAGCATATACGTACGTTCAAAATCATCGTCGGTCTCGGTCGGATAGCCTACGATGATGTCAGCATGAAGCGCGATATTCGGACATGCGACACGCAGCCGCTCAGCGCTGCGTCGTACGTCATCGGTCGTGTAACGGCGACCCATCGCAGCAAGCACGATATCGCTGCCCGACTGAATCGGGATGTGCAGGTGCTCGTGGAGCAGACCGGCGTCTCGAAAAAGATCGATTATGTCATCGGTAATCGTCGGCGGCTCCATCGACGAAAGTCTCATATGGCGTACACCTGTCTCACGATGAAGCAGGCGGACAAGTGCAGCAAGCGTCGGTGCCTTACCTGCGGGATCATAATAGGCGCCAATATTAATGCCGACGAGCACAATCTCTTTGGTGCAGTCGGCCACACGAAGAGCGCGCACACGCTCGATGATCTCATGACTCGGTGTGTGACGTACGGGACCGCGTGCATAGGGCACGATACAGTAGGTGCAGAAGTTTTCGCAGCCATCGGTGATTTTGACATTTACGCGCGTACGTGTGACGACCGCACGAGCGCAGGCGACATTTTCTTCGGAGCCTCGTGCCGTCGCCTTTACGACCGCTCCTATTTGGGTCTTATCCGGTTCCACAATGACACGTGGGTCGAGAGCGGCGAGCTCAGTGGCGGCAACGACCGCCATACAGCCGGTTGCAATGACCGTATGACAGCCATCGACGAACATGCGACGTATCGCTTTGCGCACCTTCGCATCGCTGACCGCCGTCACGCTGCAGGTGTTAACGACCGCGACGTCGGCCTCGGTCGCGCTCGGAACCAATGTGCACCCGCACTGCCTAAGGTCGTCGGCAATGTCGATACTTTCAGCCTGGTTAACCTTACAGCCAAAGGTCTTTACGAATACGTTCATACCGACATTTGGGTGCGAGCGGCCTCGGCAGCAATGGCACATGCGGCAGCACAGGCCGTTTCAACACGCAGTATCGAATTGCCCAGTGTTGCCGTGACAGCACCGTGCGCCTGCAGCTTGGCGACCTCGGCAGCTTCGATGCCACCTTCCGGCCCAACGATGAGTGCGACAGACGTGGCACCCGCGCACATCGCCTTGCTGACAGCCGTCGACAACGATGGCTCTGCATCCGCCTCTTCCCAAAGCACGACCACAGCATCGTAGCGCGTTAAACGCTGCCCCAGTTCGTCGATGGATATGAGAGGGAATACCTCCGGTATTATGTCACGGTGAGCCTGCGCCGCAGCCGATCTTGTAACGGCTTCTAGGCGTGCGCGCTTCTTTGTAAGACGTGCCTCATCGAATCCTGAAGTGCGCACCTCACAGCGAGCAAATCGTACCGGGCACAGTGTGCGTATGCCTAACTCCACCGCACTGCGTACGATACGTTCGTTCTTATCTCCTTTGGCATAGCCCCAGAAGAGATCGAGGGTCATCGGCAACTCTGTGCTTGCGAGTAATTCGAGTACTCGCACCGTCAACTCTTCGATATCGATTGTGAGTACCTCACAGCGCCATGTACGCCATTCGCCGCGCACCACAACCTCGATACATTCACCCACGCGCACGCGCGCTACCTGCGAGGCATGTCGGAGTGCGTCGGTATCGAGCAGAACCGGCACTGTCGCGCCAACGGTATATACTGCTGCGTTAGCGTTCGACGCGAAAAAACGGTGTGCCGCCATGCCACATCCCCTTATCCGTGCCCCTGCACATCTGGCCGGCCCCTCATCCGCGCAGCCAATCTCGCATCTTAGAAAAACCGGTCCGGTGATGCTCGACGACCGAAGTCTCGCTGTCGCCAAATTCGGCCGAAAGTTCGCGTACGAGCTCCTTTTGGCGCTTCGTTAGCTTGCGTGGCACCACAACCTCAATATGACAATACAGGTTGCCGTGGCTTTCGCGGTTGAGCACCGGCATTCCCGCGCCACTGACCTTTATACGCGCTCCCGTCTGAGTGCCAGGCGGAACATCGACGCTCACCTCATCGAGCAGTCCTTCAATACGCTTCGTCGCACCGAGCGTAGCCTGTGTCATCGAGAGTGCCAGCACCATATGCAAATCATTGCCCTCACGTTCGAACCGTTCGTGGGGCGCAACGCGAACCTCAACGAGTAAATCGCCGCCAGCCGCGCCGCGAATTCCGGCTTCACCCATGTTGCGCAAACGAATATGTTGTCCGTCTCGAATGCCGGATGGAACTTCGACCGTCACGATTTCACGGTCGATGACGCGTCCGCTGCCCTCACATTCCGCACATGGGGTGGCAATGACTTGACCGCTTCCGCTACACTGTGGGCACGGCGCTGAGGTCGTCATTGTGCCTAAAAACGTACGCTGATAAACAGTCTTCTGTCCGGTGCCGTTGCAGTCGGGACATGCCTGTGCACCCGAGCCATCGGCCGAGCCGGTCGCATGGCAGTCCTTGCATGGCGCCAGACGGTCAACGGTGAGCTCGCGCTCAATGCCGGTCGCCGCCTCTTCAAGTGTAATCGTGATGGCCATCGTCATGTCACGGCCTTCACGACGCACCGTGCGGCCCGCTCGACGCGTACCGCCCATCGTCCCGCCCATAAATGCACTGAACAGATCGCCTAGGTCAACGCCACCACTACCGAACAGGTCGTTTAAGTCAACGTATTGGTAGCCGCCTGCACCGCCATAGCCGCTCGGCCCGCTACCTGCACCGCCTACACGGCCGAACTGGTCGTACTGTCGACGCTTGGCTGGGTCGCTGAGCACATCGTAGGCCTCGTTGAGTTTCTTGAATCGGTCTTCGGCATCAGCTGCATCGGAAACGTCCGGATGGCACTCACGAGCCTTATGGCGAAAGGCCTTCTTGATATCCTCTGCGGTCGCATTTTTTGTCACGCCAAGTACGTCATAGTAGCTCTGATTAGACATAGTTCCTCTCAGTGATTCTCTTAGTGGTTTGTGGCGGCCCAGTGATTGCCGAGATTGCCGGTGTCGGACAGATACTGCACGAGACGATCAATGGACGCAAGAGGGTCGAGACGCCAGTCGCCCACACCGCTCCAGCCACGTGGTGGATCCCACTGTGCATTAAACTGACACAGGCCGACCCATGTGCCGCACGGTGAAACCGATTCGGGGCGGTTTGTGCTTTCGCGCCAAATGATGTTGCGAATCGTAAGTAACCACGAGCTATCGACGCCATGGCGGCCCAGCGAGGCAAGAATTGTGCTATCCCATCGCCCATCACCAAGCGGAGCATTCTGGTTATGCTGCCCTGCCGCCGGACTGTTGGGGTTGGAGCCTCCGGGACGCCCACCGGTGATGACCATTTGGGCAATGCGTAGCTCCTCGGCGTAACGTGCCGCCGTCTCAGCTTCAGCCGCAGTCTGCGCCTCCTGTGCGCGTAAGGTATCGATTGATTGTTCGATTGAAGCGATTCTCACGCCCAGCTGCGAAGCCTGATTCTCGATATCGTTCATCAAAGTAAGTGCAAGCTGCTCATTGCGGTCAAGCTCGATTAGAAGCTGGCTTCGCTGCTGTTTGAGCGCCTGCATCTGCTCGATAGCAACGGTGTTTTGCTCGTTCATCTTAGTCAGGATATCCCACGTCGCCGTGAACTCCTGAAAGCTTGTCACCCCCAGCAGCATCTCGATAGCGCTAAACGGTCCCTGCCGATACATCTGTGCAGCGCGAATACTCAGCTCTTCGTTGAGTCGATCGATCTGCTCATTGATGGTGGCGACCTCTGCAGTTGCGGTCTCACGCGCTTGCACTGCAGCGATGTAGTCACTGTATGCACGCGCATAGCTCTCAAGCGAGCCAACGAGTTCACGATTGGCGACGTCGAGCTCGGCACCCAGGTCGGCCGAGGTTCTTGCAACGGCAGGTGCTACCGTCGCCGCGACAAACCCCAGCGCGACAAAAAACACAAAGGAGACCGTCACGCACGTCATAATCAGCGCGTGAACATATGTTCTGATACGTGATGTCATACCCATTCAGTTTACCATGAACCGGCGTCAGATTCCCTCGCTCCACACCGCCGCATACATCTCGTTTCCTAGCAACCAGCCGCGGTCGGTCGGCACAAAACATTCGGTGACAGCGTCGAATCGAACGAGTCCGTCTGCACAGAGCTGCTCAAATACGATAGTTACGTTCGCTTCGGCCACCTTCTGTGCACGTATCCCCCGTATTAATCGCATGCCTAACATGAGATCCTCGCGCATCGCCTCTGCCGGCGTCAACACCTCGTGCTCGTGCCACCGCGTGGACTGTATGCGCACCGGGTCAGCGAGAAACTCGTCGCGTGTCGCGTGTGCCGTAAAACGCACTCGGCTACCGTCCTCCTGCATGAACATCGAAGCTGCACAGGGCCCGATGCCAAGGTATTCTACACCAGTCCAATAACCCGTGTTGTGCTGTCCTTCATGTTCAGGGAGCATGTAGTTGGCAACTTCGTAGTGTTGGTAGCCGGCAGCAGTTAGCAGAGCACGTGCGGTAAGCATCTGCTGCGCGATATTGTCATCGGTCAGCATCTCGACAGCGCCGGACGCCACCGCTGCTGCCAATGGCGTGTCTTCCTCAACGGTGAGTGGATAGACGCTCACGTGTGCTGGATCGCACGCAATTGCCATCTCAACGACACTGCGCCACGCTGCCTCGTCTTGCCCGGGAACGCCGCAGATAAGGTCGAGTGCATACGAAAGATCTGTCCCTGCGCTCATCTCATCGAGAAGCGCAACCGTCCTAAAGATATCCTCGACCGTGTGAGCTCGCCCCAGTGTACGCAACGCTGCAGCATCAAACGATTGGACGCCGAGCGAGATGCGATTAATGCCAGCGGCAACCCATTCCTGCATTATCTCTGCATCGAGCGAGGCAGGATTTGCCTCAACGGTTATTTCGGCGCACTCTGCAACCGCACAGACCTCACGTATTATCGCAAGAATGTCAATCAGGTGACGACCCAGTATGCTGGGCGTACCTCCTCCGAAGTAGATCGTTGCGAGACTTCGTGTGCTCGTCCAGCTACTTGCCCAACCTTTTATGGCCGTCTTGACGGCTGCGACATACGAACATACCCGCTCGACACCGGTATCGGTCGTCGTGTAGAAGTTGCAGTAGTTGCACCGCTTCATACAGAATGGCACATGAATATAGAGTCCGAACGTGCGCATGATAAACGACTATACCTTATGTGGGAGTAATCGCGTTTGCGTACTCGTCTATGAGCGCTTCGAGATCGGCCATCGTTGTGATGTTGTTGATGTGGCGGCGAAAGTGTGATGCATGGGGCAGACCGGCGCAGTACCACATCGCATGACGACGCATGCGCACGAGCGCCTTCGGCCCAAAGGTGCGCTCAACACAGGCGGCGTGCTCGTGCATGACAGCAAAGATTTCATGTGGCGTTGGGGCCATCGCTGGAGTCGTCGCTGGGGTCGTCTTCGAAAAAATCCAGGGGTTGCCCTGTGCGCCCCGCGCAACCATCACGCCGGCAGCACCGATACCCCCCTCGCTGACCGGCGAGATCATGCGAGCTGCATCAGCCGCGGTAAAGACGTCGCCCGAGCCGATGACCGGCACGTCGACCGCCGCGGCGACCCGCGTTATCGTGGCCGCGTCAGACTCCCCCCGGTAGTACTGTGCCTGATAACGACCATGCACAGCAAGCGCCGACGCACCGGCCGCCTCCATCGCTCGGGCAAAAGAGACGGCCGTATCGTCACCATCGGCGAACCCCCGGCGCATCTTGACCGTCACCGGCACGTCGGTGCCATCGGATGCCTGCCCGCGCAACGCCTCGACCGTCGCGCTGACGATCTCGACCGCCAGCTCCGGCGTCTGCATGAGCGCGCTTCCCTCGCCCTTGCGGATCACCTTAGGAACGGGGCAGCCCATATTGATATCGATGAACGCGAGATCTTCGCCTAAGTGCCGCGCAACGACTCGTGCCTGTGTCGCAACGGTTTCAGGATCGGCCCCGAAGAGCTGGACGGCGACCGGCGCCTCGCCTTCTCCGAGCTGCAGGAGGTGGCGAGTCGCCTCGCTCTCAAAGCTGTAGCGCAGACCCGCCGCCGAAATCATCTCGGTGTAGGTGAGCCCCGCACCCATACGCTTGCAGATAGTGCGAAAACATGCGTCGGTGATGCCGGCCATCGGCGCCAGCCAAATAGGGTTACGTTCCAGGAGCGCCGGTATGGTCACTCATCGACCTTTAATATGGCCATAAAAGCTTCCTGTGGAACTTCCACATTTCCAATCGCCTTCATGCGCTTTTTGCCTGCTTTTTGCTTCTCAAGCAGCTTGCGTTTACGGCTCACATCGCCGCCGTAACACTTGGCAAGCACATCCTTGCGCTTGGCGCGTACGTTGGTGCGGCTCAGGATGCGGCTGCCGATGGCGGCCTGTATCGGCACCTCAAACATCTGCTGTGGGATGATGTCTTTTAGTTTGTGCGTCAGCACAACACCCCGGTCATACGCTTTGTCCTTGTGCACGATAAACGACAGTGCATCGACGGGCTTGCCGGCAAGCAGCACATCGAGCTTGACGAGATCGCTCGCGCGGTACCCGAGAAAGTCGTAGTCCAGTGAAGCGTAGCCCTTCGTGCGACTCTTGAGCTGGTCAAAGTAATCCATGATGAGTTCGGCGAGCGGCATCTCAAAATGAAGTTCGACGGTTTTTTCGCTCAGATACTGCATATCGGTGTGGATGCCGCGTCGCTCGATGGAGAGCTCCATCACCGCGCCCACGTAGTCCGGCGGCACCAGTATTGTCGCGGTCAGATACGGCTCTTCGATGCGTTCGATAGCCGTTGGCTCCGGCATGTCTTGGGGCGAATGGATCTCCAGCATAGTGCCGGCCGTCGTGTAGACGTGGTATTCGACGCTCGGCGCCGTGGCGAGTAGGTCGAGATTGAACTCGCGTTCGAGCCGCTCTTTGATGACCTCCATATGTAGCAGCCCGAGGAACCCCACGCGAAACCCGAAGCCGAGCGCGTGAGAGGTCTCCGGCTCGTAGATGAGCGCCGGGTCGTTGAGCTTGAGCTTGTCGAGAGCATCGCGCAGATCCGGGTACTGGTCGCCATCGAGAGGAAAAAGCCCGGTGAAGACCATCGGTTTGATGTCGCGGTAGCCGGCGAGTGGCTCGGTCGCGCCATCCTTGGCGAGCGTAACGGTGTCACCAACCTTGACGAGCGCCGGATCTTTGAGCCCCGTAATGAGGTAGCCGACCTCGCCCACACCGAGCATAGCAACGGGCGTGTTGGCGGGACGACACACGCCGACCTCCTCGACGTCGGTCTTTGTGCGCGTCGCCATCATAAGAATGTCATCGCCTTTTTTAACGCTCCCGTCAACGACACGGATAAGCGCCACGACCCCGCGATATTCGTCGAAGTATGAGTCGAATATCAGCGCAGTGAGTGGCGCGTTGATGTCGCCTTCGGGCGCCGGAATTCGCGCAACGATTGCCTCGAGCACTTCAGCAATCCCCTCACCTGTCTTCGCGCTGACGAGTATCGCGTCGTCGGCCGGTATCGCCAGGCCGTCTTCGATCTCATAGCGCACACGTTCAGGGTCAGCGGCCGGCAGATCAATCTTATTGATGAGCGGGATAATTTCGAGGTTGGCGTTCATCGCCATCATAGCGTTGGCGACGGTCTGCGCCTCCACACCTTGACTTGCATCGACGACGAGCAGAACGCCTTCGCACGCCTCCAGTGAGCGCGAGACTTCATAGGTAAAGTCGACGTGCCCGGGCGTGTCGATAAGGTTGAGCTGATAGGTGTGTCCGTCTTCAGCTTCGTAGGCAACGCGGACGGCCTGTGCCTTGATGGTGATGCCGCGCTCGCGCTCGATATCCATACTGTCGAGAAGCTGGTCCTGCATATCGCGTTCGCTGACGGTATCGGTCAGCTGCAAAATGCGGTCGGCGAGTGTCGATTTACCGTGATCGATGTGCGCGATAATCGAAAAGTTGCGTATGTGGTGAGGATTGGTCATTATGGTATAGTAGTGTACCACTTGTTATTTACGGAAAGGAACGGGCGTGGCAAACATTAAGAGCCAAAAGAAGCGCATCATCACCAACGAGAAGGCGCGTCTTCGCAATCGGAGCGTACGGTCATCGCTAAGAACAGCGACGAAAAAGGTTCAGGTAGCTGTCGAAGCCGGTGACAAAAAAGAGGCGCTCGCGCTGGCTCAGGAGGCGTGTCGCGCACTCGACAAAGCGGCCTCCAAGGGCGTTATTCACAAAAATCAGGCAGCAAATCGAAAGTCAGGAGTGATGGCGCTCGTCAACGCCATGTGAGCGTTCTAGACTCTGGGCGTTCTATGCCCTGGGCGTTCTAGAGCCTTCGGGCACTCATTTTGAGGTTTGGCCGCCTTTCAATGTGCGAATAAGCCACTGTTCGAAAGCCAACGTTGAATCAGCTGCAGTCGGTATGAGTGAAGCGACCTCAGCCAGTTCAATATAGGCCGTACGCAACTCCTCACCGGTATAGTGCTGTGCACCAGCTATCGTACGTTTTACCAGCCAGTCCGGCTTACTCACAACCGATATAATATGACTCGACGAGGTCTCACCGGCATCGAGTAACGAGCGCACGACGAGAAGATCGTTGGTTGTGTAGGCAGCGTTTGCTACGATTCGCGCGAGCGTCTCATTCTGACCAAGCAGCTCCTGATAAAGACGGAGCGCGCTCGCACCATCACGTTCGAGAATCGCCGTGCCTAACTGCCATATCTGTGTCTCGGCGCTGACGTCAACAACGGCTTCAACGTCCTCACGCGTGACTTCGGTGCGCTCGCCGACAAAGGTAGCGACCTTGCCCACCGCCGCATTGAGCGCATCAAGATTGGTTCCGACCGTAACGGCGACAAGCTTTCTCACCTCGGGCGAAGCGGTCTTCCCATGCATCGCAAAGAGGTCTCCTACCGCAGCAGGAATCTCATATTTTTTCGGTGTGGGCCGGGCGAGAATACCGCCGTGCGCATCGACGACCTTGTAGAGTCGTGAGGATTTAAGCAGCTTGGCCCCCACCAACGCAAGTACCGTTGTTGGCGCCGGGTCTTCGGCATATGCGACGAGCGCAGCGATGAGGTCGGCACCGGCGCTCTCGACACCGGAGATTAGCACCAGCCTTCTTGGGCCGAGTACCGGTAGCGTATTGAGCGCAGCAAGCACGGTACCCTCATCTGCCGCGCTCGCCTCGAAGTGCTCGTAGTTGAAGTCGAGGTCACTTTCTTCGGCGACTCGCTTCTTGAGCCGATCAACGGCTTGCTCGCGCAGATACGACTCTTCGCTGATAATCGCGTAGAGGGGCAACAGCTCTCTTTGCGCGGCTCGTTCTTGTTCGTGCGGCGCTTCTTGCGCGTTTTGCGCTTTTTCTTTTTTACTCACCTCTCTATTGTGCCACAGCAAGAGGCCTCAGTCCGATAGAAATCGGTCCGTCTTTATCGGTACGCCATACGCGCTTGAGGTGGCGACCAAGAATCTCGAGAATCGTCGCGTTGGGGTGTCCGTAGCTATTTTTCTCGCCCACACTGATAACGGCCTCTTTTGGTCGTGCCATTTCCATCAGTTCTTCATCGACCGACGGCTTACTGCCATGGTGTCCCACCTTCAGCACATCGATGGGTGCTTCTTCATGGGGCGGATTCGCGCGTAGTGCCTCTTTGGTCTGCGACGCCTCTGCATCACCTCCCGTCAGAATCGATCGCGCACTCAGCTGCTCCGAAGGCCCGAAGAATGCTATGAGGCTCTCGGTGGGTGTCGTTTGGGAGTTCGGCTTGGCGGTAATATAAAGAATCAGACTCGTCTCATTTGCACTTGGATCACTGACAGAGTTAAGCGGCCCCCATACATCAAGGCGTATCGTACCAACGCTCAGCGTCGAGCCGTGTGCTACAGGTACGATTCGCGCATTCATGTCATGGGCGAGCTTTTGGTATTTGAGCGAGCTTTCGGCTCCGTCTGCCACGATAATCGTGTCGGTTCCATACGAGCCGACGAGTGCCTTCGCGCCGGCAAAATGATCGTCGTGATCGTGGGTAAATATCACCGCATCGATACGCTTGACACCAAACGTACTGAGCTGATCGCGCAGCAACTGAGGGCTCGGTCCCGCATCGATGAGCACGGCATTCTCGCCACACTGTACCAGCAGCGCATCGCCCTGCCCCACATCGAGCACGACCACGCGCGAGCCCGGATAAGGCATCGCAGGCAGCATGAGTACGACGAGAAAACCTGCGCCTACCACCAGTGAGGTACCCTGCATGACACGCCCTGCTCGTCTGATAGTGCGCGCCTTGAGACGCGGCCACCACCACCAGATTGCCGCCGCGAGCACAACGACACCACCGGTGAGCAGCCATCCGCCGTCGGTGGGGATAGCCGCCCAGCTCGGCGAAGAGAGACGTTCGGTAATCGCTATCGTGACGCGATTGAGCCCACCACACATGGCGAGAAGCATGACGGCCGCGCCCGGTATCGCCCACGCAATCGCCGCGGCGCAGAGCGCAAGAGCCAGGGTAGCCGTAAAGAGAGGTGCCACGACGAGATTACTGACCGGCGACATCATCGAGAAGAACCCAAACGTTGCCGAAAGGATCGGCGCTGAGGCAATAAGCGCGACGATCGATATCGCTACCCCGTCGGCAACGGTGCGCGAGGGCCACGAAAACGCATGTCGCAGGTACCAGCTGCCGTACTTGGTAAACAGCCCGATGGCACCCACAGCACAGACCGAGAGCGAAAAACTCACCGATATCGCCCAGAGCGGAGACACAAACAGGCAGACGAGTCCCGTCAGAGCGAGGGCGTTGAGCGTTGCGTTGCGCCGAAAGAGCCAGATGCTCAGTGACATCACGGCAAGCATGCCCAGAGCACGCACAGCGCTCGGTGAGGCGCCGGTCAGTACCACGTATCCGCTACACACCATCAGCGTGACGACCTGTATCCACGCACGCTTGAGCCCGAGCATCGTCCCTATCGTAATAATCCCTGCTGCCACTATTGCCAGATGGGTGCCACTGACCGCTAACAGGTGTCCGATACCGGCGCGCGAAAACGGTTCGTTCAGCTCGTCAGCCCGAAATCCACGCCGATCACCGAGCAGTATCCCTTTCGTGATGGCGTTGTGCGCGCTCGCCTCGTCGCAGAGCTCTACGAGCTGTGCCCGATAAGCGTACATCCATCCCCACACGCCACCATAGTAGGGATCATCGAACTTGCTCACCGACATCTGTCCTGCCACGCCCTTGTTGAGCAAAAAATGAGCCTGTTCATCGAGCCTAAGAGCGGTAACTGGCGTGTTTACCGTCGCGCGCTGCCCAAGTTCGAGCGGCACCATGTCGTGTGCATAGTTCACGCGTGCCTTGATGCCAGCCAGCTCGCCATCGAGGATCTCTACCACCTGTGAGTCACCGAAGCGGCCTGCCATGCTGTCTTCGATTGCCTGGATCGTAATCGGGCCGGTCGCTGAGCGCTGGACCTTCTCAAGCGACTTCTCAAACGAGACGACCGTCGCATAGCCAACGATAACGCCACAGAGCAGCGCGAGCAGCGTGATTGCGCCGGCCCGCCGCCACGCACCGAGACGCCAGAGCACAAGCAAGAGAACACCAAAGCCAACGACGATGGCCGCCAGCCCCCATGTTCCCGCATCATCAAAAAATACCGAGTCGATGCCGCAGAGACGATCGAAGAGAACTTTAAGCGAGGCGGCGAGACCAAGCCAAAACCCCAAAAACGCGAAGCAGAGCAACGAGAGTGACGGACGCGCCGGAACCAGCTCTTCGATGGTCCGTCGCGGCATCTAACGCGCCTCCACCAACCCTGCAAGCGCCTCCACCTTTTTGGCGCCGATGCCACTGACACGCATAAGGTCATCGACCGAGCGATAGGGCCCGTTCACCGTGCGATCTGAGACGATCTTCTCGCTCGTCGCCGGTCCGATTCCGGGCAATGTCTGTAGCTCGCTTTCGCTGGCCGTGTTGATGTCGATAAGACTGGATGTGCTGCCGGTGTTGTCGGCGACGCCTGTGTCATCGGCGGCGGCATCCGAAGCTGACACACCCTCACCGCTGATGACAACGTTGACGGTGACCTCGGCAGGACGAGTAGCCGAGGTAGCAGCACCCGGAGTTTCTGAAGCCTGCTCGATTGCCAGACCGCCATCGCCAAGCGCCGATCCACGTGTCGGCGCGCCGGCCGAATACGCGATACATCCGACCCCTACCACGAGCACTGCGGCGATGCCAAGGGCAACCTGCTTGTTCGTGCTGACCCAATGGCGCGCCGAGCGCTTCACCCTCTCGAATGATTTTTCTAACGACTGCATACGCATTCCTCCCTTCACTTTTCAGCATAAGGGAGAGCACTTACCGATTTGTTACCCCACGATGTCCGTACTCTTAACGTACGATGTCCTCATTCTTAACGCGCAACACCTTTAGGCCGTGTTGTGTGCCTTCGTGGCGAAGGTGACGATCTTGCCAGGCACGACAACCTCTTTGCGAATCTCTTGGCCTTCAAGGTGCTTTGCGACGGCTGCGCGCGCAGCAACGGCGACGGTCTCGTCATCGGCGTCACGTGCCACTATCACGTGACCGCGCACCTTCCCGTTGACCTGCACCGGCAACTCGATCTCGTCGGCGATACAGAGGGTCTCATCCCACGTCGGCCATTCCTGCAGATGAACACTCCCCTCACCTGCGATAACCTCGCACCACAGCTCCTCGGCCACGTGCGGGGTAATCGGTGCCAACAGAAGCACGAGATGGCGCGCAACGGTCTCGGTGAGTTCCGCGTTTTGTGCGGTTGACGGGGTGGCGTTGGTGTAAGCGTAGGCGGCATTCGTAAGTTCCATCACGGCCGCAATCGTCGTGTTGAACTGGAACTTTTCGATGTCCTCGGTCGCCTTCTTGGTAAGCGCATGTAACGCGCGCACGAGTTCTTTTTCGGCGGCGGGCGGTGCGCCTGGCGTATCTGGTGTGTTTGGTGTGTTCGATGCGGTGGATTTCTCTGTGGATACCTCTGTGGACATCGTAGCGCGGTTATCCACCGCGTTTTCCACCCATCGCCACACGCGGTTGATAAAGCGGTGCATCCCCTCGACGCCCTCGTGTGACCACTCGAGGTCTTTATCGGGTGGCGCCATGAACAGAATGTAAGCGCGCAGCGTATCGGCTCCGTACTGCGCGATAATCTCTTCGGGTGCGACGACGTTACCTTTCGACTTGCTCATCGTCTCCCCATCGAGCTTAACCATCCCTTGCGTAAGCAGATTGGCGAACGGCTCGTCGAAGGCGCAGAGGCCGAGGTCGCGCAAGACCTTGGTAAAAAAGCGCGAGTAGAGGAGGTGTAAAATCGCATGCTCGATACCACCGATGTATTGGTCGACCGGCATCCAGTAATCTGCGCGCGTACGTGCGAACATCTCGGCATCGTTGCGCGCGTCACAAAAACGCATATAGTACCAGCTCGAACACGTAAACGTATCCATTGTATCGGTCTCACGACGTGCCGGTTTACTACACTGCGGACACGTTGTCTTGCAGAATTCTGCGTGGTCGGCAAGCGTTTCACCCTTCGTCACGTCGACGTCTTCGGGCAGCAACACCGGTAGCTCGTCTTCGGGCACCGGCACAATGCCGCATACATCACAGTAGACGATCGGGATTGGATTGCCCCAGTAGCGCTGGCGCGAAATGAGCCATTCGCGCAGGCGATAGTTGACCTTGCGCGGAAATGGCTTGAGTATATCGTCGTCATCGTCTTCGATGAAATCGACCGGCGGGATGGGAAGATGGTACTTGTGTGCGAACTCGGCGTCGCGCTCGTCCTCGGCCGGCACCGCCATAACCGCACCGGTACCGTAGTCCATCAAAATGTAATTGGAAACCCATATGGGAAGCTTATCGCCATTGACCGGATTGATAACATAACGCCCGGTGAAGGCGCCGATTTTTTCGGCTGAATCGCTCTCGCGCTCGATCGTCGTCTCGCATGCGGTGTGCTCAACGACGTCGCGCACGGCGCTCTCATATGTGGTGCCCGCCACGAGATCACACAGGCGAGGATGCTCGGGTGCAAGCAGAAAAAATGAGGCGCCGAACAACGTATCAGGACGCGTCGTAAAGACCGATATCGTCTCATCGGTTGGTTCACCGTTAGCATCGCAGAGCGTAAAGCCTACCTCGCGGCCGGTGCTACGGCCAATCCAATTTCGCTGCATTGCCTTGACGTTTTCGGGCCAACCTTCCAGCTGCTCGAGATCGGCGAGTAACTCGTCGGCGTAGTCGGTAATCTTGAAGTACCACTGCTCAAGTTCACGCTTTTCAACAGGGGTTTTACAGCGCCAGCAATGACCGTCATCA
The DNA here is from genome assembly GCA_009777935.1 of Coriobacteriia bacterium. Taxonomy (GTDB): domain Bacteria; phylum Actinomycetota; class Coriobacteriia; order WRKU01; family WRKU01; genus WRKU01. Next base: position 42,948 of record WRKU01000013.1, read on the forward strand.
CCTTCGACCTGCTCGTTAGCGAGCACAGTCACACACTCCGTACACCAGTTGACCGGTGCGCTCTTGCGCTCGGCCAGTCCGCGCTCGAGACACTTAAGGAAAAACCACTGTCCCCAGCGATAGTATTCGGGATCGCAGGTGCGCACGACACGGCTCCAGTCGTAGGAAAAACCCATGCGCTTGAGGCTTGCGGCCTGCGTATCGATGTTGGCATACGTCCAGGTAGCCGGGTGCGAACCCTGCTTGATTGCCGCATTTTCGGCCGGCAGCCCAAAGGCATCCCAGCCGATGGGGTGCAGTACCTGATAGCCCTTCATGCGCGCCTCACGCGCGATAACATCACCGATCGAATAGTTACGCACGTGCCCCATGTGGATATCGCCCGACGGATAGGGAAACATCTCAAGCACGTACTTCTTGGGACGCGCGGTATCTTCAACGGCAGTATCGATATGGGTCTCGGCCCATATTCGCTGCCACTTCGGCTCGATGTCGTGAGGAGTATACATTAGTTGCGGACGGTCAGCCCGGCCTTGACCATCGCAGGATGCAGCTTCCATAGAAGCGTCATCTCGGCGCCCATACCAAAGCCGCACTCTTCGCACATGTTGGCGGCGGCACCGGGGCATTCGGGAAGGCGAGTGCCGTCGGTCAAAATGAAGTTCGATATCCAGCACTGACGTTTGTCGATAAAGTTCTTGGGATCGCGCAATAGGTCCATGCCCGGCTTCGAGTTCATGAGGGGGTAGCCCTCCTTTTTCAGCCGTTGCGCGATGTCGATAATGTGGTTGCGAATCTCAGGTTTCACCCATAGTTCGCGGTCTTCATAGGGTACGTAGAACGAGAACGAGAATCGGCGTAGATGTGGGTTGTCTTTTACCATCCGAGCGACGTCCTCAAAGTCCTCGTAGTTCTTCGAGGTCACCGTCATGTTAACGTTCATGTTGGGGTGGTTGCACGCAGCGATGTTTTCCATCGCACGGTCAAACGAGCCGGCACCGCGCTGCTCATCATGCTTTTCGCGCATGCCGTCGATACTCACCCAGATAAGGTCGCTCGTCGCGGTAATCGGCAGCTGGGCGTTGGTCGTGACCGTCACCGAGTAGTAGCCCATCTCGCGCGCTAAATCGATGAGTGAGTTGAGGTCACGGTCGCCGTCACGCCACAGATGCGGCTCGCCGCCTTCAAAATCGATGATGCGACTTCCCAGCTCGTAGCAGTATTCGAGCTCGGCCTTGACCTCATCGTACGTCTTGGTGGTGCACTCTTCACCGGTAGTGACGACGTTGCAGTGTTTGCAGTTGAGATTGCATCGATCCGTGATAAAGATGACGCTCTGAAGTGGCTTGCGCTGTCCAAAAAACTTGCTTTTGGTAAACCACGTTGCGTAATAGGCCAGCTCGCTCATGCATTCCTCCTAAAGGTACCAGTTAAAGCCGAGCAAATTGGTGACGGCCACCAGCAGTACAAACTGCATGAGCAGGTTGCGTGCGAGCAGCCAGCGCAGCATAAACCACTCGATACCGGCAGCTTTGTAGTTGTCCCAGTCTTTGAAGCTGCCCATCCATTTTTTGGGCGTCTCTTCGACGTCCGGGCTGACGACGTAGAGGTGTAGCAGACGCAAAAAACCGATGGCGACCGGCAGCGTCAGCAGTACGAGCAACGTCGGCACGGGAAGCGCTCCGGTCAGCACGCCGCCGACGATACAGGCGTACGCGGCAACGAGCAGAAGAACGTTAACCCAGAAGCCGGCCATCTTTGAGCCGAGCAGCACCACAAGCGTCGTGCGGCCGGCGGCCTTGTCGGGCTCGAAGTCCATGATGGCATGTGCGTTGACGATGCTCATCGTGAGAAGTCCACACGGAATCGATGCCCAGATGATAGCGGGGCTAATCGTGGCCGTGCAGAGATAGTAAGCGGGAACAGCGATGAGCGCACCGAAGACGATGCCGATGACGATCTCGCCGAGACCATGATAGCTCAATCGCAGCGGAGGGCCGGCGTACATGACACCAAGCAGCAGACCGAGCCCGGCAAAGGCCGCAATGTAGCGCCAGTCATAGCCGAGGAATACGAGTCCGAGGACGAGAATGACGGCTCCACACGCGAGGGCAAACGCGATAAAAACCCAGCCCATCGTGCGAGTTTCCGCAAGAGTAGCCTCGCCACTCTCGATGTAGGCGCACTTCTGAAGCCGGGCGCGAAAGCCACCATCGATGAGTTCCTCACGCTTGGCAACGGCCCCTTTGGCGTAGTCGAAGTAGTCGTCGAGCAGGTTGACACCGGTGTGCGCCGCGCCCACGCCAACAAGACCGAGGAGGCCGAGGACGAGACCGAGTGGATGAAACGGTACGAGACCGTATATCCATGCAGAGATTGCGAACAAAATACCGAGGATGTAGGGAGTCAGCGACTGACCCAGCGCAATATTGCGCGATGCTTTGAACCAAAAACCGAAGCCTTGCTTGGGCATGTATCTTCCTTTCGTGCATATGCGCCAGCTGCGATAAAACCTTGTGCATAGTATAACAGTAATCAATAAGAGTATTGTGGTTCGCTACGTCCGAAGATTGTGTCGTACCGCGATATCGTGCCGCGTTCGTATAGAATCTGATATACTGACGTCTGCTCGTTTTGTGGGGCCTTAGCTCAGCTGGGAGAGCGCATGGCTGGCAGCCATGAGGTCACCGGTTCGATCCCGGTAGGCTCCACCACTAAAAAACCACCATTCCAGCGAGAGCGAGGGCGCCGGCAAACGCTACGCTTGGCTTCAAGCGCGTGCTTGGATGTCAACCAATTCTGGACACAAAGTTAAGAAGCCTATTTGACGTTTAAGTAAGTGTCCTCCTCTCATATTCTGTCGGTGAGAGATATCCGAGTGCTGAGTGCATGCGTTTAGTGTTGTAGTAA
>WRKU01000014.1 GCA_009777935.1 Coriobacteriia bacterium
GGCATCTGCGACGCACGAGCACGAAATGAGGGCACACATGAACGATAACCACACCCTGCGGGGGGGGGGGGTCTCCACTTTCTGAGGTAGAGCCGCCCTCTACTGATGCCACTACCGGCAGCGTTACCGGCACTGATGTGCCAAAAAGCCGCAAGCGTCAAAACACCACCATAGCCATCATAATTGCCCTACTCCTTCTGCTTCTGGGAGCATTTGCCTGGGGCACTATGCAGCGCGCCATCAATCAGTTTGCAAACCTCAACACACCACGCGCCGTCCTTCATGATGAATTCAGGCGTCTTGATGCGGCCGAGTGGCAAAAGAGCGTATGGGTACAGAACTCAGGCAGCTCACCCTTTATTGCACGCATCTCAGCATCTGAATTCATGCAGTGGATTGAAAGTGAAAACTGGGATAGAGGACGCAATATCATAGAAGGTATTCCTTTTGCTGACCCTATTCCGGCAGCTATAGAGACTACCTTAACTCCCACACTTGATTCAGGCACGTGGGGCGTAGATGGCACCCTTATCGATACCCAAACAGCGTGGTTTAACGTCACCGCCGACATGTGGTCGATAAGAGGCTTGACCGACCCGACGAGCCTTGCCAATGCAGCTCCTGCCAGAGGACACGCAGCAGATGGCACTCCTTTCAGCCAATACTGGGAGTGGGACTCAGATCACCTCACCTACGCTGAGTGGACAGCACTTCCTCTCTCACAGCGCTCAAACAAGTGGGTACTCGCTGACGATGGCTTTTTCTACTACACCTCTGTTATCAGACCGGATGCCAATACACTCCCCCTCATGACAGGAGTCTCTGCTGCTTCAGGTTTTGATCCGCTCAAGCATGCGTTTTACTATGCTATCGATATCCAGATGGAGGTCGTCACCCAAGATGATGTGGGTGCCATGAAAGACGGCCTTGTACCCAGCAGTGGCACCGACGGCGTCCCTTTGCGTGCAGCATCAACACAGGGTAAGGCGATACTTGACAGTATTAACTGGACGGCACCCATTATCGGAGGCTTGAGCATCAACGGCATCGAAGGTCTCTCAATAACCGTCTCTCAAGGTGAAGTGATCACGCTTGAAGTAGATGCCGGAGACGACCCTAATCTGACCTACCTGTGGCAGACCACCAACTCACCTTGGAACGATGCTCCGGGCACTAACGATGAGGTCGAATACACCGTGGACACCAACATCTCTGGCACCTACGAGTTTAGGGTGCTGGTCTCAAACTCAGGCAACGCACCGGTCGAAAACGACGGACACACGACGGCAAGCGACACGATTACCATCACGGTGTTACTCGACCCACTGGCACCGCAGCCTGCCGTGGGCACAACCCCGGTACGCACCAACATACCGAACTCTAACGATCCCAGCTCACCTTATCGCGTACTCTTTGACGGCATCCCCTTCTGGCGCATTGCCAGCGCAACGCATGAGGGCAAGACCTACTACCTCATCGTGAGCCAGCACATTTACAGCACTGGCACACAGTTTAATCCAGCCACCACCGATGGCAATTTCTGGCTCTCGCGCACTAGTGCACCCGGCACCAAATCCAGCCTGATGACGGCGATGGATAACTGGTACAATTCTCGAGGTCCGCAGCTTAAGGAAGCTGCCGTGTTCCCTGCCTTTAGTGGCACGATTAACCAGACTACACCGACAAGCTCGACCTTTGGTACTGAAGGCACCACGGGTATGACGACGCAGGCAAGTTGGATAGTGGGCAACAACTGGTTTACGGCTAACAGCAATCGCTACATCAACGGCCAGTCTCGTCCGAGCGCAATACCGGTAGGCACTGCGAGTGCTAACACTCAGCCTCTCACCGGCGGCGGTATCGTAGCCTTCCCCTTATCTGGTACTGAGATTCTGGCGTACTTCCCTGATTCACAGGGAACTACTGACGCAACTCGCGTGTCAGCTATCACGAACGACCAGCGCCTTGGTCGTGCGGTCAGTGACCAGCATTGGTGGTCGCGCACACGGGGTAACGCCGCCACCGGTGCGGGCGGAGTAAACAACTGGGGCCACGCGCAATTCGGGTTCGGCACCCTCAACAACACCGGCGTCTGGAGCGCGGGTGCGGCCAGCTTAGTCGAGGTTACCAACACCACCATTTCCCTCCGTCCTGCCCTGTGGGTAGTCGCGCCGTAATGGTGGCCGCAGCCTTTCCGAGCAAGGCGCTGACATGACACGTCGTCCACCCAAACGAAGTGACCTGCGCCTCGCGCTCGATGCAAGCAAGTATATCGAGCGCGGGCTGCGCAGCCACTTGAAGCCAAGCGTAGCGTTTGCCTGTGCCCTCGCTCTCGCTACGCTCGGCTTTGCTACTTTTTTCGCCTGGCATTATATGGCCGATGTTGCACACGAAGAAACACCCGCCATCGAAGAGGAGCACCTCGCACCAGACCAAACCCTTATCGTCATACGCATTGAAGGGGATTATGCGGTGTGCGAAACTCCTTCAGGCGAACTCGTCGACGTTCCTCTCAAAAACCTCCCATCAGATATTGCCGAAGGGGATAGGTTGCGCAGAGTAAACGAAGTCAGCGGCACCTACACCCTCGATACCACCCAACCCTAACACCACGAGCCCCGACGCCACACAACCTCCTCAGTAGACACATCGTGCTACACTAGCCAACGCAGTCGCAAGGCTGTAGGAATGAGTTACGATGCACCAAAGCAGAGCGGTTTTCCGCCGCTAACTGGACCCAGCAGTGGCTGCGGTCTCCGGGCACGTCTGCCACTACGGCGGCTCGCGTGAACAACAATGGGACCGTGTCGGGCAATACTGCCACCCTTGCGTACGGCGTGCGTCCAGACTTACCCGCAAGACCCTTCCAAGCGAAGTGGACTATGCCAGGGAGTGTATGTTAAGCAGCATACAGAGAGCAGGTAAGGGAACTCATATCCTTTCGTGTAGTGCCACCTTATATGGCGCCGGCGAAAAAGGGAAACGCACAGGCTCGGGTGGTCGCTACCCGCATCGCTCGGGCCTTTGCACAAGAGCCGGCAAGACCCTGTACATTGCGCTCAAAAGTCTACCATAGTATACTTATGGCATAGTGAAGGGAGCTCTCATGAGCACTAACTCGGCGATGTTATCAACAAAAGTTTCGCCTGAAATCCGTGAACGATTCGAAGAGCTTGCCGGCTCATATGGAACCTCCCCGGCAGCCGCTTTGCGCATGTTGACGTATGCCTTTGTCAAGGCTGAAGGGTTTCCTTATGCGATGAGTGGCCAAAAGGAGACTATAAGGGAGACGTCTGTTGTGCCGCTGGAAGCGAAAACCTTTTTACCTGCGCTTGAAAAAATGCAAGAATCTATGACAGGCCAAGCAGAAAAGGCAGGACTCGTAGGCGATGAAGACGTGATGGCACTTGTGCGAGAGGTCCGCTACAAGGAGACTGCATAGTGCGCTGCCTCATAGACACCAATGTTTTGGTATCGGCTTTTATGTGGCCGCAAAGCATTCCTGCAGAGGCGGTTAAGATTGCGAGTACGGCACCTTTTTCTGCTTATGTTAGTCCATATTCTCTGGCAGAACTTAGGGAAGTTATTGTGCGTAAATGGCCTGAGAACTTGAGCGATCTTGATGTCTTTATAGAAAGTATCCTGCTTCATATGGTGGTAACCACTCAAACCATCGATTACCTTACCGAACAGATGCCTTTGCGAGATGTGAACGATATGCCTATTCTGGCAGATGCATTGGGCGAAGGTGTCGATATCATTATTTCAGGGGATAAGGATTTCATCGAGGCAGGACTCTCTAAGCCGCAGGTTTTGACACCGGCTGAGTTTATCAAGCAGCATTTTTCAAATCCATAGTCAACGACTCATATCTGCTACACTAGCCAACGTAACCGTTACACACACCATCCGGGCCTTTGCATATTCTGAGTCGAGTACAGACACTGACCAGCATTTTTCCCTGTTGCGAAGGGGGAGGAGCATTTGGTTGTTCGTATTTGCGAGGAGCTAGCAAAATTTGCTACACTGGAAACGATAGTTACAAGCTAATCAATATAACGAGACATGCGTTTTTTGCATGAAATGAGGGCAAAATGAGCACAACTGAGAAAACCACACGGGGGGGGGGTCCCTACTTTCTGAGGTAGCGACTTCTGCTACCGACACCGACGCGCTTCGCAGTCGCAAGCGTCAAAACACCACTATAGCCATCATAATCGCACTACTCTTGCTCCTTTTGGGAGCTTTTGCGTGGGGTACGATGCAGCGTGCCATCAATCAGTTTGCGAGCCTGAACACACCACGCGCAGTACTTCACGACGAATTCAGACGTCTTGATGCGACTGAGTGGCAAAAGAGAGTATGGGTACAAAACTCAGGCAACTCACCCTTTATCGCACGCATATCCGCATCTGAGTTTATGCAATGGATAGAAGCCGAAGACTGGAGTCGTGGTAGAAACATCATAGAGGGTATTCCCTTTGCGAGTCCTATCCCTGAAGCTATCGAGACGACACTTACTCCTACGCTTGATTCAGACACCTGGGGAGCCGATGGTACTCTTATTGATACGCAAACGGCGTGGTTTGATGTCACCGCCGACATGTGGTCTATCAGAGGCCTTACTGATGCGACCAGCCTTACCCAAGCAGCTCCTGCCCGAGGACACGCAGCTGATGGTACTCCTTTCAGCGAGTACTGGGACTGGGACTCAGATCACCTGACCTACACCGAATGGACCGCACTACCTCTTGCGCAGCGCTCAAACAAGTGGGTGTTAGCTGATGATGGCTTTTTCTACTACACCTCTGTCATCAGACCTGACAGCAATACACTCCCCTTGATGACCGGCGTGAGCGCTGCCACCGGCTTCGATCCGCTTAAGCACGCTTTTTACTATGCCATCGATATCCAGATGGAAGTGGTTACCCAAGATGATGTCAGCGCTATGAAAGACGGCCTTGTTCCCAGCAGTGGCACTGACGGTGTCCCTTTGCGCACAGCATCAACGCAGGGTAAGGCGATACTTGATAGCATCACATGGAATACCCCCATCATTGGAGGACTCAATATCAATGGTGTCGAAGGTCTTGAGATAGCTGTGGTGCCAGGTACGCCAGTCACCCTTGAAGTCGATGCTGGTGGTGACCCTGATCTCACCTACCTGTGGCAGACCACCAACTCTCCATGGAATGACGCTCCGGGTACTAACGACGAAACAGAATACACGGTAGATACCAACATAGTAGGCACCTTCGAGTTTAGAGTGCTTGTCTCTAACAGTGGCAATACACCCGCAGAAGACGACGGACACACGACCGTCTCAGATACTATCACTGTAGAAGTAGAGCCATCACCCGTACCCACGCCTGTCACCCCGACGCGCCGTGACTTTGGTCCAGTTCAGTTTTTTAGAATCGCTGAGCAGACGATTGATGGTGTCACTTATGACTTGTTAGTAACACGCTATGTATACGGCTCCAACCCGACGGCAGCCTGGGCTTATGTGCGGTTCAATGAAACGAGTCAGGGTAATTTCTGGCTTACCAACGCAGACGGTACCGCCAAATCTACCGTTATTGCTGGCATGGACAGCTGGTACAACGGTCTTACGGGAGCTGGCCTTGATTCAGGCACCAACAATCTTAAGTCTCTTGCCGTACAGGCCGACTTCACCGGCAGCAATGCAGGTGCTGGTAGCACACGCACCTTTGGTACCGAAGGCTTGACGGGTCATCCCACTGTGACAGCACTTGCAGGCACCACGAACGCTGATGTGGCCGCAAACATTGCATTCATGCAAGATCCGGAAAACTATCCTGAGGCAATCTCGACGCCCTCGAGCAGAGCAGCAGCAAATCCCACTTCATCATCGCCGAGCACGGGTCAAGGTGTTGTCGCCTTCCCGCTCTCAGGCAAAGAGATACTGAGTTACTTTCCTAACATTGGGACAAATACGTATACGGGAAACGACATACTAGCACCACGAGCGTACGGCGTTGCTGCTAATCACGCAGGGTCGACGACAGCCCGCAGTTGGTGGTCCCGCTCGCGTAGTAACGAGGCTAATCGGGCGGGTTACGTGAACAGCAGCGGTAGTGTGCTCAGCTCTTGGGGTCGCTTGAACTACACTGGTGCGTGGGGTGCTCCCGCTGGCGGTACGATTACTGACAACGCTTACGCGCTTCGCCCCGCTCTTTGGGTGGTCGCGCCGTAAAGCGCATCTGCTTCTAAAGCATGCGGCAGGCTACGACGGCAGCACCGAAGCCGTTGTCGATGTTGACGACAGAGATGCCGCTAGCGCACGAATTGAGCATAGTCAGCAACGGCGCAAGGCCGTCGAAGTGCGCGCCGTAGCCGACGCTCGTTGGCACGGCGATGACCGGTACCTTAACGAGTCCGGCAACGAGCGAAGGGAGCGCACCCTCCATACCCGCAACCGCAATCACGACCTGCGCTTTTTGAAGCAGATCGGTGTGTTCAAGGACACGGTGTACGCCGGCGATGCCCACATCGTAGAGCCGCTCGACCTGCGCACCCATCGCTTCGGCACAGAGTGCGGCCTCTTCGGCGACCGGCATGTCGGCGGTGCCCCCGCTGGCGACTACAACGAGTCCTTGAGCCGCCTCGGCATCGGGCGTATCTGGCGCGGGCACCGTTCCCGATGCCACCGCGATGACGCGCGCCATTTCGTGATAGGTAGTCGTATGTGTGCTGTCGGCAAGTATGGCTTTTACCGCTTCAAACTGCGCAGGTGTGGCGCGCGTTGCCAGTATGGTGGGCGCGTATTCGGCGAGCTCACGTGCAATGTGCGCGACCTGCTCAGGTGTTTTCCCCTGCGCAAAGATAACCTCGGCAAAGCCGCAACGCTGTGCACGATCGAGATCGAGCCGTGTGTGGACGCAACCGTCACGGTCTGCAACGGGCAAGGTATGAGGGGTTGGTTTCTCGTGGTTAACCATGCGATTATTGTAGCGTAACACGGTGGCTCGGGTGTTGTACAATGGAACAGACGGTACTAAAGGAGAGCACATCCATGCTTGATGCCAAATACATCCGCGAGAATCCCGACGTCGTCCGCGCGGCGATGAGCGCGCGCGGCGATTCGTGGGATGTCGATGCGTATCTTGCGGTAGATGCGAAGCGCCGCGCGCTCATCGCTGAGCTTGAGGCGCTGCAGATGGCGCGTAACGAGGCCTCAAAGCGCATCGGTGCGCTGATGGCGGCGGGCGAGCGCGACGAAGCCGAGGTGGCCAAAGCCGAAGTTGCTGCCGTTAAGGATAAGATTGTTGCTCTCGAAGACACCACCAAAGCGCTTGATGATGAGGCGCGCGAGCTGCTTGCGACTGCGCCAAATATCACTCATGCGACGGTGCCTGTCGGGACTGACGAGGCTGCCAACGAGGAGGTCCGTCGCAACGGCACCCCGCGCACCTTCGACTTCGAGCCGCAGGCACACTGGGACCTTGGCCCTGCACTCGGCATCGTTGATTTTGATCGTGGCGTGAAGCTCGCCAAATCGAAGTTTGTCGTGCTCGGTGGCGACGGGGCGCGGCTTTCGCGTGCACTCATCAACTTTATGCTTGACGAACACCACAAGGCTGGCTTTAAGGAATGGTGGCCGCCGACTCTTGCCAACACGACGGCGCTTTATGGCACCGGCCAGCTGCCCAAGTTTGAGGATGACCTCTATAAAGCTGCAGGCCAAGACCTGTATCTTATCCCGACCGCTGAAGTCGTATTAACTAACTTGCATGCACAAGAGGTGCTCGACGGTGCTGACCTTCCGCTGAAATACTGTGCATTCAGCCAGTGTTTTCGTGAGGAGGCCGGTGCGGCAGGACGCGACACGCGCGGCATGATACGGGTGCATCAGTTCGACAAGGTCGAGCTCGTTAAGTTTGCTACACCGGAAACGAGCTACGATGAGCTCGAGTCGATGACGGCACAGGCCGAACACATCCTTGAGCTCTTGGATCTGCCGTATCGCACTATCGTGCTCTGTACCGGCGACACCGGTTTTTCCGCTGCCAAGACCTACGATATCGAGGTCTGGCTGCCCAGTTATGGCGCCTATAAAGAGATCTCATCGTGCTCGAACTGTGAAGACTTTCAGGCGCGACGCGCGTCTATCAAGTATCGTGATTCCGATGCGTTCAAGGGCAGCCGATTCGTACATACGCTCAATGGCTCTGGCCTTGCCGTAGGACGCACGATAGCGGCCATCATTGAGAACTACCAGAATGCCGACGGCTCTGTTGCGATTCCCGACGTGTTGCGTCCGTACCTTGGCGGACAGGAGCTCATCAATGTCGCGTAAAAAACGGCTGCTTGTGGCGGCAATCAGCCTCGTCATTATTGCGATGGCGGTTGCAGGTGTGTGGCTTTATATCGAGATGACCAAGCCCGAACCCGAACCTGCCGAGCAAATCCAACTTCTTTCAGGGGTCGTGCACGAAGCGACCGATGACGTTCTTGACATCATGGCTGACGACGCACATCTCTATCGCTTCATTCTCGACCGCGAGACGGTCATCAGCGATCCGGCTGAGGCCGGCCAGATTGTGCCGAACGAGGTGGTTATCGTCGGGTATGTGGGCGAGCCGGTACGTGTTGATGACGCTCATGAGGACACCGACGTCGATAGCGGGATGCCGCCCGTTGCCCAAACCGTCAGAATCCTTGACGAGCAGATTCCCTTTATTGTGTCAGGCGTGCTCTCAAATGTGACGTCGGCCAATATTACGATTACCACGCAAGATGCCACACCGACCGATTACGTATTTGTCTATGACACGCGTACCGAAATTACCGCACCCAATACCCTCGAAGTCCTCGATGAGCTTGCGACGAGTGAGGTTGCTACGGCGACCGATAAGCTTATCGTGGGCACGGTCGTCGATATCACGTTTTACGGAGTTTATCGCGGTGACAACCACGCAGACTCCCTAGAGATTATCGGTTTGCCGGACGAGGATACCGTCTATTGGCAGACGCTGGTGCTGGCCTCTGCGCCGACCGACTCGACCCTAACGGGGCGCGCACTTAATGGCGAGATGAGCGCCTATGTGCTCGATGCGAACACGACGATGCCGGAGGGTTTGCAGGTCAACGATGTGGTGAAGGTCGCACATCATGCGCTCGGCGGGCTTGAAAAGATTACCGTTGCGCTCGAGGTCGAACTCATCAGAACATACACCCCACAGCATCCAATCGGAGAGCGAGGTACTCATGAGCAGTAACGTTCTGGTCATCGGAGCCGGGGGGCGCGAGCATGCTATTGTGCGCTCGTTGAGTATGTCTCCACATGTAGCGCGCATCGATGTGGCGCCGGGCAACGGGGGTACTGCTGGCGAGCCAAAAACTCGCAACGTCACGCCCGATGTGCTGTCCGATGTCGAAAGCCCGGCGGCCATTGCCGAGTATGCCGTTGCCCACGATATCGACTTGGTCGTGATTGGTCCTGAGGCACCACTCGTCGCTGGAGTGGCCGATGCGGTACGTGCGGTCGGGATTCCGGTATTCGGTCCGGGTGAGAGCGCTGCGCGTCTTGAGGGCTCCAAGAAATTTGCGAAGGACTTTATGGTGCGCCACAATGTGCCGACGTCTGCCTACTATGTATTCGCATCTGGCCAACGCGACGAAGCGTTTTCCCAGCTTGAGCGCATGGGCGCACCGGTTGTCATCAAAGCCGATGGGCTTGCTGCCGGTAAGGGCGTGACCGTTGCGACGACACTCGATGAGGCACGCGCGGCGCTTTCCGAGTGCTTCGACGGCCGCTTTGGTGCCGCCGGTGATACGGTCGTCATCGAGGAGTGCCTCGTGGGCCCCGAATGTTCGGTGCTGTGCTTTGTCGATGGCGAGACGGTTGTTCCGATGGCACCGTCGCAGGATCACAAGCGTGTTGGCGAGGGCGATACCGGCCCGAACACCGGCGGTATGGGTGTCTACAGCCCGGTGCCGATGGTCGATGCGGTGACCTACGGCACAATGGTGCGTACGATGCAGGAGGTTGCCTCTGCGCTTGCTACCGAGGGCATCGAATATCGCGGTGTGCTCTACGGTGGCTTCATGCTGACATCTGCCGGACCTCAGGTACTCGAATTTAACGTGCGATTTGGCGACCCGGAGACGCAGGTTCTTTTACCGCGGCTACGCACCGATTTCTTTGAGGCGATGTACGCGTGTGCGACGGGGAAACTTGCCGATACGACGCTTGAGTTTAGCGACGACCTCAAGGGCGTTTCGGTCGTTATGGCGAGTGCCGGCTACCCCGGCTCGTACGAGACCGGCGTTTCCATCACCGGTATCGATGATGCCGAAGCTATCGAGGGCGTGCAGGTTTTTCATGCCGGTACGACACGCGATGAAGACGGCACGGTGCGTACGGCAGGAGGGCGCGTGCTCAACGTCACGACACTGGCGCCGAGCTTTGGGCTTGCTATCGAACGAGCTTACGAGGCCGTCGACCGTATCGACTTTGAGGGTGCTTTCTTCCGAAGAGATATCGGCCAAAAGGCGTTGTAAGCAGCGACACTGCCCGAGCGCCATCTGAGACATAACGTAACGGGCGCTCGCTTGGCAACAATCTATCGCGTTCGGTAACGATACGCCACACGGTGCTCATGCCACGGTATAATGATGGCTTATGATTTCCGAGCGCCTCATCTCTGCCGTTATGACACGTGAGAACAAGCGTCTCCTCACGCTGACGCCTGCTCCGCGCCCCCATCTGCCGCGCCCTAAATCCGACAAAACATATATGTTATATGTGCACATACCGTTCTGCGAGCGGCTTTGTCCTTACTGTTCGTTTAACCGCTATCCTTATGACGAACAGCTCGCTACGCGATACTTCAACGACCTGCGTGTCGAAATGCGCCTCGTTGCCGAGCAAGGCTATCGCTTCGGCTCGCTCTACTTTGGTGGCGGCACGCCCACTATCAACCTGCCGGAACTTTGCGAGACGATTGACCTCGCGCGCGAGCTGTTCGACATCAAAGAAGTGAGCTGTGAGACAAACCCTAACCATCTCATCGAGCCGGTACTCAACAAACTGGCCGGTCGTGTTAATCGTATGAGCGTGGGTGTCCAGTCGTTTGACGATGGGTTGCTCCGACAGATGGATCGTCTCGAAAAGTACGGCGATGGTGCAACGATTCTTGAGCGCATCAAAGATGCTAACGACGCGTTCGATGTGCTCAACGTTGACATGATATTCAACTTCCCCTCGCAGACGGCCGAGATGCTGCGTACCGACTGCAGCACCATAAAAGAGAGTGGTTGCAATCAGGCGACGTTTTACCCGCTTATGGCCTCGCCGGTCGTCGAGGAACAGCTGGCGAAAACGGTCGGTACGGTAAGCTATGCACGCGAAGCTGCATACTACGATCTCATCTGCAACGAGCTGGGCGTCACCGGCACCTCCACCCCACACTTCGCGCGCTCGACGGCTTGGACCTTCTCGCGCATCGCCGAAAGCACTTCTGCCCCTAGTGTCCCCACCCTCGCCGATGCCCCTCATCCGACCGCTCACATGATCGATGAGTACATCATCGACTACGACGAGTACGTCGGCATCGGCTCGGGCGCAATGAGCTATCTCGAAGGAAAGCTCCTCGTCAACACCTTTTCGCTCGCCGAATACGGTGAGCGTATCGCGCAAAACCTTCCCGGTGTGACGGCACAGAGTATATTCTCGCGTAAGGATCTCATGCGCTATCGTTTTCTGATGGACTTTTTCTCCGGTGCGCTCGACCGCACCGCATTCATGCGTGATTTTGGGGTACGTATCGAGGCTGGCTTGCCTACCGAGATGACGTTTATGCGAAGTATCGGCGCGTTCGAAACCTATGACCGCAGCCGAATTACGCTTTCCCAAAAGGGATACTATCTGCTCGTTGCGATGATGCGTCAGTTCTTCATCGGTGTCAATAATGTCCGTGATGAAGCGCGCATGGCGCTGAGCAGCGACGAGAAGGAAGTGTTGTTTGGAAGTGGGTAGATGGGCACGAAAGAGTTGTGCACAGAGAGAGAGGGATACCGATGAGTGGTGCGTTGGTTGAGATTGTCATGGGAAGCAAGAACGACATGTCGGTCATGCAAGAATGTGCCGACATGCTTGATGAACTGGGAGTTCCGTACGAGATTATGGTGGCGAGTGCACATCGCAATCCCGACCGTGTGCACGAGTGGGCAACAAGTGCAGCTGATCGCGGCGTGAAGGTCATCATTGCGGCGGCCGGCAAGTCCGCACACCTTGGTGGCGTTACGGCAGCGTTCACACCGCTGCCGGTCATTACCGTTCCCATTAAGACGAGTGACCTCGGCGGGCTTGATTCGTTACTGTCGATGGTGCAGATGCCGGCCGGTGTTCCGGTTGCATGCGTGGCTATCAACGGCGCGAAGAACGCAGCGATTCTCGCATGTCAGATTCTTGGCACTTCGATGCCTGAGCACCGCGAACGCATCGTCGAGTTCAAGGCCGAGATGGCTGCGAAGTAGGTTACACTCTTGTCTGAACTTAGGGAATCTTCACAACGCGGGTTTGGTACTGGTGCCTACCCTGCTCACCTCATGGATTTCTTTCATTGGGGAGCGTTTGCGTTGCCCGAGGTTTGGGCTATCGCTTATGGTGCGTGGCTCATCTTCCTCGTTGCACTTATTGCAACGTTTATCCCCTATGCGTTGCTTCTGATTATTGGTACCGGTGCGTTCGCCTCGTCGGTAGAGGTCATCTTTGGTGTCGCTACCTTAGGCCAAATGCTCAGTGTCATGGTGCGCCTGTGGGCGGGTATCAATGCGAATCGTCTCGCATGGAAGCGCGAAGTCAACTATCTCACGCGTACCGGCAGGGCCGGACGCCCTCGCAAAGTTATTGCGCAGTATCTTGCCACACAGCGTATCTGGAGCACGATAGGGATGGCCGTGATGCTTGTTATCATGGGGGCGACAATCGCCATGGACTACAGCGTCATGCGCGAGGGCGATCAGACACTCGCATACGGAACGCTTGCCTTCAATCTTGTATGGCTGTTCGCACTCTTTGTCAGTGGATGGTGGATGGCGCGTAAGGGCAGCATGTACTCTGATCCGCTGGCATTATTCCGATATCGTGAATTGCGTCCGGCGACGAAGGAAGAGGCTGGTCACCCCTATCTTAAGGCCACCGACACACCGGCTGCGCCTGAGCACGAAAGTCCCGATATCTATACTTATCCGCTGGTCAATGGCGTGATGTTGCCGGCGCTTGGCTTCAATACGCATAAAATTGAACCGGGTGAGCCGACGCTTGCCGCCGTTGCTAAAGCTCTCGATGCAGGTTATCGGCTCTTTGACACGGCCTCTATTTACGATAACGAGTATTCGGTTGGGCAAGCAATTGCGCAGGCCGAAATCCCGCGTGACGAGCTGTTCTTAGCAAGCAAGGTGTGGAACGACCAGCAAGGCTACATCAAGACGATACGCGCATTCGAAAAAACCTGTGCCAATCTGGGCGTAGACTATCTTGACCTGTATCTCATTCACTGGCCGCGTGCCACGACGCTCAAGTCGACATGGCGGGCACTTGAGCACCTCTATCGTTCCGGTAAGGCACGTGCCATCGGTGTGTGTAATTTTGAAGAGGAGCACCTCAATCTGCTGCTCGAGTCCGCACGGATTGCCCCGATGGTCAATCAAATCGAAATACATCCGCGTTTTACGCGCGAAAAACTCATTCTTTACTGTTGGAACAACGGTATTCTCGTGCAGTCATGGATGCCGACGATGGGGGGCGAGGTTGCTAGCATTCCCGAGGTCACTAAGGTCGCACGCGCGCATGGTCGGACCGAAGCACAGGTCGCATTGCGCTGGGCGATTCAGCATAATATTGCGGTGCTTGCGCACGGGCTTTCCTCCGAGCAGATCACAGAACACGCACAAATCTTCGACTTTGTACTAACATCGGAAGAAATGGCTGCTATCGACGAAGCCAATCGTGACGGCCGAGTAGGGCCTGACCCTGCCGATTATTCTTGGTAGCCGTCACACACAACGCGCATTAATATCTTTCGCCGCCGGGACGGAATATAGCGGACAGCTGAGAGCGCAAAAAGTAGCGCGCATCCTGAAAATCATATTCGCAGGTAATAAGTGTAAGGAACTGTGCCGACGAGGCAAGATTTACCGGTACGGGAGGTGCAGCGCCGGCGATGACGCTTTGGTCGATTACCATATACTCGCGTGTTTGATTCGGCGTATAGATGAAGATATGCTGATGGAGATCGGCGAACTCGGGATCACGCCAGTAGGGTAGCTCGCCGAACATCGAGCGATCCTGCATGTGGTGGGCGTAGACACGTGCGTCAAGCTCCTTGAAGTCTGGACTAAGCCCTGCCTCAAGGAAAGGACATCCTCCTGCAGAGTACTCGCGTTGGAAGTTGTGCCTGAGGTAGAAATCGTTATCATCGGTCTGTGCAACAGGATAGTCAATACGAGTCCCGGGAATGAAAATCCATGCAATAATTTCGTCATTAATGAGTTGTAGCTCGGCAAAATCAATCCTACGTTCACGTGCTGCTTGGAGCATGGCCTCAGTCTGTCCGATACCATCTTCTGCGATAGGCTGCTCGTCGGTGACTGCTTCCGCAAGATCGGTGTATCCCTTGTCGGCTCGGTAGTATTCCCACCAAATCGAAGTGATCTGGTAAAGGGCAAACACCACAAGCGCGGCTCCGACGAACACCATGAACCAGCCCATAAATCCGCGTCGGCGCTTTGGTTTCTTTTCCTCCGGTGGCTGAGGTGGCAGGAGAGGTTGATAGTGAGGTTGTTGCTGGTAGTAGGGCTGCTCGAATCCGGGTTGCTGAGGTGCACGGTAAGTCGGCTGCTGAGGCTGACCCGGATGGTAAAGCGGCGTGTTTGGTGGCGGGTACATCAAGCATCACCGATTGTGAGGGTCGCTGGCATGGGGCGTGTATCTGTGCGCATGTCGGTTTCGTCGACCTCAAGGGTATCTGCATCGACAATCTTATCAAGCGATGTTTTCAGATAGCGCCCTGTAGCCTCGACGGCAATACTGCCGTCTTCAAGCACGATTTCGCCCGCACCTTCGAATATACGGGAGGTGTTGCGTGTAATGCGGCCACGCACGACAACTGGTTTATCGTAGGGAACCGGTTTACGATACTTGCAGGTCAGCTCGATGGTAACGGCCCAGATATCGGGTTCATCCATCATAATGGCCCGCCCGACCGTCTCATCGAGCATGGCTGCCGCAATGCCGCCATGCACACGTCCGGGATAGCTCTGATGGGCATCGTGCACCTCAAAGATACCCACGAGCTCGCCTTGTTCACTCTCATAAAAACGTGCATGTAGACCGGAGTCGTTCTCCTCGCCGCACACAAAACACATGCGGGTGATATCCTGCGGCTGTGTAAGTTGATACTCCATACCAAGTTATCCTAACACATGAATGTTACCTCGTGGACTTAGTATATAGTTAATACATGGAAGAACCTACACAGAAAACCTATAACTTCGAGCATCTGGGCGATGTTGAACGTCCACGCACGGAGCTCACACACCTCGGGATTGACGGTGCGGAGCCGGCGCGCGTCGTACGTCTTGATCGAGGTCTACCGCTCGTAGTTAGTGCGAGTGGCACGTACCGTGCTGAGCCGTCGAATGCGCTCGTCAAGCGCATGAAAACTGACGCATTGGCACGTGTTGCCGTTGGTGATTGGGTTGCACTCACGCATCCCGACGGACATGATTCGGCGCGCATCGAGGCGATACTGCCACGCACAAGTGCCTTTACGCGCAAAGATCCCGGTGAGAACACAACCGAACAGGTCATTCTTGCAAATGTGGACGTTGTCTTTGTTGTGACGGCGCTTGGCGAAGAGCCGGTCAACCTTGCGCGGCTTGAGCGCAAGCTCGTGCTTGCTTTTGAGAGTGGCGCGCGTCCGATTATTGTGCTGACGAAAAGCGATAGGTGCGACGATTGTGACGCAGAGGTCGAGCGTGTTCGTGCGATAGCAGGTGAGGTGCCCGTCATTGCAACGAGCACCGTGACAGGCGCGGGTATCGATGAGCTACGTACGATGATTAATCCGCAGGTCACGGCGGCGATGATCGGGTCATCAGGGGTTGGAAAATCGACGCTCATCAACGCACTTGCCGGTACCGAACAACAGGCAACGGCCGAGGTGCGTGAGACCGATGACAAAGGGCGCCACACAACGGTAGCACGTGAAATCGTGGCATTGCCCTGCGGCGGTATCTTGATAGATACACCCGGGATGCGTGCGGTTGCACTCTGGCACGCTGACCGTGGTCTTGCGATGACCTATCCCGAAATCACTGAGGCGACTGCGCACTGCAAGTTCGGAAACTGCACGCATGAAAGCGAACCGGGCTGTGGCGTGAAGGCGGCACTCGAAGCCGGAGATATCGATGTCGAGCGATACGCGCGCTATGCCAAGTTATGCGAAGAGCTCGCCGATGTCGCACATAAGCGCGAAGAGAAGCGTCGGAGAAGCGGAGCAAAACGATGACGTCATCCGTGCCGCTCATAAAGCTCAATAATCTTGTGAAGACTTATACAAGTGGCGAGGTGCCCTTTACCGCACTCCACCACGTCAATCTCACCGTTGAGCGAGGCGAGTTCGTTGGTCTTATCGGAAAGTCGGGCAGTGGAAAGACGACGCTCATTAATATGATAGCCGGGCTCGACCACCTTACGAGTGGCGAGATCTTGATAGAAGGAACGCCTATCCATACGTTCAACGAGAATCGGATGGCTATCTGGCGTGGCAAAGCGATCGGTGTCGTCTTTCAGTTCTTTCAGCTTCTTCCAACCCTAACCGTTATCGAGAACGTGATGTTGCCGATGGATTTTTGCAATGTGCATCGCAAAGAAGATCGCAGTGAGTTTGCGCTTCATCTTTTGGAGCAGGTTGAGCTTGCCGACCAAGCATACAAGCTGCCGGCAGCACTTTCAGGTGGGCAGCAACAGCGAGCGGCCATTGCGCGCTCGCTCGCCAACGATCCCCCACTTATTGTGGCAGACGAGCCGACCGGTAACCTTGACAGCAAGACTGCTGACCAGGTTTTTTCGGTGTTTGAACGGCAGGTGCAGGCGGGTAAAACGATGGTGATGGTCACCCATGACGGTGATCTTGCCAGCCGAGTCTCGCGTACGCTTCACGTGGTCGATGGCGAGATTTTTGAGGATACCGCATCTTGAGAGGTGTCGTGCGATGGCGTAAGGTTTTGCGCGATTTTGCCAGCAATCCGTCGCGCACGTGGCTTGTTGTGCTCTCGATTGCCGTCGGCATCTTTGCGTCTGGTGCGATTCTCGGTGCACGACAGGTACTCGTACGCGAGTTTGACCGCGGATTTGCCGATAGTCGCAAGGCTTCGATTACCTTTGCCGTAAGCGGCGTTGAGCAAGGGCTTATCGATTACATTGCTGCGCGTGACGATGTCATTTCGGCCGAGGGCGAGCTGATGCGCTATGCGCGCATTCGTACGCTCGGCACCGGCGATGCGACAGATACACCCGGCCCGTGGGAGATGCTCGAAATTCATGCGTTTGACGACTTCAACCGGCAGGCGAATGTTATTGAGCCCCTTAGTGTACGCGTGTGGCCACCGGGCGAAGGTGAGGTCATCGTCGAGGCTGCAGCGCTCGCGGTCTTTGATCTCGAAATGGGTGATTATGTTGAAATAGACACGAGCGACCGTATAGCGGCGTTTCGCGTTGCCGGGTTTGCGCACGACATCAACGCAATCCCTACGCGATTTTTTCGTCAGATAACGGCCTACATCAGTACCGATTCGCTCAAGCTACTCGATATGCCGGACGTGTACAACATCATTAACATACAGGTTGACCCCGAGCTCTCACGCCAGCAAGCCACGCGGATTGCAAACGATATCAAAACGCGTGTCATTGAGCCGGTTGGCGTGCAGGTCACCTCGACAAGCGTTCCTGATCCGGGTGCTCACTTTCTCGGTGATATCTTTCGCGCGGTGAGCGCACTTCTTCTGGTGATGGCGCTCATGGCACTTGCGCTTAGTGTCTTTCTCGTCGTAACGACGGTTAGTGCTATCTTGATTCAGCATACGCGCCAGATTGGCATCATGAAGGCGATTGGAGCACGGCGTTCACAGATTGCGCGACTCTACTTCGGGCTAGTCTTTCTGTTTGGTGCCTGCGCGCTGCTCATTGGGTTGCCGACCGGTCTTGCGTTCGGCTACTTTTTTATCGAGTACGCTGGCGGAGTCCTCAACTTT
Source organism: Coriobacteriia bacterium (assembly GCA_009777935.1). GTDB lineage: Bacteria > Actinomycetota > Coriobacteriia > WRKU01 > WRKU01 > WRKU01. Next base: position 18,286 of record WRKU01000014.1, read on the forward strand.
CGCATCATAAGCTACATGTTTCCCGCGTGGGTCTTTGGGGTGCTTGTGGCCATCGGGCTGTTTCTGCCGCTGCTGGCCGCCGCCGTGCCCATCATGAACGGTGTGCGCCGTCCGATTGTCGAGGCACTTAATGCGAATGCGCTGCTCCCGAATTTCGGCGGCGGCCTCGTCGATCGTACCCTTGCGCGTATTCGATGGCTCTCACGCCCAGCGGCTCTTGCCCTGCGGACGACATTCATGCGCAAGGGACGGCTGGCGATGACACTCACGACGCTTGTTCTTGCTGCCGGCGTGGTGATGGCGGTCTTTTCGGCGCATGCCTCGCTGACACAGACGGTCGACGATATCGGTACGCGCTGGAACTACGACGCTTTCGTTAAGCTTGCTCATCCGGTACCGGCCTCGACGTTGCTTGCCGAATCGTACGAGGTCACGGGTGTTGTTTCGGCTGAGGTATGGTTCGATGGCTATTCGATTATCAGCCGCCCGGATGGCACGAGGAACGAGTTCTATTTTTCGATTGGCTTCCCGGCCGATAGCGATGTCGCGCAGTTTGAGTACATGCAAGGTCGCTCGTTCGAGTCGGGTGAAAAGGGTGTTATCCTCAACAACGAGCTCTTCAATGAGGAGCCATATCTGACGGTTGGTTCGTACGTTGACCTCGAAGTTAATGGGCAGGAGGTACGCCGTAAGGTCATCGGAGTGATGATTGGGGGCCTCAGCGGGCCCATGATGTACTTTGAGCGCGATGACCTCGCCGAGCTTATGGGTGCACCCGGTTTGGCGACACGTTCATACGTGCGGATGGATAATGCACTTGCCGGACCGACGACACGTGGGTTGCTTAGCTTAGGTGAAGTGCGCTATGAAAACACACCCGACACCGAGCGTGCATACAATCAACGTAAAATCGCCGATGCGCTTGAAGCACGGTTTGATGCAAAGGGCTTTGCCGTTAATAACACCTTGACCTTTATCGAGGACCTCGATGAGGTACGCACGCAGCTGGGGATACTCACGACGTTTCTTGTCATTATGGCGAGTGCACTCGCTGCTGTCGGGGTCATCGGGCTGTCGGGATCCATGACGCTGAGTGTTGTTGAATCGACGCGTGAAATTGGTATCATGCGGGCTATTGGTGCAGGTCATCGTGCGATATTTGGCATCTACATCACGCAAGGAATGGTCGTCGGTACGATAAGCTGGGTGTTTGGCGCCATTTTGTCGTGGCCGCTCTCAATCGTATTGATTGAGGCACTTATCGCTGCGCTTGGCATGCCGCTTTCGTACCGGTTCAGCTACGGGGGTGTGGCGTTAACGCTCGTGCTGATGTGGGTAATATCTGTTCTCGGCTCGGTGCTGCCGGCGTGGGCAGCGAGCCAGATCTCTATCCGCGACGCTATTTCATACGAATAGAGGCTAGGCAGACTTCTGCGCTATGAGGCGATGCGGAGTAATTCACCGAGGCGCGTAAGGAAACTTTCGATAAACGCGGGATCGGTATCCCACGAGCAGACGAGACGGACCTCGCCTTTCGCTTCGTCGACCACGTAGAAAAAGTAGTCTTTTTGCAGCGGCTCAATGATGCTGGACGGCAGCGTACAGAAGATTTCATTACCATCGGGCGTCTGCACAAGTTCGCATTCGTGCTCGCGGAGTCCCTCGGCAAGCCGCGCGGCCATCGCATTGGCGTGACGGGCACATTCGAGCCACTCAGCTTTGCGATAGAGTGCCGAGAACTGCGCCGCCACATAGCGACTTTTGCTGGCGAGCTGCCCGCACTGCTTGCGAATCCAGAAGCCTGCCTGAGGACGCGCACTGCCGAACCATACGACAGCTTCGGCACCCATGAGCCCGTTTTTGGTACCGCCAAACGAGAGCGCATCGATACCGGCATCGGCGGTCAGCGCAGTAAGCGATACACCGAGCGCAGCAGCAGCATTTGCCAAGCGCGCACCGTCGCAGTGTACATACAGGCCATGCTCATGTGCCCACTCACAGAGAAAACGCAGTTCATCAGGGGTATAGACGGTGCCCTTCTCGCTCAGATTTGAAACGGAGATAACGCGCGGCTGTACGGCATGTTCGTTGCCGATGTCGGCAATATACGGCTCAAGGCGTGCGGGGCTGAGCTTGCCGTCGGGCGTATCGATGGGGATAAGCTTCACGTTGCCAATACGTTCGGGTGCACCGGCCTCATCACAGTTGATATGCGCCGAGCGCGCACAGAGTACGCCCTCCCATGGATTGAGCAGCCCGCTTAATGCGACGACATTTGCGCCCGTGCCGTTGAAGGTGAAGTAGATATCGCACGCATCACCGAAGTGTTTTTTGAGGATGTCGATCGCCTCGGCGGTGTAGGGATCGTCACCGTACGCAATAACGTGACCGATGTTGACCTGCGCAAACTCTTCAAAGACAGCCGGGTGTACCGGCGAGTGGTTATCCGAGCCAAGCGTCTGTATGTGCGTTTGTGTTTGACTATGCGTAGGGTTCGTATGTGTAGAGTTTGACATCTGCTTTGCTATCCTTTCTGCCCAACGACGTACAAGCGATTATGTGAGTGGCTCAAGGAACTCGCCCGGCAAGACCGCCTGCCAATAATAGAGCGCGACGCCCAGCAGCAGGATGAAGAGTACGATGCAGATCCAGTACCAGATACGCTCACGACGCATAAAATTCTCAAAGGTGCGTGATGACGTGCCATCGTGATATTCGCGTCGCCATGAAAGCCCCCATGCCGTGCGTCCGAACCATGTCATAAGCGCAATCGAGGCCAGCGTGCAGAACACGGTGAGAAAGTACACGCCCATGCGTGTCCAAAACGGGGTGGCAGCACCGACGCGATAGACGGCAGATTGGATGTTGTTGTCAAGAAACAGCCACAATGGCAATACGACGAGGCCGGCGATGACTACTCCGTGGGCAGCACCCCAGATGGGCGGCATGAAGAACGCGCCCCAGTGAAACTTTGGCAGCACCGGAACAGGCTCGTCCTCCGATAGCCACATGATGCCCTGAACACCTTCACCGGGATGCTCGTCGTTAGGACACGCCGCCTGAGCGGTACGTCGGACGAGTTTGTTGCAGTATACGCAATAGCCAACCGACTCCTGTGGGCGTTTATGTGCGATGCCGCGTGCAACGCTACCGGTGTCCATCATGTGCGCTCCTATCCCAAGATCCAGCAGACAGCGAGCATTATTGCGATTGCCGGTAGCATATTACCTATGCGCAAGCGCCTGTCCAGAACGAAGTTTAGCCCGACACCGGCGATAAGTATGCCACCAATAGCCTCAATGCCAACGATAGCAAGCTCGGGGATGATAGAGCCGACAAAGAATGCCACCAGCGCAATTAATCCCTGTACGACAAGGATTGTCACGGCCGAGAACGCAACGCCGATACCAAGTGATGCGCCTAAAAATACCGAGGTTACTCCGTCAAGAAGCGACTTCAGATACAGAGTTTGGGGATTACCGAGGCCGTCCTGAATGGAACCGAGTATCGTCATTGCGCCCACACAGTAGATAAGCGAGGCGCTGACAAAACCCTTGACGATTGCTCCCTCGTCGATATGGGAGCTAGTGCGAAACCGCCTGGCCAGAGTGGTGCCGAGATGCTCAAGACGCTTTTCGATATCGATAAGCTCGCCAATAATGGTGCCGATGACAAGCGCACCGATAATAACGATGATGCCGTAAGCAGCAAGGAAGCTGTTCGCAGCGATGAGCTGCGTGAGCCCATTGAATGCACCAAAAAGTCCGATGACTAAGACGCCGAGCCCGATGGCCTTGATGACCCGCTTGCGAATACGCTGTGCGATGACATCACCGGCGCACACGCCAATGACACCGCCAAGTGCAACGGCGAGCGCGTTAACGAGTGTGCCAATACCGGGCATCAGAGATACGTCATTTGCATGTCGTGTAAAACGCTACTTCACGAGTTTGTAGTCGGCATCGAGCCAAGCTGCGGTGCCACCCGGAAAGCGCCAGATGTTGATATAGGTTGCATCGGCTGCATAGATTGCTGCACGCGCACTGCGCCCCTCACCGGTGTAGCCATCGTAGATGACAATCATAGACTCAGGACCTTCTGGCAAGAGCTTAATGAACGCATTGAGCTGGTCAACATCGGCTTCTTCGTCGGCGGGAATCTCCGCATTAACTGCGTTGGGAAGGTGACCGCTTTTGAACTCATCCTCAGGACGTACATCGATGATAATCATGATGTCACCGAGATCGATTCTACTCTTAAGTTCGTGGGCGTCAATGAGCTGATAGCGGCCGAGTGCTAGGCCCTGTGCAGTGGCGATGGCAGCTGCTTCGATGGGCATCTCGTTACCGTCACGTGATGTTCCCGCCGTTTCTCCACAGCCAGTTAGGGATAACGTAAAAATGCAGGTCAATACTACAAATACTACCGCAATTTGCTTCTGCATCGCTCCTCCTAGGATGACAAATACCTCTAAAAAGTGTATCATAGATAGAGGGGAGTCCACTTTCTTACCGATTTCTTAACAATCTGTTAATCCCATGGAGTGTTCAGTGCGGCTGATACACTGCAAACGTGAACGAGAAGGAGGGAGTTTGCAGTGGATGAAAAGAGGAAATCATCTAAAGGACAAGTGTGGTTTGCCGGTCTGTGTATCTTGGTCTTGATATTCGGTTTGGGGACGTGGGGGCTGAATACGCTACGAAGTACACAGCTGGACGATCTTTTGTTATCAAGAACGCAACGTGTCGTGGAGGTTGTGCGTCCGGACCCAACGCCTGCGGGTATTGTTCCGGTCGAAGGACCCGCGTTCGTACCTGTGACCGTGACGTTTTCGTTTAACGGGGGCACATATAGTATTGCGCCTGAGGTTGCAAACGGCATCTACTATGGGGCAGTTAATGTTCGACGCACGATATCGATGCGTGACGCACTGACCAAACAGGAGCAGTATCAGGAGTACTATCGGCGTCTGACGTTTGATCCTGAGATGGATGCAGCGTTGACGAGTGTGCTGATTCCGTTACGTGCAATTCGAGATGCGCAGGGTTACGACGATTCGGCGTACGCGGAGTTGATTGTGAAGTATGTACAGTCGATTCCCTACGATACGACACGTTTAGCAACGGCTACGAGCGAAGAAACTATTGACGGTGATCCTCGCATGCCGGTGCAAGTACTTGTGGAGGGTACGGCCGATTGCGACGAGAAGGTTATGCTAGCTGCTGCGTTGCTTGGCAAGGAGGGGTTTAGCACCGCTGCGCTCCTTTACGTCGACGAACAGCACATGTCTCTGGGACTTATGAGCGATCGCGTTGGTTATCGGAATACCGGATATGAGTTTGTCGAAACGACCAGCCCAGCATATATCTCGGAGATACCTGACGAGTTTGTCGGAGGAGTCCAGCTTGTTTCGGAACCTATGGTGCTTGTGCTGAGCGAAGGCCCAACGCGTTTCTCTGGGGTGGCGCTTGACCAAATCGCGCATATCATCGGTGCGCGAGATAGCGCACTTGCTGCGGCAGCGCAGAAGAGGGCGTACGTTGAGTCGACGCCGATGTCACCTGCGGATTTTGAGTGGCATGTGGTTCAGTATGATGCGTGCTTTATCGCCTACAATCGTTTGCGCAAAACGGTTGACCCGGAAACCGGTTTGCCGCGTGACGAATATGCCTTTATGGATCGTATTGAAGCAATAAACTGGCTTGCACAGAACAATTGGTGGTACTAAAGGTCAACGATATTAAGTTGCTTGTCGCCGGATTGAAAGAGCCCATGTCGCAAGCAGTGTGCCACCATTGCATTAATTAAAGCATTGCGGCTGAGGTTTGACGATTCAGCAAGCAACTCGAGTTTCTCGTGCATCTCGTTGGGCACGCGAATAGAGAAGACACGATGATTGTCTTCACCTCTTAAAGGTCTTGATTTTAACGTCACCATGAACGGTTCCATAGTCGGCGTCATCCTTTCGGGCCATAGTGAGCTAGGTGAGAAACATGTTAATGAGAAACTCATGAAAAAGATATGTTAAAAGTGCATAGCATGAGAAATAACACAGCAACAACACAAACTGGGATACAAAAAGACAGTCTGACATGCAGTTTTACAATAGAGAGGAGACATGTTATGAATACCACTGACACCTTAAAGGCCTATCTACAACGTATCGAAGGAGTTTACATGGCAATTCTACGTACGCAAGCACACTGTGGTGAACAGATAGCTACGTCTTTTAATGCGACACAAAGCGGTACTGCCCCACTCGTCAAGCCTCTGCGTACTAGTGCCGATTCACTCAGGTATTTTGCCGATGAACTTACCGATGAAGGAGCTCCACCCCAAAGTGAAGAGGTGGTGCAGGCTGTTCTTGAGTTTAGGGCATATCTATTCAATAGTACGATGCCGGCGATGAATGAGCTAATCGAACGAGCGGAAGCAAACGACGAATACCATAGAAGAGAGATTCTCAGTGACTTTCTTGTGCTGTTGGGCAATCAGCGTATGTCGGCACATGTCGCAGCGCTTGAGAAACTTTTCGACAAGTACCTCTGAGCATATCATGTAACACTATGTGTCACCGGGTTTGCGAAAGCTCGACTTTTCGCTACACTTGTGGCAGAGAGAAGGGGTGTCTTATGTCCGATGATACACGGATACTTCTTGTTGAGGATGAAAAAGTAATTCGTGATGCTGTCGCAGCATATCTGCATCGTGACGGCTATCAGGTAACTCCTGTCGGCACCGGTACGGCGGCGCTCGAGGCCTTTCACAGCGAAGAGCCGTTCGCACTCGTTGTCTTGGACCTCATGTTGCCCGAAATTTCGGGCGAAGAAGTATGTCGAGAAATTCGCAAAACGAGTAGTGTGCCAATTATTATGCTTACGGCAAAGGGTGAGGTCGATCATCGTATCATTGGTCTTGAACTTGGTGCCGATGATTACCTCACCAAGCCCTTTTCACCGCGCGAGCTCATCGCTCGTATCCATGCACTTCTGCGTCGTTCTCGAGTCGATGGTGGTATGAAAGATGAGATGATTTCATACGATGGTCTGCAGATTGATGCCGCAGGACATCGTGTCCTCCTCGATGGCAAAGACCTCGATCTTACCGCATCCGAATTCAAACTACTCACGATGCTTACGCGCTATCCCGGACGTGTCTACAGTCGCATGGAACTTGTAGAGAAGGTGCTCGGTTATGACTTCGACGGTTATGAGCGCACCGTCGACAGTCATGTGAAGAACCTGCGCGCTAAATTGGGTGACGATCCGCGGACGCCACGATTCATCCATACGGTTCATGGTGTGGGCTATCGTTTTGACCCGCCTGAACCACCATCTGAGTCGGAGGCTGAGGTGACAAAGTAGATGTTTGAACATCTACGTGGAAAATTTGCAACTAAACTTTCAGCGGCATTTGCACTCATTGCCGTAATAACTGCATTCTTAGTGGTGATTGCGTCGTATCTGGCCTGGACGCACCAATTCAACCATTACGTTCGCCAGAATCTCAACGATATCGCTTCATTTGTTTCGACGGTGACTGCCGATGCATATGCTCGACACAATGGGTGGGATTTTTCGCACGACGACATGCTTCTGCACGTTGCGTTCGATGCTGACATTCGTATTCTAATCATCGATAACGACGGCGAAATCGTTTATGATGACCTTGACCTACGCCAGCGTATGCGAGAAGCTCTTGCTGCTGACGAGGATCAAAGCGCATTCATCTTGCTCGACGATACCTCAGCTTCGATCTATGACCTCATCTCTCAACCCATGGAATATGCGCAACAGGTTCCGGTATACGTTAACGATGAGGTTGTTGGGCAGGTAATAGTCTACACACTCAACTCGTCGGGCCTGCTTTCCCAGCGTGATCTTGCGTTGCGTTCGGCTTCGTTTTGGACGATGGTTGGTGCCGGGGTGGCCGCAACCATACTCGCATCCTTTGCCGGGCGTATCTACGCGCAGCTGCTGGTGCGGCCGATTCAACGTATTGCCGATACCGCGCGGACATTGCGCAAAGGTACGCCTTCAGCGCGCACAGGACTGTCCGGCGATGATGAGATCGATCAACTTGGTGAGGTATTCGATGCCATGGCCGACTCTATTGAGGCCGATCGTGAGCTTGAGCGTCGTCTGACAGGTGATGTGGCACACGAACTTCGCACGCCGCTCATGAGCATTCAGGCAACCGTTGAGTGTATTGAAGACGGTATCTATGCGGCAGATTACGAGACGCTGGGAATTATTCAAACCGAGGTTCGGCGACTCACGCGACTCACTAACGTGATTCTTGAGCTGTCGCGTCTTGAGACCGGCTCCCTTCCCTTTTCGATGGAGCGTATCGATTTGGCGACTCCACTCTTATCTGCGGCCGATGCAAGTAGCGCGCTTTTCGAGTCGTTGGAGCTCTATTTGCAAACGTACGTACGTGATGGTCTGTACGTTGTTGGTGATGCAGAGCGTCTCCAGCAGGCTATTGGAAACCTACTCGGCAACGCAGCACGATATACACCTAAAGGCGGAACCGTCACGCTTGCAGCGTACGAGGAAGATAGTTGGATTGTGGTGCAAGTAAGCGACACCGGAATCGGCATCAGCCAAGAGAATCTCGAGCACCTCTTCAAGCGATTTTGGCGGGCCGATGCGGCACGCGCACGTGCGACAGGCGGTATCGGTGTCGGCCTTTCGATTACGAAAGAGATTATCGATCGGCATAAAGGACATATTGAAATCGAAAGCGAAGAAAACAAGGGCACAACATTTCGCGTTTTCTTACCGAAAAGCCCATAAGTTTCCGCTAGCATAAACTTGTTGTGGTGGGGAATATAGCGCGAAAGGGAATATATGCTTGCACCGGATACCCAGGGTAAGGTCCGTGATATTTACGATGTGGGCGACCGGCTTTTGTTGGTAGCAACCGATCGTATCAGCGCGTTTGATTTTGTGCTTGCTGACCCGATTCCGTATAAAGGAGAGGTGTTGACGAAGCTCAGCCTCTTCTGGTTTGACCTTGTGGCCGACATCGTGCCGAATCATCTGATTTCAACCGACGTTGCCGATTTCCCCGAGGAATTTGCGCCGTATGCAAGCTACCTACGCGGTCGTACGATGCTCGTAAATAAGGCTGAGGTCTTTCCTATCGAGTGTATCGTACGTGGGTATCTGACCGGCAGCGGCATCAAGGAGTATAACGCCAAGGGGACGGTATGTGGTATTGAACTGCCTGCCGGCCTCACCGAGGCGAGCAAGCTTGAACCCCCCCTCTTTACACCCTCAACGAAAGCTGCACAAGGCGAACACGACGAGAACATCAGTTTTGAGCAGACGGTCGACATCATTGGTAAGAAAGATGCCGAGGATCTGAAGCGCATCTCACTTGATCTATACAGCACGGCGCGCGACTATGCCGCCGGACGAGGCATTATTATCGCCGACACAAAGTTCGAGTTTGGCACGGTCAACGGCGTCACAACGCTCATCGATGAGGTGCTGACGTGCGATTCTTCGCGCTTCTGGCCGGCCGACAGTTACGAGCCGGGTGTATTGCAGCCCAGCTTCGACAAGCAGATTGTGCGCAACTGGCTTGAGAATGAAAGCGGTTGGGATAAGACCGGTGAGCCACCGCGCCTGCCGCGTGAAATTATCGAGCTCACGAGTGCGAAGTACATCGAGGCATACGAAAAAATTACCGGAGAGAAGTTCGTGGGAGAGAGTGACGTTGCATGAGTCGAAGAAGTCCTTATAACGAGCGCTACCAAAAAGATACGAAGCCGTCCGGCTCGACAAAGCGGTCGGCGGCGAGCGCTAAACCGAAACGTGATGCTGAGGAAAGTAAGCCTACCTCACGAAGGAACGCGACGAAACGAGCGCACTACTCGGTGCCCGATACGCCTGAGTATCGTCAAGCGCGCAAACGCTGGTGGATGCTGCTCGGATCGGCCGTTGTCGTGCTCATTGTTTCGCTGGCGATGACCGGTACGCAACTTGCCACTTTTTTACCGATAAGCGAAGAGGCAGTGCGCTACACAAGTCTCGGGCTGAGCTGGGTTGCACTTGGTCTTATCGGTGCGTCGTGGTGGCTCGATCTCAAGCGAATTAGGCCTATGATTAAGGCGCACCAAGCCGAACTTGCCGGTAAGGGTAGCGGGAAGAAAGACACCGAAGACGCATGAAACTGAGCTGGGTATTTTGGGCATTAGCGCTCACCTACGTCGGTATCATCTTTGCGGCGGGATGGGTCGCAGTTGATTCATTGCGGCCAAAGCGCCGTGCTGATATGCGTGCCGCGTCTGAAGCGGACGGTCGGTGGCGCGAGCCAATCTACGTCTACACAGTCTACTGCAGCCTCATGGTCATCTTGTGGCTCGTTCAGCAAATTCTTGCATTCATCTATCCTGAAGCCGACCCCTTTCGATCCACGTTCACTATGGTTGCCGTTACTTGGTCGATGGTGGGCATTTTTGTCATGTTCATCTATCTATTGCGTGTAGTCTTCATCGAAAAGCCGACAGAGGAACCACAGGAATCGTCCGTATCGGAGCTGCCACAACCAGCCCCAGAACCACAGCCGGCCTCGACAACACAAGCAACCCCGACAACACAACCAGCCTCGGAGCCGCAAGCAACCCCGGCACCGCAGGACGCAACACTCCCGTCACGACGCGATCGCAAACGGAGGAAATAAGATGACCCCTATCCACGACTTAACCGACGAACTCGCACCGGAACTCGCTGTCGAGCTAGGCTTGAAACCCGACGAGTACGAGCGCATAGTTGGGATACTCGGCCGCACGCCGACGAAGGCCGAGCTGTACATGTACAGCTTGATGTGGTCGGAGCACTGCTCATACAAGAGCTCGCGTAAATACCTGCGCCTCTTTCCGACGTCGGGCCCGCGTGTACTGCAAGGGCCGGGCGAGAACGCCGGTGTTATCAGTGCCGGTGATGGCTGGGCGATTGCGTTTAAGATGGAGTCGCACAACAGTCCGAGCGCGATTGAACCCTATGAGGGCGCAGCGACCGGCATCGGCGGCTGCGCGCGCGACATCTTTGCTATGGGTGCGCGGCCAATCGCGCTTGTCGGTAGCATGCGCTTCGGCACGCTCGATAGCGCGCATCAGCGCTGGCTCTTCAGAGAGGCGACGGCCGGTATCGATGGCTACAGTCGTGGGCTCGACGTTCCTGTGGTGGCCGGCGAGGTCTACTTTGAGCAGGCGTACGAGGAAAACTGTCTCATCAATGCTATGACGATTGGCGTGATGCGTGAGGAAAATCTGACGCGCGCGCAAGCGACCGGCGTTGGTAATAAAGTGGTGCTTATCGGCGCACAGACTGGGCGCGAAGGCGTTGGTGGTGCGAGTGTGTTGGCAAGCCAGGAGTTTAGTGGCGATGACGATGAAACGCCGAAGACCGTCGTCCCTGCTGGCAATCCCGAAGAAGGCAAGCGCCTCATAAAGACCTGTCTTGAACTGCTGAAACGTGGGCTGCTCGTCGGATTAGGCGATCTTGGGGCCGCCGGGCTGACGAGCTCGGCCAGCGAGATGGCGAGTCGTGCCGGCACCGGTATCGAGATCGATGTGTCGAAGGTGCCGCAAAAAGAAGATGAGATGCAGCCGTTTGAGATTATGGTCAGCGAGACGCAAGAGCGCATGCTGGCCGTTGTCGAACCAGAAAGGCTAGACGAAGTAGTGGCCATCTGCAAGCAAGGAGGTCTCCTTGCGACAGTTGTTGGTAAGGTGACCGACACGGGTAATTTCGTGGTGTACGCTGGCGATGAGGTGCACGCCGAAATCCCGGCGCTGTCACTTGCCGAGGACGCGCCTCTCTACGATCCGGCGATGGCAAAACCGGCGTATCTCGATGAGCTGGCGGCGTTCGATACAAGTACGCTCGCCCATCCGACAACGACCGAAGCGCTCAGCGAGACACTTCTCACGCTTCTCAAAAGTACGAATATATGCTCGCGCCGCTGGGCGTACAAGCAGGCGGCTTCTCAAGCGCAAACCGATGACAGTATCGTCGTGCCGCTGGGCAATGACGCGGCCGTTGTGCGCATCGACGACAACACCAACCGTGCGCTCGCAGTTTCGAGCGACTGCAACGGGCGCTATGTCTATCTGAACCCGTATCGTGGCGCGCAGATTGCGCTTGCCGAGGCTGCGCGCAACGTGACGTGTGTCGGTGGCGAGCCGGCCGCTGTGACCGACTGCTTAAACTTCGGCAGCCCCGAAAAGCCCGAGGTCTACTGGACGTTTCACGCGGCGGTAAGCGGTCTGGCCGATGCCTGCACGGCGCTTGATGTGCCGGTTGTTAGCGGTAACGTCAGCTTCTACAACGAAAGCGCCGGCGTTCCCATCTATCCGACGCCGACGATTGGGCTTGTGGGGTTGCTCGACAGTACCGACGAGTCGTGCACGATGGCGTTTAAGAACGAGGGCGATGTCATCATTCTTGTGGGTGAGACCGCCGATGAGCTTGGCGGAAGCGAGTATCTGAGCGTCGTTCACGAGACGGTTGCCGGGGAGATCCCCGCGCTCGATCTCGAACTTGAGCGTGATGTTCAGGCGGTGGTGCGCACACTTATTCGCAAAGACCTCCTTACGAGCGCACACGACTGTAGCGAAGGCGGTATCGCCGTCGCACTCGCCGAGAGCGCGATTGCCGGCGGTCTTGGCTGTACCGTTATGCTCGACGATGGCCTTACGCCGACGGCCACGTTGTTCAGCGAGACGCAATCGCGCATCGTTGTCACCTGCGTAGCCGACGATGTTGAAAACGTCATTGAGGCGCTGGCAGATGCGCAGGTGCCGTATAGCGTAATTGGCGAGGTCGGCGGTGATTGTGTGCTCATCGCTGGCACCGCGACCGACACCACAAGCGACACTGCGTCCAACACCCTCATTGACGTGCCGTTGAGCCGAGGAGCCGCAGCTTGGGGCGATACGCTCGAACAGATTATGCAGGAGGCGTAACGACGCGATGTCCCTCGCAATGCCTAACGCTTGCACCGAGCCCGCTCCTCACGCCGATTTTTACGACGAATACGCCGACGATGCTGTACACGACGAATGCGGCGTGTTCGGTGTCTTTGCGCCCGGCGAGGACGTGGCGCGCTATACCTACTTTGCACTTCAGGCACTCCAACACCGCGGTCAGGAGAGCGCCGGTATGGCGGTTGGTGACGGCACGACGGTCATGTGCGTCAAGAATCTGGGGCTGGTGACGCAGGTCTTCGAGGAGACCGACCTCAACACGCTCAAAGGCGACCTCGCTATTGGGCATACGCGCTATCCGTGCAAGGGCGAGGAGCCGAACTGGTCGAGTGCGCAGCCACATCTTTCGCACATCGGACGGCAACTGGTCGCACTGGCTCATAACGGAAACCTTGTCGAAATCGATGAGTTACGTGCACGTCTGACCGAGCAAGACATCGAACTCGAAAGCCATTCGAACAGTCAGGCGCTTGCGACCATCATCAGTGCATTTACGCAGAAACATAACCACATTCGCAACGGTATGGCCGAAACGATGTCGCTCATCGAGGGAGCCTACGCGGTCGTCCTCATGACCGAAGAGGCGCTCTACGCGTTCCGTGACCCACACGGAATTCGCCCGCTTGCCATTGGTAAGTTGTCCGATAACGAAGGGCTGGTCGTAGCGAGCGAGACCGCTGCATTCGATATCGTTGGCGCAGAGTATCTGCGCGATGTTGAGCCGGGCGAAATCATTAAGATATCGCGTGCAGGACTTGAAAGCATGCAAGGTGCAGAGCCAAAGCGCGACGCTCTGTGCGTGTTCGAGTTTGTGTATATTGCGCGCCCCGACAGTGTTTTTTACGGTCGCTCGATCCATGAGGTACGTCATCGCATGGGAGAGATTTTGGCCGCCGAGGCGCCGGTCAAAGCCGATCTTATCATGAGCGCACCGGCAAGTGGTACGCCCGCCGCCATTGGATATGCGGCAGGAAGTGGCGTTCTCTACGGCGAAGGGCTGACGAAAAACAACTACGTAGGACGTACCTTTATCGAGCCATCTCAGGCGTTACGGCGGCTCGGCGTGCGGCTTAAACTTAACCCGATTCGCTCGAACATCGCAGGTAAACGTGTGGTGCTCGTCGATGATTCGATTGTGCGCGGCACCACGATGAAAGAGATCGTCAAAATGCTGCGCGATGCCGGCGCGGCCGAGGTTCACGTGCGTATCAGTTCGCCACCGGTGCTGTGGCCGTGTTTTTATGGTGTTGACACCGACACACGCGAACAGCTTATCGCTGCGTCGCTCTCAGTCAAGGAGATCGATGAGTTTATCGGTGCCGATTCGCTGGCCTATATTTCAATTGACGGTATGGTCGAGGCGACGGGCCGCAAGCGCGATCAGCTGTGCTGCGCGTGTTTCGATGGCGACTATCCCGTGCATGTATCCGATGAGGTCAAGAACTCGAAAAAGGGACGTGAGACGTGGAAGAACTAACGTATAAGGATGCCGGCGTCGACACTGCGGCCGGTGCGCGAGCCGTCGAAGAGATTCGCGCGGTCGTGCGCTCGACGTACCGGCCCGAAGTCATCGGTGACATCGGCGGTTTCGGCGGGCTGTTCAGCGCGGCGGCGTTCAAGGACATGGACGATCCCGTCCTTGTAAGCGGCACCGATGGTGTGGGCACGAAACTTGCGCTCGCACAACGTCTCAATATACACGACACCGTTGGCATCGATCTCGTAGCGATGTGCGCAAACGATATTCTCGTTACCGGTGCCGAACCACTGTTTTTCCTCGACTACATCGCTATCGGTAAACTCGACGAGAAGATGGTCGGACGCCTTGTTGGTGGTATTGCCGAAGGCTGCCGACAGGCGGGCTGTGCGCTCATCGGAGGCGAAACGGCCGAACATCCAGGTACGATGGCACCTGATGACTACGATCTAAGCGGCTTTTGTGTAGGTGTGGTCGAACGTACAAAGATAATCGACGGCACGCAGGTAGCCGAGGGCGATGTCGTGCTGGGCCTCGCGTCGAGTGGGCTGCACTCGAACGGATACTCGCTCGTACGTGCTGCTCTAGCACGACAGAACGTGGCGATTGAAGGAGCATTTGGAGAGGCACTCCTAGAGCCGACACGCATCTATGTGCCGCAGGTACGCGCGCTGTTTGATGCCACAACTAAGGTGCCGCTCAAAGCAATGGCACACATCACCGGTGGCGGTATCACGGAGAATCTCGATCGCGTGCTCCCGGTGACGCTCGATGCGCGTATCACACGGGGGGCATGGCCGGTGCCGGACGTGATTGAGCAGATTGCTTCATACGCGAACTTAAGCGAAGACGAGGCATACAAGACGTTCAACATGGGCATCGGCTTCGCGCTCATCGTGGCGCCTGAAACGGTCGATACCGTGCGCGCGACACTCGCGCCGCTCGGCGAGGAAGTCTACGAGATGGGGCGTATCGTTGAGGGAACGGGCGCGGTCGTCTATGCTTAAGCTCGGTATCCTGATAAGTGGCTCTGGTTCGAATCTGCAGGCCATTATTGATGCGATTGCAGCTGGAACGCTCGATGCCGAAATCGTGACCGTTATCTCGAATAAGGCCGACGCATACGGTCTGGAGCGCGCGTGCCATGCCGGCATACGCGCCGTCCATCTCGATCCTGCCGACCCAGCCTATCGTGGCGCCTCCGACTCCTCTACCCCTGCTGACAAAGCTGCCGCAACTACCGCCTACAATGCGGCGATCCGAGATGAGCTCACCGTCGTCGGCGCAGACTACGTCGTGATGGCCGGCTACATGAAACTGCTCGGCCTTGAGGTGCTCGACGCGTATCCTAATCGTGTGCTCAATCTGCACCCAGCGCTGCTGCCGAGCTTTCCCGGCGCCCATGGTATCGATGATGCGCTCGCTTATGGCGTGAAGATTACCGGTGTCACCGTGCACTTCGCTGATGCCGAGTTCGACCGCGGCCCCATCATCGCACAGATACCCGTTGAGGTCCGTGAGGACGACACGGCAGACACGCTCGCCACACGCATTCATGCGGCAGAGCACACAATTTTGCCAAAAGCCTTACAATGGATAGCAGAAGGTCGCGTGACGGTTGAGGGCCGGCGCGTATACATATCGTAGAGTGAAGGGACACACTATGAGGAAGTTTTTGACGCTGACAGTGCTTGCCGCAGTGCTCGTTTTGAGCGCATTCATGTTGGCCGGTTGCGGTGACAACGACAGTACGAGCGGCGATGAGACGAGAGTAGTCATCGGTTTTGCCGGCCCGCTGACGGGCGACAATGCGCTCTACGGTACGTCGATGCTCGATGCGGTGCACATCGCTATCGATGAGCTGAACGCTTCAAGTGAGGCGCGCCAGAAAGGCATCGTATTCTCGGTGAGGGCCGAGGATGACGCAGGTGATCCAAAGCAGGCCGTCAACGTTGCTAACACGCTTGTGGCAGACCAAAACGTTATCGCAGTTGTCGGCCACTTTAATTCGGGTGCGTCGATTCCGGCCTCGGCTGTCTACGAGGAGTACGACCTCTCAATGGTGACCGTTTCGACCAACCCGCAGCTTACCGATAGTGGTCTGTCGGTTGTGAATCGCATTACCGCGCGCGATGATTCGCAAGGTCCGTTCGCGGCCGAAATTGCCGACGAAGAGGGCTTTGAGCGCGTCGCTGTTCTCGATGATTCGACCCCGTATGGACAGGGTCTGGCGGCCGAGTTCGTAAAGGCCTTCGAGGAACTGGGCGGCGAGATTGTCTCCGAGGACCAGATCCAACCTAAGACGGTTGACTTCTCTGCGCTCGTTACGCGTATTGGCGCTACGAGCCCCGATGCCGTTTACTATGCCGGTGCCCACACCGAAGGTGCGCTTTTTGCTAAGCAGCTGCGTGAGGCCGGTGTCGACATCCCCGTTATCGGCGGCGAGATGATTTTCACGAGCGACTATATCACGCTCGGTGGTTCCGGTACTGAGGGCGACATCGCCACGGCGCTTGGCTTACCTATCGAGCAACAAGAACGTGGCCTCGAGTTTCTTGAGAAGTATCGTGAGCGCTACAACCGCGAGCCGGAGGCCTACGATACCTATGCGTTCGACTCGGCGATGCTTATCGGCCAAGCCGTGTTTGAAGCGCCTGAGCTGACGCGCGTGGCGGTTGGCCAAGCGATTCGCAACATCACACACAATGGTGTGACCGGTACGATTTCGTTCGACTCGCGTGGCGATAACACCCAGCAGATTATCTCGGCATATATCGTCCTTGACGGTGCATGGGAGCCGCTGATTCGTCGGTGACCGACGACGAGGTAGGCGCCACGCTGTTATCGCGGGGGCCGAAGCCGGGCGCGTGACGTCCGCCGGAGGAAAGAGAGAGGTGCAGGTATGAGTGAGCCGGCTATCAAGCGGGCGCTGGTTTCCGTGACCGATAAAACCGGCGTGGTCGAGTTCTGTCGTGCGTTATCTGCTGAGTTCGGCGTGGAGATTGTCAGTACCGGTGGCACGGCGTCGGCGCTGGAGGCGGGTGGCGTGCCGGTACGTGCTATCGATGACCTGACCGGCTTTCCCGAGATGATGGACGGGCGCGTCAAGACGCTTCACCCGCGCGTGCACGGCGGGTTGCTTGCACGGCGTGGTGACGAAGCGCATATGGCCGCTGCGGCAGAGCACGGCATCGGTATGATCGACCTTGTGTGCGTGAACCTCTATGCGTTTGAGGAAACGGTGGCACGTGAGGACGTGACCGAGGAAGACGCCATCGAGAACATCGACATCGGTGGACCGTCGATGCTACGTAGCGCAGCGAAAAACTTCGAGAGCGTCACGGTAGTAACACGCCCGGAGCAATACGCGGAAGTGCTCGCCGAGATGCGCATGAACGATGGCGCAACGACACGTGCAACACGCCGGACGTATGCGACGGAGGTTTTTGCGGTCACCGCTGCATACGACGGAGCAATCGCTGAATACCTGAGCGACGGTGATATCAAGCAGGTAGCGTTGCAGAAAGTACAAGATTTGCGCTACGGCGAAAACCCCCACCAGCGCGCGGCCTTCTACCGCCTTGGGAGTGCCGCCGATGTGGTGGGTACTCTCGCCGGAGCCGAGCAGCTGCAGGGCAAAGAACTTTCCTACAACAATATCCTCGATACCGATGCCGCATGGAGTGCGGTACGCGAGTTTCTCGCGCCGACCTGTGCCATTATCAAGCATACTAACCCGTGTGGCCTCGCGAGTCGCGACGACGCGAACGGTGGCATCGCCGAAGCATATCGTGTGGCGCACGAGGTCGATTCTATCAGCGCGTTCGGCGGGGTAATGGCGTTCAACCGCCCCGTTACCGCTGAGCTTGTCGAGGCCATCTTTGCGAACAAGCAGTTTGTCGAGGCTATCATCGCACCTGATGTCGATGCGGCGGCACGCGAGTTGCTCACCGAAAAGCCGAACCTGCGTGTGCTTTGCACGGGGGCGGTGCTTTCGGCAGGCGGCGGTTACGAGATGCGCTCGGTTGAAGGAGGCGTGCTCGTGCAACAGGCCGATGCAGTCGCCACCGATGAAGGTAGCCCCGAGGACCCGGCCGGATTTACCGTGCCGACGAAACGCGCACCGACGCCTGAGGAAATGGAACAGTTGCTCTTTGCGTGGCGCGTAGTCAAGAGCGTCAAGAGTAACGCGATTGTGCTTGTGAAAGACTTCTGTACGGTCGGCGTCGGTGCAGGACAGATGAATCGCGTCAACAGTGCGCGTATCGCCGTTGAGCAGGCCGGTGCTGCCGCTGCTGATAGTGTCTGTGCGAGCGACGCATTCATGCCGTTTCCCGACTCACTTGAGGTGGTGGCAGAGGCCGGTGCCACGGCGGTTATCCAGCCCGGCGGCTCAATCCGCGACGACGAAGTCATTGCCCGTGCCGATGAACTTGGCGTTGCGATGGTCTTCACCGGACACCGGCACTTCCGGCATTAGTGTTTGCCGAGGGCTGGCGAAATTTGGTAGACTGGAAACGATAGTTACTAAGTAGTCAACACGACGGACTATGCGTTTTTTGCATGAAATGAGGGCACACATGAACGATAACCACACCCTGCGGGGGGGGGGGGGCTCCACTTTTTGGGT
>WRKU01000015.1 GCA_009777935.1 Coriobacteriia bacterium
AGGAACGATACCCACCCCCGGGGGGGGGGGGGGTCTCCACTTTCTGAGGTAGAGCCGCCCTCTACTGATGCCGATTCTGGGCTCCTGGCGGTGCAGCCAATTTGCTCCACCTCGGAGTCATGCTACACAAAAAGTCGCAAGCGTCAAAACACCACCATAGCCATCATAGTTGCACTCCTGCTCCTCCTGCTGGGTGCTTTTGCATGGGGCACGATGCAGCGCGCTATCAACCAGTTCGCAAACCTCAACACACCACGCGCCGTCCTACACGATGAATTCAGGCGAATCGATGCGACTGAGTGGCAAAAGAGCGTATGGGTACAAAACTCAGGTAACTCACCTTTTATCGCACGCATCTCCGCATCTGAGTTTATGCAATGGATAGAAAGTGAAGACTGGAGTCGTGGTAGAAATATCATAGAAGGCATTCCTTTTGCTGACCCCATTCCGGCAGCTATAGAAACAACGCTTACTCCTACGCTTGATTCAGGCACGTGGGGAGTCGATGGTATCCTTATTGACACGCAAACGGCCTGGTTTAACGTCACGCCTGATATGTGGTCCATACGTGGTCTGACTGATGCCACCAGCCTCACTCAAGCAGCGCCTGCCAGAGGACATGCTGCTGATGGTACTCCATTCAGCCAATACTGGAACTGGAACTCAGATCACCTGACCTACAGCGAGTGGACCGCACTTCCTCTGGCTCAGCGCTCAAACAAGTGGGTACTCGCTGATGACGGCTTTTTCTACTATACCTCTGTCATCAGACCAGAGACTGACACGCTTCCCCTCATGACGGGAGTGAGCGCTGCCACTGGCTTCGACCCACTCAAGCATGCCTTCTACTATGCAATAGACATCCAAATGGAAGTGGTTACTCAAGATGATGTGGGTGCCATGAAAGACGGCACCACCCCCAGCAGCGGCACCGATGGTGTGCCTCTCCGTGCAGCATCAACACAAGGTAAAGCGATACTTGATGCGATTAACTGGACGCCGGACTCTCCCATTCCCACACCGGTCACCCCGGAGCGTCGCGACTTTGGCCCGGTACAGTTCTTCCGGATAGCCGAGCAGACGATTGATGGCGTGACCTATGACCTGTTAGTAACACGTTATGTCTACGGCACCAATCCCACGGCTGCCTGGGCTAACGTGCTCTTTAACGCAGAGGGCCAAGGCAACTTCTGGTTGACCAACGAAGCGGGTACCGGCAAGTCCACCGTCATTGCCGGCATGGACACATGGTACAACTCTCTTACGGGAGAAGGTCTTGATTCAGGCGCCAACA
Source organism: Coriobacteriia bacterium (assembly GCA_009777935.1). Classification (GTDB taxonomy): domain Bacteria; phylum Actinomycetota; class Coriobacteriia; order WRKU01; family WRKU01; genus WRKU01. The sequence continues at coordinate 1,295 of WRKU01000015.1, forward strand.
ACCTCAAATCTCTTGCGGTGCAGGCTGATTTCACTGGTAGCAATGCGGGTGCGGGCTCTACGCGTACCTTCGGTACCGAAGGCTTGACGGGTCATGACCCGGTTACCACGCTTGCAGGTACTACGAATGCGGACGTAGCCGCAAACATCGCCTGGATGCAAGATCCGGAAAACTATCCGAATGCACTCTCGATGCCTTCGAGCAGAGCAGCAGCGAGTGCTGCTTCATCGCCAAGCACGGGACAAGGTGTTGTCGCTTTTCCGCTCTCAGGCAAAGAGATATTGAGCTACTTCCCCAATATTGGAACTAGCACAGCTACCGGACCAAGTGTACTCGCACCATCAGCTGATGGTATTGCCGCCAATCATGCCGGCACCACGACAGTCCGCGCTTGGTGGTCGCGTTCGCGTGGTAACGATGCCACTGCGGCCGGTGCTGTGAGCGGCTATGGTAGTGTGTACGGGTCCTGGGGTGGCCTGGACGGCGATGGTGCATGGGGCGATCCCGGTGGCGCTACGGTTACTAATACCACTCGAGGCCTGCGCCCAGCCTTATGGGTAAGGCAGGCGCCGTAAGCGCGCCCACCTCATAGCCAAGCGTAGCGTTTGCCTGTGCCCTCGCTCTCGCTACGCTCGGCTAGCAATATCACGCAACCTTGCCTGTAGGTATGCGCAAGATTCCCCCGGAATCACTTCAAACATTAGCTTGTACTGAGACGACATAATTTGGTAGACTAAAAACGATAGTCAACATAACGAGCCATGCGTTTTTTGCATGAAATGAGGGCAATATGAGCACAATTGAGAAAACCACACGGGGGGGGGGGGCCACCGCAAAATAGCGTAGAGTCCTCTTCTACACGCGCTATCAGTAGCGCAAATCCTACTTCTAACACTACGAATACACCGCGAAGTCGCAAGCGCCAAAACGCCATCATCACACTAATCGTTGCACTTTTGCTCCTTTTACTAGGTGCTTTTGCGTGGGGTACGATGCAGCGCGCCATCAATCAGTTTGCGCGCGCCGCAGTGCCCGAAGCGCGGCTGCACGATGTCTTTACGCGTGAAGCCGAAGATACCTGGCACAAGGAGGTGTGGGTACAAAACACCGGCAACGTACCGTTTGTCGCACGCATTCAGGCACGTGAGTTCATGCAGTGGCTCCAAGATGGAGGCACCGATGGCTCCAACATGCTCAATGAGTACCTTACGACCGCCCAAGACTCGCGCATTCCGATTGCCTTTGCTCCTCTCAATACGGCTAACACCGATGCGATGGATGCGATGGCCGCTACCCTCCTTGAGAGCGGCTGGGGCACAAGCTCTCTGATCGATACTGACACCGCTAATCCCTGGTTTGTTATTCCTGCCGCCTCTTGGACCAATCACGGCACGACCTGGGACGATCCGCCCCCAGCTCCAGCAACGCCTGATCCCTTCGGCAAGTACTGGGAGTGGGGAAGCAGTGGAGCCGGTCCTACGCGCACAGACCTGAGCGTGAGCGTCATGACCTTTGCCCAGTGGGATGCATCGCGCCCGGCTGACACATGGGTACTGTGCGAAGACGGATTCTTCTACTATTCGTCTGCCGTAGATCCTGCTACCGACACCGCCCTTCTTATGAACACGATCAGCTACAACAACGCACGCCTGCGCAGTGAAGCATTCTATTATGCTATTGATCTGACCATGGAAGTCGTCAGTAAGGAAGATGCTAATGCGATGCGTTATGGCGCTGACCCCTTTGAGGGCGGCGAGAGCCCGTGGACGATGCAAGCTGCAGGCCCTAACGGGCGCGAAGTCATCAATCATATCTGGGAGCCAACTGCTCCTCCCATCGGTGGCTTTAGCATCACTATTGACGGCATCTCTGAAGACTTTGGTAATACGGATCAAGCCGTCACTATTGCCCAAGGAGGTTCCTTGAGCTTTGAGGTTACTGTCGAAGGGGATTCTAATCTGACCTATCTGTGGCAAACCACCAACTCACCGTGGAGTGATGCTCCAGGTACCAACGATGAAGCAGAATACACGGTCAACACTACTGCACCGGGCACCTACGAGTTTAGAGTGTTAGCCTCTAACGGCGGCAGTATACCAGCTGAAAACGATGGAAACACCACCGCAAGCAGTACGATTACCGTTACTATCTTTGGGCCGCCAACAGGAGGCGCAGGTGCCTACATCAGCACGAGCTCGAGCGCCAACATTGGCACACAGACGACCACCACACTGGCACACGACGGACCGACACCACGTCTGTTTATCACGAATCCGACCACCCCACACGGTTCACTGATGTATCTGTGGCAGTACTCGACCACGAGCGCAACGGGACCGTGGACCAATGCCACAAGTGGTGGACAGAACACTAACACGTACACCGGTCTTCCGGTAGTGCCAGGCACTACCTACTATGTGCGCTGCCTCGTCTCTAACGACGGCAGCACACCGGGTACTACCGGCAACACGTGGACGAGTAGTAATGCTACGGTGGTGCGCGCCGCAGTCGGCATCGGGGGTGACCCCATCACCATAGGCAACCCGCAGCGCATCGTCATCGACGGCATACCGTTTTGGCGCATCGCTTCCAGCGGCGACTATGACTTAATCGTGACCCAGTACGTCTACGGCACCAACCCAGCCGTTGACTTCACCGGCAGTGGCGGACCTACCTTCAATGCAACCGGTAACGGCAGCTATTGGCTTTCTAACTCTGCCTCTGGCTCAAGCCCCGCTAACGTATCAAACCTGCAAGCCTCGATGGACACGTGGTGGAACGCACTGAGCCCTGCTACCCATCCGACTCTGAACGCAGCAGCCATACAAGCCGACTTCGGCAACGGTAGCGGTGTCATTGACGGTGCGGTCACGAGTCGCAACTTCGGGGTGGAGACCGGCCTTACCACGAACAACGCCGGAAATATCGCAAACGTAAACTTCACGACCTTCCCGCAGGCTCAGTCACGGCCTTCAAATCCGGTGCGTGCAGCTGCTGCGAACACTACCTCGAACGCGAGCGGCTCAGGTATCGTTACCTTTGCGCTCTCCGGTACTGAAATCCTGCGCTACTTCCCCAATACTGCTACGGGAGGCAGTGGCGTTCCCGACGGTCCTACGACCGATACCGTCTTGCGCCGCATTGGTCGCGGAGCCGGAGCCAATCACGCAGGCACGACTAACGTCCGCGATTGGTGGTCTCGCTCGCGCGGCGGCAATGCCACGACAGCGGGCGACGTGGATACCAATGGTGGTATGTACGGCTCGTGGGGTCGCGTGTACAGCGATGGCACGTGGGACGTTCCTAATGGCACTACGATTACTAATACCAATCGTGGTCTGCGTCCCGCTCTGTGGGTAAGGCGGTGATATCCAAACGCCCATCTCAAGCCAAGCGTAGCGTTTGCTTGTTGCCCTCGCTCTCGCTACGCTTGGCTAGCAATATCACTCAACCTTGCCTGTAGGTCCATCAGCAATACGCCCACGAAGCAATACCGTCCGGGCCCTTGTATACGCTAAGTCGAATGCGGCATCTGTGTTCGCAGAACAAAAAAGTTCTCGGAGTTGCTCTAAACATTAATTTATAGAATAGACATTTTTTATAAAAAATTATACAAAATTACCAGTCTTATTTATAATTTACCCTGTTTTTATCAATAAGAGTAGTATCTTTTCAATAATTATTGTAAAATAATGGAGCAAACACAAACAAAGGAAGGCACCATCATGCCCTACCATACGCTACGTGCGCTACACGCTCAGGTCGATAGGGCTGAATATGACGATATACGTGCTGAGCGCGCAGATGGTGCCCTAACTTTGAAGACGGGTGTAGTTTTTCAAAATGACGCAGCAAGGGAGGAGCTTTTCCTCGTCGAATTTCCCGACCTCAGTGTGCTGCAAACCCAGATTCTTGATCTTGACCGCGAAATCAAAAGCGTTATGCGAAGATTGCCAAAGATTGCGTACCAAAAGTATATTCACGAGCTCCTCATTGCTGAGTTGTCGAGCACCAATGCTATCGAGGGAGTTCGTTCAACGCGCAAAGAGTTAGATGCTGCTCTTCAGGCAGCAAAGGCACCTGCTTCGACTGCTCCGAAAAGATTTCGTGAGATGGCGCGTCTGTATCTTGGGCTTGAAGACTATCATCCGAGTTTTCCCACGCAGGTGATCGATGTGCGTGAACTCTACGATGCGCTTGTTGGCGACGAAGTTAAGAAAAGTGACCAGCCGGATGGCGAGATGTTTCGTGCAGATCGGGTATCGATTGTCGATGAGCATGGCCAAGAAATTGCGACGGGAGTGACGCCCGAAACTGCTATTGTCGATATGCTGAGACAGATGATTGCACTTTCGCAATCAATGTGGCCCAAGCTGTACAAAGCGTTTGCGATGCACTACATCTTCGAGGCGATTCACCCGTTTTACGACGGCAATGGTCGTCTTGGGAGATTTTTGTTAGCGATAAGTTTGCGCGACGAACATATCTCACTACCAAGTATCTTTGCGTTTTCTCACGAGATCACAGAGCGCAGGAGAAAGTATTACTCTGCGTTTACGCAGGTGCAACACCTCCTCAATCATGGTGAGCTAAGTTTTTTCGTGTACGAGTTGCTCAAAGTGTTTTATGAGGGACAAAAAGGGTCGTTTGCTGACTTGTATGCCAAAGAGCAGGCCTTAACGATATACGAAAAGTACTTCACCGATTCGTTGTCGCCGTCTCTTGCACCTCTTGCCGCGCTTGTTGCGCAGGCTTCGTTGTTTTCGACGGGGGAAGGGATAACACTCGACGAGTTGACAGAGGCTGTCGCGTATCCAGCGAGCAAGCAGACGATAAGAAAACGCATGAGTGACCTGCAGGAGCAAGGCGTAATCAAACGAATCGGTTCGCGTCCCCTACGCTTTTTGTTGAGCGACGAGACACGTACAAAAGTTGAGCGAACGTAAGCAAGGGCAGGAAGTGACAGGGCACGGCAAGCAGGAAATGCGCTTGTACTAAGACGACATAACTGACAGAACCACATCACGAGATCGTCACAATCTTGTGTTAGAATCCTAAATATTCCCTCATTTTTTGTGCTGAACTCTATATTGTTCGCTCATGTTTTGTGACAATTTATCAATAGTTCCCTCATTTTTTCGTAATCTGAGCTTGATTTCACTGAGTATCAGCATTTTGGGTACTCTTGACTTTGACGTAACGTGAAGGTTTATACTGGTGCTATTGGAGGGGGGAGCACATGGAGTACGGCATCAAAGAACTCGCACAGCTTGCGGGGGTAAGCACGCGCACTCTGCGTTACTACGACGAAGTTGGGCTACTCAAACCGGCGTATGTAACCGAAGCAGGATATCGCAAGTATGGCTCTGAGCAAGTTGATGCGCTGCAGCACATACGGTTCTTCCGTGAACTCGACGTGCCACTTGACGATATCCGTACCATTATGACATGCAAGGATTTTGACCGAATGGCCGTTCTCGAAGAACATCGAGAAGCACTAATCAACAAACGTGAGCGACTCAATGTGCTCATTGAAACGGTAGAGAAAACGATAGATTCGATACGAGGTGAGCTTATTATGAAGGATACCGAAAAGTTTGAGGCGTTCAAGCAGGAGATAATCGACGAGAACGACCGTGCATATGGCAGCGAGGTGTGTGAACGTTGGGGACAAGACGTATACGCGCAGTCACAGCAGAAGGTCAAGAGCATGACACCGGCACAATGGGCCGAGGTCACTCAACTTTCCGATGAGGTGAACGAAGCCCTTGCGGCCGCGCTTGCCGAGGGTAATCCGGCCGGTGAGCTTGCACAAAAAGCGTGTGATTTACACCGACAGTGGCTCTGCTATTTCTGGCCGGAAGGCATGTATTCGCCGCAAGCGCATCGCGGGCTTGCCGAGATGTATGTGGCTGATGAACGTTTCAAGGCTCACTACGACGCCATTGCTCCTGGCGCTGCCGAGTTTCTCTGCGAGGCAATAAGCCTACGCAGCGCCTAGCGCACTCAAGTCATACGGGGTCTCTTGGTAGACGCAGTAGTTGAGCCAATTCGTGAACAGCAGGTCAGCGTGGGCGCGCCAGCGCACGTGGGGCTCGCGTGTGGGGTCATCGTCGGGGAAGTAGTTCGCAGGCACACCGATTGGCTTACCTGCTGCGATATCACGCTCGTACTCCAGCTTGAGCGTATCGGCATCGTATTCGCTGTGTCCGGTGACAAAGACCTGTCGTCCGTCAGGCGAGGCAGCCAGATAAGCTCCGGCTTCGTCACTCGAAACAAGTAGTTCGAGGTGTGGTTCGGCGATAATATCGTTTGCATCGATGGTTGTGTGACGGCTATGCGGTGCCCAAAACGCGTCATCAAAACCGCGGGTCAACTTGTTTTTTGTATCGGTAACGGTATGTAGAAAAACGCCGAAGACTTTTGCGGCGAGCGGATGTTTGCCGATGCCGTAATGGTGATACAGAGCAGCCTGCGCTCCCCAGCAGATGAAGAGCGTGCTGAAGACGTTTTGCTCGGCCCAATCCATAATTTCGACGAGCTCGGCCCAGTAAGCGACCTCCTCAAACGGCATGTTTTCGACCGGTGCGCCAGTGATAATGAGCCCGTCCCATTTTTCCTGTCGCGCATCCTCAAACGTCTTATAGAAGTCTGCGAGATGTCCCGGATTGACGTTGCCGGGACAGTAGCTCGAGGTATACATGAAGCGCACCTCGCACTGCAGAGGCGTGTTGGAAAGCACACGGAGGAGCTGGGTCTCGGTCGTAATCTTCGTCGGCATCAGATTGAGCACAAGGATGCGTAGTGGACGAATATCCTGCATCGAGGCGCGTTCATCGGTCATGACGAAAACGTTTTCGCCGGTAAGCGTCTCTATCGCAGGAAGGCCATCTTTTATCTTTACAGGCATAGTAATACCTTGTTATAAACTATCGCCAAAATCGGTTCGGAACTTTGCCACGAGTTTGTCTTGCCAGTCGGAAACCGGCGCAAGTTTACCCAGAAAAAAGCGCAGTTTCGATGGCTCCTCAACAAACGTAAGCCCACCGATAAGCTCACGGTTTTCATAGAGCCAGCAGATGCGATCGATAGCGTACTGCACCTGCGAAAGGGTAAAGACACGACGCGGCAAAGCAAGACGTAAGAGCTCGAGGTCGGCGAGGCGTTCCGTGCCATCGGCCTCGCGTTGCTCGGAGAGCGTACCGCGCTCCATGCCACGAATACCACCGGCGAGATACATCGCTGCTGCCAACGCGCCGGCCGGATACTCGTGCTGCGGGACGTGCGATACAAACTGCATCGCATCGAGATGACAGCCCAGCCCACCGGCGGGCGTGACGACCGGTATCCCGCGCTTAACAAGCTCATCGACCATGTATTCGGTAAACAGCGGCCCCTGATTAATCATGTGCAGATCCATCGTCTCCTCAAGGCCGATGGCAATCGCTTCGATTTCACGTATGCTCATGCCACCATACGTCAGAAAGCCTTCATAGACGGGAATGAGTTCGCGGAGTTTCAGGTACGTATCGCGGTCGTTTAGACACATGCCGCCGCCGCGCGCATGGCCAAGCTTGCGTGCCGAAAAGTAAATGATGTCGGTATTATCAGCAATCTCACGCGTAATCTCTCGAATCGTCGCATCCTTGTACGCATCCTCGCGCACTTTGATGAAGTACAGGTTATCGGCAAGTAGACTTGCGTCGAGCACGAGTGGAAGATGGTGCTCACGACAGATTGCATATATTTCCTTGAGGTTTTCGAGCGAGAAAGGCTGGCCGCCGATGAGGTTGGTGCCGGCCTCCATACGCACGAAGGGGATACCATCGACACCGTACGTGGCGATTGCCTCACGTAGTGCCTCAGGCGGCATGTTGCCCTTAAAGGGATTGGCGCTCTCAACATCAAGCGCGTCGGGATAGTAGAGTTCGGTGACTTCGCCGCCCTGCAGCGTAATGTGAGCCTTCGTTGTTGTGAAGTGATAGTTCATCGGCACAATATCGCCCTCTTTGACGAACACCTTGGCGAGCAGATGCTCACATGCACGACCCTGATGTGCCGGCAAAAAGTACTCTTTGCCAAAGATGTCGCGCAGCGTGGTTTCAAGCCGTTCATGGGTGGTACTACCGGCATAACTATCATCGGCGACCATCGTTGCACCGAGCTGACGGTCGCTCATTGCGTTGGTGCCGGAGTCCGTCAGCATATCGAGGAAAATATCCTTGTTTTGCAGCAAAAATGTGTTGTTGCCGGCCTCAGTGATGGCACGTACGCGCTCTTCGACCGGCTTGAGCTCGAGTTTCTGAACGATACGCGCGCGGTGCATTTCGAGCGGCACGGTCGCGCATTTGTAAAACGTTATTTCCTCTGACACTATCGTTCCTTTCACCCTATGGTCCTACAAGGGTACCATATTTATCCCCCGGGGGAGCTTGTGCGACCCAGTGCAGTCACCTACCATGTCAAGCATGCAGCAATCGGAAAGCCGCACTGCACACGCTGCATCGCTCGCACCGCACACGGACGAAAGGAATGCGACACATGCGCACCAGACATTTCATCTTCTCCGCTATCCTTCTAACAACGGCCATTCTTCTTGCCGGTTGCACGGGCAACGCCGACACTGCTCATCGTGCAAACGACGAGGTCATCGTCGTGATGAACACCGAATCCGAGCCTGAGGCAGGCTTCGACCCTGCGTATGGCTGGGGTGCCGGCGAGCACATGCATGAGCCGCTTATCCAGAGCACGCTGCTGGTGACGAAGACCGATCTCACCATTGGCTATGACCTCGCCACCGACGTATCAACGAGCGACGATGGGTTTACGTGGACGGTTACTATCCGCGATGATGTCGCATTTACCGACGGTATCCCACTTACCGCGCACGACGTCGCGTTTACCTACAACACAGTGAAAGCATCAAGCTCGGTCACCGACCTCACCATGCTCGAGAGTGCCACCGCTCTTGATGACACGACCGTTGAGTTTCACCTCACGCGACCATTTTCGGTATGGCCGTACACGATGACGACGGTAGGAATCGTTCCCGAGTACGCGTACGATGCGCAATACGGCCAAAACCCCATCGGCTCAGGTAGATATATGCTGGCACAGTGGGATAAGGGTCAGCAGGTCATCCTTGAGGCCAATCCTCACTACTATGGCGAAGCTCCACTCATGAGAAAGGTAACGATACTCTTCATGGAGGAAGACGCTGCTCTTGCCGCAGCGAAGGCCGGACAGGTTGACCTCGCCTATACGGCTGCCACGTACGCGAATCAAACGGTCGATGGCTACCAACTTTTTGCGGCTGCCTCAGTCGACAATCGAGGTTTCAGCTTGCCGGCCATCCCGCACGACGGCACCATCGGTAACGACGTTACGAGCGACCTCGCAATTCGCCGAGCTATCAACATCGGTCTTGACCGCGAGCGACTCGTAAACGAAGTGCTCAACGGCCATGGCTCTCCTGCTTATAGCGTGTGTGATGGTCTTCCGTGGTTCAACCGCGAAGCTATCGTCGAGTATGATGCTGACGCCGCTATTCGCATTCTCGAAGAGGCCGGCTGGGTGCTTGGCGACGATGGCGTGCGCACCAAAGGTAGTCTTACGGCTACGATACCCCTCATCTATCCGGCGAGCGACTCCGTGCGCCAGGCACTGGTACAGGCCGCCTCTAACCAGCTTGCGGCTCTCGGTATCGCCACCGTCATTGAAGGCGTGGGCTGGGACGTTGCGTATGATCGCGCCCAGACCGAGGTCATGACCTGGGGCTGGGGTGCACACACGCCGATGGAGCTCTACAATATCTATCGCACTGATCCTGAGATCGGACTCGCACGCTACTCACCATATGCCAACGCAACGGTGGACCGGTACATGGACGAGGCGCTGGCAGAGAGCGATACCGAAGCCTCCTACGAACTCTGGCAGAAGGCGCAAGGAGACCATACGACCGGTACCATCGGTGACGCCCCGTGGGTGTGGCTCGTCAACATTGATCATCTCTATTGGGTGCACGACGATCTCAACGTTGCCGAGCAAAAGATTCATCCTCACGGGCATGGATGGTCTATCGTCAATAACATCGATCGCTGGTCATGGAAGTAGCGGTCAAAACCGCAAAAAACCTTGTACGCGTAGCGCTCCTACTTCTTTGTGCGAGCGCTATTGCGTTCACCCTCGTATCCATCTCGCCGCTTGACCCGCTGCAGACCAATATCGGACAGGCGGCGTTAGGGTCGCTCAGTGCCGAACAAACCGCACAGCTCGAATCGTACTGGGGTGTCGGCGAGCCCCCCATACAGCGCTACCTCTCGTGGCTCGGCGATTTTGTGCGCGGCGATATGGGAATCTCGTTGCTCTATCGCCAAAGCGTAGCGACGGTTATCGCGGAAAAGCTTGCGAACTCGCTGTTACTGCTTGCGTTCGCGTGGGTTATCTCCGGCGTGCTCGGGTTCACCTTAGGTATTATTGCAGGCGCTTATCAAGGTCGCGCTATCGACCGAGCGATTCAGTCGTACTCGCTCATTATTGCGAGCACCCCGCTGTTTTGGATAGGCATCATGTTGCTGCTTATCTTTGCTGTATGGCTCCAGATAGCACCTATCGGGTTGAGTGTACCCATTGGTATGGAGGCGGCCGATGTTACGCTCATTGATCGACTCAGGCACGCCATCTTGCCGGCTCTCGCGCTGAGCATCACCGGCATCGCTAACATCACGCTGCATACGCGCGAAAAGATGATTGCCGTCATGGGGAGCGATTACGTCTTATTTGCTCGCGCACGCGGCGAGAGCACGCGGCGTATTGTGACGCGACACGGCGTGCGCAACGTCATTCTTCCCGCGATGACGCTTCAGTTTGCGCTCATCAACGAGATACTAGCCGGTACCATCCTTGTCGAGCAGGTCTTCTCGTATCCGGGACTGGGCCAAGCCGTCGTCACGGCGGGCCTTGGTGGCGATATGCCGCTGTTGCTTGCTATTACGGTTATCAGTACCGCTCTCGTCTTTGGCGGCAACTTTATTGCGAATACCTTATACGGTGTCGTTGACCCTCGCATCAGAAAAGGCGTGAGCAAATGAGGTGGCGACTCAACCGGCGTATGAACCGACGTATGGCAACCGGTATCCTATTAGCCATCGTGGTGGTCGCACTTGTGGCGATTGCGATAGCTGGGCCGCTCGTTACCGAACAGGCTATGGCCACGGACTTCGCGCGCAAAGACCTTCCCCCCAGCTGGCAGCATCCTTTCGGCACCGATTGGATGGGCCGCGACATGTTTTTGCGCACCATCGCTGGTCTCTCTACGAGCTTGCGTCTTGGTATGCTCACGGCATCGCTGAGCGCGGGTATAGCACTTCTACTCGGTTCGTTAGCGGCAACGTTTGGGCGCCTGCTTGATGCGACCGTCTCGTGGCTTATCGATCTTGCCATGGGCATACCACACCTTCTGTTGCTCATTCTGATTGCGCTCGCAGTTGGTAAAGGGGCCGCCGGAATCATCATTGGCGTGATGGTGACCCATTGGATGGCACTGGCACGTGTCATGCGCGCTGAAGTGCTGCAACTCAAGCAGAGCGGGTATGTTCTCGCCTCCGAAAAGCTGGGGGTAGGTAAGCTGACGATTATCCGCAAACATATGCTGCCACACCTGCTGCCACAGCTTCTCGTTGGACTCGTGCTGCTTTTTCCCCATGTCATTTTGCACGAAGCGAGTCTTACGTTTCTCGGGTTTGGGCTCTCTCCTGAGCAACCTGCCATCGGTATTATCCTTTCCGAAAGCATGCGTTATCTGGTAGCGGGCACGTGGTGGCTCGCGGTGTTTCCGGGGCTTATGCTGGTCGCAGTTGTTGCGATGTTTAGCTGGCTCGGGGGATCGCTACGCAAACTTCTCGACCCGGTGAGTATCCATGAGTAACATAAACAACTGCGCGGACAATACCGTACTCGATATTCGCAATCTCTCGATTTCGTTTCAGCAATATGCGGGGCGTTTTAGTCACACGCAGCTTGAGACGATTCACAATCTCAACGTCAAGGTACACGCCGGCGAGCTCGTTGCTATCGTTGGTGCCAGCGGATCGGGAAAAAGCCTGCTCGCGCATAGTATTCTGGGAATTTTGCCGTACAACGCAACGTGGAGCGGCGAGATTCGTTATCGTGGAGAACTCCTCACGCAGACGCGCATAGAGGAGTTGCGAGGCAGCGAAATTGCCCTCGTGCCACAGGGCGTTTCGCATCTCGACCCTCTGATGAAGATTGGCACTCAGATTCTTAAGGGGAGGAAAGATGCGGCGACGCGACAGAAGATGGAAGAGGTGTTGGAACGCTACGGGCTTGGCGACGGCGTCGAGAATCTCTATCCGTTTGAGCTCTCCGGTGGCATGGCGCGTCGTGCTCTTATCTCGATGGCCGTTCTCGAAGATGCGAAGCTCATCATTGCCGATGAGCCTACACCAGGACTCGATGCCAAGCTGGCCCGCCGAGTGCTCAGTCATTTTCGTGAACTCGCCGACGATGGCGCCGGTGTACTACTGATTACGCACGATCTTGAACTGGCTCTTGAAGTTGCCGAGCGCATCGTCGTGATGCATGATGGCACGGCCGTTGAAGACACCGAGGCGTGCAACTTTGCTCGGGAGGAAACCTTGCAGCATCCCTACACGAAGGCATTGTGGCGGGCGAGACTATGATACTTGAAGCACACAACCTCTCGTTTTGTTACCACCGGGACGCACCACCGGTATTGCACGATATAAACCTCTCCCTTTCGAGCAACGAGCGCGTAGGGCTCGCGGCGCCGAGCGGATCTGGCAAGACGACACTGTGCCGCTTGCTTGCCGGCTACGAAAGACCTGCTACGGGCGAAATATTGCTCGACGGTGAGCCTCTCTATCCGAAGCGAAGGCATCTGCGCAGCAACGCACAGGGGCATGGCCGTGGCGCGCAATATGCGCCGGTCCAGATGATATGGCAGCATCCTGAGATGGCCGTTAATCCACGGCTGCGTATGCGCGAGACTATCGCAGAAGGTGGCCTCATCGAGCCACGCGTGCTACACGGGCTCGGTATCAAATCTGAGTGGATGAATCGTTTCCCGGGAGAGCTCTCCGGCGGTGAACTTCAGCGTTTCTGCATTGCGCGTTCCCTTGGCGAGCAAACGAAGTTTTTACTCGCAGATGAAATTACCACGATGCTCGACCTTATAACGCAAGCGCAGATATGGTCGTTCTTGCTCGATGAGGTACAGATGCGCGATATCGGGTTGCTCGTCGTCAGCCACAGCGAGGCTCTCTTGCGGCACGTGTGCACGCGTACACACACGCTGGATGCGACACAATCTTCTTGCGTTACGGATTGCGACGCTACGAGTGAAACAGCCCAATCATGGTGAATTGTGCCGCGCTCACGAGAAGCATGATGGCGAGCCCCAGCCAGAACATAACACTTCCTAAGGTAATCCGAGACGCACGATTGGTGCCCCACGCGATGCCGAGGAATAGAAGCGCTATCACGAGCTGAATCATCGGCACTACCAATACCGCAATGACCGATTTTTCAATGTACTGTGTCGATTGACTCGTAAAACTATAGTACTGGGGAATGTGGCCGGGAATCGAAGGGAAAAAGATAAACGTTACGCCAATCGTTACGGCAACCAGCACGAAGTACGTTACATACTGCCAAAGGCCGAGAGGCTCACGTCTATCTTCATGGTCAGTCATGGGACTATCATACCGTTTTTACCGGTGGCGAGGGAGAGCGGCTTCATCTGATACAGCTCGCCGTCGTAAAAGCCTAAGCTGCGATAGTACGCACGTGTACCGACGGCGCTGATGACGCGCATCGTGTGATAGCCATGCTCACGGGCAATCTCGCACGCCTTTTCGATAAGCTGTCGGCCCAGTCCAAGATGCTGCGCATTCTCACGAGTTTCACGTAGCCGAGCAACACGTCCATAGACGTGCACCTCACGAATCATCGCCACACCCGGTGCGACCGGCAGCTCCGTGCTTCGCTCACATCCATTAGGGGCACACGTATCACCGACACACACGTCATCAGTGTCTGGCAGCGAAAGCCGCAGAAAACCGGCGATGCGGTCGTCGGGCGTTACCCACTGCAGAAAGTACTCGGTGCTCATGGTCGTCTCATACGACATGATATCGAGCGCAAGACTTTCGACTTCGATCTCGCTCGTTCTGATTTCACGAGAGCGAATTTCGTGCACCCGTCCTCCCGTCGTTTCGATGGCAGCTTCGACGAACTGCCGCAGGTTAGCCTTTTTGTTTCCCGCTACGATATCGCGCGCTGAGATATCACGAATCATGCGCGAAATACGCACAAATGGTGGGGTGGCGAGCGTATCTGCTATCAACACTTCAAGCAGCTCCTCTTCGCTATACGGCTGCCACGCTCCTTCGGTATATGCTTGGTAAAGCCGTGCGTTCTCGACGAGCACACAGGGATAAAGTTTTACCTCGTCGGGGAGATACGGTGCCTCGGTCACGAGCCGCCGGTACGCGCGCATATCGTCGGCAGCCGACGAGCCGGGGAGGTTCTGCATGAAATGTACGTGTATCTTGAAGCCGAAAACGCGCAGTAATGCAAAGGCGCGCTGAATCGTTTCAAGAGTAAGCGCACGCCCGTTCACTGCCAGCACGTCAGCATCGAGGCTCTGGATGCCCATCTGGATCTTGGTACAGCCAAGCCGACGAAGGAACGTCAGACCCTCAGACGTTATCGTGTCGGGACGCACCTCGACGCACAGCCCCACGGCGCGATGTGCAGCAGCCTCGTTGCGGCGGTGCTGCTCGAACAACTCGGCAAGAGAGGCCGTCTGCTCAGTGGCGATCTCACGCCACACGCTGCTCTCCTCGTAGAGCTGCCTCATTGCCTCGTTGTAGGCGAGCGCACCGCCGTTTACCTGCTGCTGCACATCGCTCACAAGGTCTGCCAGCTTTTCCTCGCAGTTGCTGAGGCCCGCACGTTCGTAAAAGGTAAGCCGCTCTTGCACGGCCTGCTCGTTCGTATCACCATCGTTGAGTGCACGAAATAGCTCGGCGATGAACCAGATTTGGTACTCTGGCGGATAGTCGCTCCAGGTACCGCCGAGCACGATGAGCTCGACCTTGTCGGTCACGTGTCCCATCTGGTGCAGTGCACGAAGGCGCATCGTGACCTGCAGATAGGGGTCGAAGTAGTTGCGCTCGGCACGTTGGCAGGCAGGCTCATTGCTCAGGTAGCTCTTTGGCATACGCACATCGCTGGGACAAAACAGGCAGTCGCCCGAGCATCGCCCCGGCTTTGTGATGACGGTTACGGTTGCCACGCCGGATGCCGTGCGCTGTGGTTTGAGCGGATACATAGTAGAATGATTCTATCGATGAACGCAGAAACAATCAAAATACTGTGTGCGCTAAACAATGATTTCTATCGAAGTCACGGAGCCTCGTTCGCCGCGTCACGGCAACATGCGTGGGATGGTTGGCAGAGGTGTATCGAGACGGTATGCGAGGGGTTGGGCGATTGCTCGGCGCTCACTGTTTTCGATCTTGCCTGTGGGAATCGGCGTTTCGAGACCTTCCTTGCGACGGCACTTCCGGAGGTAGCGCGCACGTTTTATGCCGTTGACAACTGCGAGGAAATGGCCACGGCTTATTGCCCTACGTCCCACTATCGGCATCTCGATATCCTCGATATTCTTCAGCGCAATCTCCCCCTGAACGAGCAGTTCGAAGCACCACCGTGCGACCTTTCCGTGGCGTTCGGGTTCATGCACCACGTGCCGACGCAGGCGTATCGAGAAGAAGTTTTGCGAAGCCTCATCGCACAGACACGTCCCGGCGGCTACGCTATCGTATCGTTCTGGCAGTTTCTCACCAACGATCGCTTACGTACCAAAGCACAGGCTACCCATAGAGAGGCGCTCCATACCCGCCCGCCGATTCTCGTACCTCTCGATCCGGCTCAGCTTGATGATGGCGACTATTTGCTCGGCTGGCAGGATACGCCCGGTGCATATCGCTACTGCCATAGTTTTTCCGAGGCCGAGATCGATCAACTCGTTTCCACCGCTGTATCCCAGACAGCAGTCACACCGCGCGCTACCGTCGTCGACCGATTCACCGCTGACGGCCGTACCAATAACCTTAATACTTACCTGATACTACAAGTGCTCTAGTTTCGACAGGAATGTGCGTAATGTGGGCAGAGGTCGTTTAGGAAGCATCTAGCGCAGAGCGGCTTGCGCGCATCGCATATCTCGCGGCCGAGCCGAATCATCTCGTAGTTGACGCGATTCCAGTGCTCACGCGGGAAGAGCGCGCAAAGGTCACGTTCGGTCCCGTCGGGCGTCTTAGCATCGCTCAGGCTGAGCCGATGTGAGACGCGAAAAACATGCGTATCGACGGCAATTCCTTCGGTGATGCCGAAATTTTTGCTCAGCACGAGATTTGCTGTTTTGCGCGCGACACCGGGCAGCGTGAGCAGGTCGTCCATCGTTGCGGGGACTTCGCCACCGTACTCGGCCATGATGCGTCGCGCCATACCGATGAGGTTTTTTGCCTTATTGCGATAGAAGCCAAGCGAGTAGATAATCTTTTCGACATCGTCTTGCTTGGCCGCGGCGAGTGACGCAACATCCGGGTAGCGTGCGAACAGCGTTGGCGTGACCTTGTTAACGTTAACGTCGGTTGTCTGTGCCGAAAGCGCGATGGCGCAGATGCACTCGTACGGATTCGAGAAGTTGAGCGCTGATCGGGGCTCTTCAGGATAGGCCTTTTCAAAACGCCGCTGTATTTCTGCCACGTTCATTTTCATGATGTTACCATAGTAACCTATGAGCACGGCGCCGTTTCAGCGAACTATCGTTTCGGCGATAAGTGGCCTTGCCCCGTTCGGGGCTGCTCTGCGTGAGTTTGAGGCCGGAAACGATGCGACCCTGAGCATACCGGGTCTGGCGCGCGCTCCCCTCATTGCGACCCTTTTTGCGCGATATCCCACCCCCCTTCTCGTCATCACCGAGTCAGAGCTTCACGCCGACAAGATGCACCGGCAGCTGGCGAGCTACCTCGTCGCCGATGAACTTGCGTATGTGCCTAACGTCGTGTATTCATCGCGTGAGGCAGAGCCGAGTCCCGCACGGGTAACGCGTCAACGTGCGCGTGCCTTTACGATGATGGACAGCGGCAAGCCGTGCGTGGTGGTGACCTCGATCCAGGCACTCATGCCCGAAACCGCACCCGAGGCCGCACCCGAGACTGCGACGCCATCGGCTCCCTCGGCCGTCATGGGGGCGACGGCACGCGCACCTGCCGTAACGGCGCTCGCCTCGACCGTATTGGTCTCAACGGCGCCTGCCGTGCCCGCGGCCGTGCGTGCTGCTTACGAGCCGCTCTATCTGCAGGTTGGCGAACAGCACAGCCCGCACGACCTCGCCGCTCGCCTCGTTGAAATGGGCTATGTGCGCGCCAAAATCGCCGATGAGGAGGGTCTGTTTGCGCTGCACGGCGACACGATGCACATTCATCCTGCGCTGGGTGATGCGCCCGTGCGTATCGAGTTCTTCGACGACGAAATAGAGGCCATCAAGCGATTTGCGCCCGGCAGCGGACAAGTGCTTGGGGCCGACACCAGCGCGACAATCTATCCTTTTGCCGAGCCAGCGCTCGCCTCTGACATCATCTTCGACTTTGACGCGCATGCGCGGCTTACGCTTCGTGCGCTTCAGCATACTCCGGACCCGCGTACCAAGATTGCCGCAAAACGTCCCGATATAGCTTCGACCGATGCGAAGCTCGTACAGCACGCACGCGCGCTGACGAACGCAAAGTACCAGGTCATCATCGCACTTCCCACGCGTCGCCTGCGCGAGAAAACGATCGACCTGCTCGTTTTTGAGCACGTTCCGGTAGGGCTTGGGTCCGGCAAGGTGCGCGTGGTCGATGGTGACCTCGGCAACGGTTACATCATCACCGATGCGAAGCTCGCCGTTATCACGACCGCCGAAGCCTATCCGCGGTTTTCATCTACCGGTGCCGAGCGCCGCGTTATTGATCTCGAAAAGGTCAAGTTTTCCTTCAAGGAAGGCGACTATGTGGTGCATCGTACATATGGCGTCGCATTGTTCAAGCAGTTTACGAAACGTGAAGTTGACGGCATCGAGCGTGATTGTTTTCAGCTTGAGTACGCCGAGGGCGATACGCTCTATACGCCCGTTGATCAGATGGACAAACTCTCAAAGTATGTGGGCAGTGAGGCCGGTGCACCGAAGCTGACGCGCCTCGGCACAAAGTCGTGGCTACGCGCGACCGAAAAAGCGCGCGCTTCCGCCGAAAAACTCGCGTTCGACCTCATCGACCTGTATGCACGTCGCGCACAGGTGCAGGGGTTCGAGTACGAGCTCGATACCTCGGCGCAGGTCCAGATGGAGGCGCTCTTTCCTTACAACGAGACGCCCGATCAAAGTGCAGCCATCGAGGACGTTAAGCATGACATGGAGTCGGCCAAGCCGATGGATCGGCTCATCGCCGGTGACGTCGGCTACGGTAAGACCGAGGTTGCGATACGCGCCGCATTCAAGGCGGTCCAAAACGGCAAGCAGGTTATGGTGCTGTGCCCGACGACGATTCTCGCCCAGCAACACTTTACAAGCTTTAGCGATCGCTTTGCGCAGTTCGGGGTAAACGTTGAGGTCATGAGCCGTTTTCGTACGGCAAAACAGCAGCGTCTTGCGCTCGAAGGGTTCGCCGCAGGTACCGTCGATGTGCTTATCGGCACGCATCGGCTTCTCTCGAAGGATGTCGTTCCCAAAGATCTTGGGCTGCTCGTCATCGATGAAGAACAGCGTTTTGGTGTGGGCCACAAGGAGCAGCTCAAAAACATGCGCACCGTTATCGACGTGCTTTCGATGAGCGCGACGCCGATACCGCGCACGCTTCAGATGGCGCTGTCTGGCGTGCGAGACATGTCGGTCATCGACACACCGCCTGAGAATCGCCACCCTATTCAGGTGCAGGTCGGCCCGTGGGATGAGAAGGTCGTTGCGGCGGCGATTGCCACTGAGCTCGGGCGCAGCGGACAGGTCTACTACGCCTCGAATCGCGTACATTCGATAGATGATGCGAGAAAGCGCGTGACGTCCGCTGCGCCCGAAGCGCGTATCGGCATTGCGCATGGGAAGATGAAGGCCGACGAGCTCGAAGCGGTCATGGAAGAGTTCAACGCCGGCAACATCGATATCCTCGTCGCCACGACAATCATCGAATCAGGTATCGATAATCCGCGTTCAAATACGCTTATCATCGAAGACTCGCAGCGCCTTGGACTCGCGCAACTCTACCAGCTCAAGGGGCGTGTAGGACGCAGTCATCTGCATGCGTACGCCTATTTTCTCTACCCGGCCGATGCTCCGTTGACTGAGGAAGCGACCGAGCGCCTCCTTGCTATCGCTGAACACGATGACCTCGGTAGTGGGTTGAAAATAGCGATGCGCGATCTCGAGATTCGTGGCGCCGGCTCGCTTTTGGGGCAGGAGCAGTCCGGCCAGATCAGTGCGGTAGGGTTCGAGCTGTTTGTGACGCTTATTGCCGAAGCAGTAGAAGTGCTACAATAAAAAAGCTGTGCACGTACAACAAAGGAGCCCGCATGTCGGATAAAAGCGATACCAAAAAGACAGACGAAAAGCCTGCGAAGGAAAAAACGTCTGTGCCCGAAAAGGCCAAGTTTGAGGTGAAGATGGCCGAAGTCGAAGCCGAAGGGTTTATCGACATGATTAAGAGGCCGGTGGTACTGGTCGTACTTGGTATTGCGCTTGCTGCCGTTGTAGCCGGTGTCGTGTTCTTGCTGCTGAGCTGTGGTTCTGAAGGTAAGGCCGCTGCTGAGGTCAACGGTGAGGCTATTACCGAACGACAGCTTAACGCCGAGATGGCACGCATCGAGTTCCAAAGTCCTGGCATTTTCGATGTCGAGCAAGGCGGCTATGACCGCGCGATGATACGTGCGCAGAGACTCGACGATCTCATCAATGAAGAGCTGCTTCTTCAGGAGGCGCGGCGTGTTGGTGTTGAGGTGACCGACGAAGAGATTGACGAGCGCTTTGAGGAACTCAAGGCAATGTATGGTGACAACTACGAGCAGGAGATTCGTGGTGCGGGATATACTGAGCAAGACATTCGTACATACTTTATGCACGCTCTGTACATTCAGGGACTTCTCGACCAACGGGTTTCGGAAGACGAAATAACCGAGGCCGAAATCCAGGAGTTTTATAACAGCGAAGAGGCGGCACTCGATCCCGAGATTACCAAGCCTGCAGCGACTAAAGGATCGCACATACTCATCATGACCGACGATGAGGATCGCACCGACGAAGAGTCGAGGGAGCTCATTGAAGATATTTTGGCTCAGCTAGAAGCTGGTGCTGACTTTGCTGAACTGGCAGAGGAATACTCAGAGGATCCCGGTTCAGCGGCGGTTGGTGGCGACCTTGGTTGGATTGAGGACACCTCGAGATTTGTCCCGGAGTTTGCCGAGACCTTTGACAGGCTTGGGGTCGGCGAGATATCGGGAGTCGTCGAGACACAGTTTGGTTACCACATCGTCATGATTACCGATAAGCGTTCGATGACGAAAGAGTCACTCGATGAAGTTTCCGACTATATTCGAGAGATACTCTATAATGACTTGCAGAGAACTCGTGCCCAAGAACTTCTGGACGAATTGCGTGAACAAGCAACCATCGTGATTTTTGACGCCGAGGTTCTGCGGTTCAATGAAGAGCAAGAGGCCGAATCGTCCGAGGTCATGGGAATGATGGGCGATGGTGAAGGCGTTACTATCGAAACGGAGTAGATCATGAGCACGATATTCGACCTTTGTGCACGGGAGATTTTGGACTCACGGGGTAACCCGACGCTTGAGGTTGATGTAGTGCTCGATGACGGTTCGTGTGGGAGTGCTATCGTTCCTTCCGGTGCCTCAACCGGCGCATTTGAGGCCGTTGAACTGCGCGATAATGATGCTGCGCGCTACGCCGGCAAGGGTGTTCTCAAAGCTGTCGAGAACGTGAATACTGACATCTACGAAGCACTCATCGGCGTGGACGCGAGCAACCAGCGTCTTGTCGACGGTGTGCTGTTGGAGCTTGACGGTACCGCCAACAAGGCGAAACTGGGCGCCAACGCGCTGCTGGGCGTTTCGTTGGCAGCCGCAAAGGCCGCAGCGATATCGACCGAGCTCACACTCTATAGCTACCTCGGCGGCGTCAACGCATGTACGCTTCCCGTGCCGATGATGAACATCCTCAACGGCGGAGCTCATGCCGACAACAACGTTGACCTGCAAGAATTCATGGTTATGCCAGTCGGTGCCGCGTCGTTTACCGAGGGCCTACGTTGGTGCGTTGAGATCTACCATACACTCAAAGAGGTCCTGCACACACGGGGGCTGTCAACCGCTGTCGGCGACGAGGGCGGCTTCGCACCTGATCTCGAGAGCAATGAGGCGGCGTTACAGATTATCGTTGAAGCCGTCGAAAAGGCCGGTTATACGATGGGCGAACAGATTCGCTTTGCTCTCGACCCGGCAACGACCGAAATATACGATGAGGCGCGCGGTGTCTATGTGTTGGAAGGCGAGGGACGCGAGCTCACGAGCGAGCAGATGGTTGCGTTCTGGGTCGATTTAGCCGAGCGCTACCCTATCATCTCGATTGAGGACGGCATGGCCGAGGACGACTGGGACGGCTGGAAACTCCTGACCGACAAACTCGGCGATCGTGTCCAGCTCGTTGGCGACGACCTTTTCGTGACGAATACCGAACGCTTGCGCAAAGGTATCGAGCTCGGTGTGGCTAACTCGATTCTCATTAAGGTGAATCAGATCGGTACCTTGACCGAGACACTTCAGGCGATTGAGATGGCTACGCAGGCCGGGTACACCTGTGTTATCTCGCATCGTAGTGGCGAGACCGAGGATACGACCATCGCCGATCTTGCCGTTGCCGTTAACGCCGGACAGATTAAGACCGGTGCGCCGGCACGCAGCGACCGCGTCGCAAAGTACAATCGTCTCCTGCGCATTGAGGAGGAGCTTGACGCGACGGCGGTTTATCTAGGCATGGACGCATTCTATAACGTGAAGTAATGGCCTCAAGCCGAAACACGAAAACGCGCACAAAGCCATCTGCCGCGACACGCAAGAGCGCGCGGAAAACCACGGAACTACGCGGGCGCTTTGCAGCACGCTGGATGGTGCTGCTACCGTTTGCGCTCATCTTATTGATGGTTCTCCTCAGCGCGGTCTACTACACGCCACTCCGCATTTGGTATCGTGAGGCGCGTCAAGAACGTGTGCTCGCCGAGCACCTCGCAGCGGTACAGGCATACAACGACCAGCTGCGCGATTCGATTACGTCGCTGGAGACGACCGAGGGCATTAAGGCGTACGCGCGCGAGTCGCTCGGGCTTGTCGAGGAGGGCGAGAACATCGTTATCGTGACGCGTAACGGCAGACCTATCTCGGAAGCAACGGCGAGCGAACGCCAGATGGAGATCGCGCGCATCCCGCATGAAGCCCAGCCGTTTGGGGCATGGACAGCTTTCCTCGACGCCATCTTTCGCATAGAGCTCCCTGCGCAGGAGCGTTAGATGCGCGCTGCCGTTATCGATATCGGTACCGTGACGACGCGTCTGCTGGTCGCTGAGGTCGTCGACGGAGTTATCACCGAAGAGTTTCTGCGCCGGGCCGAGATAACCGATCTTGGCGACGGCATGACGACGTCTGGGCGGCTGAGCGAGGCCGGCGTCGAGCGTGTCTGTACCGTCATAACAGAATGGTTGGCGCAGGTAGAGGCGCTTGCAGTTGACGAGGTTTACTGCGTGGCGACGAGTGCGGCGCGCGATGCTGAAAACGGTGCTGAACTGGTACGTTGCTTAGATGAGTTGGGCGTTGAGATGCACATTATCGATGGTGAGCGCGAGGCCGGTTACGCCTTTGTCGGCGCGACCTATGGCATCGACGAAGCGACTGCGTCGGGGGACGCCATCGTTGCCGATGTCGGCGGTGGCTCGACCGAGATCGTAACGGGCGTACCAGACGGTGCGGTGCAGGAGCGGCGCTCCATCGACATTGGCTCGCGTCGCCTGACGGATATGTTTCTGCACGACGACCCTCCCACGGCCGAACAGATCGATACGTGCCGTGAGTATATAAGGAGCTGCCTCGGTGCGTCGTGTGGCGCAACGGGCGCAACGCTCGTTGCGGACAACGTGTCAGTTACTTATGAGCTCGGCGATCAACACATCGACGCCTTGCGTGATGTCTCGGTCAGCGTACGCACCGGCGAGCTCGTTGTCGTGCAAGGGCCGACGGGCAGCGGCAAGTCGACGCTGCTCAAGGTGCTCGCGGGACTCCTGAAGCCGCAGGCCGGTACGGCAACGCTCGATGGTGTTGCGGTAACCGATGCGTCCAACCGAGGCAAGATTGGCCTCATGTTCCAAGATCCTGAGTCGGCGCTCTTCGGCGAAACGGTGCTTGAGGATGTCGCCTTTGGGCCACGCAACTTTGGTGCCTCGCCGCAGGCTGCGTGCGAAGCCGCCGAAGAAGCGCTGCGGCGGGTGGGTCTCGACCCTGCAGCGTTTGGCGAGCGCTCACCGTTCCATCTTTCGGGCGGTGAGGCGCGTCGCGTTGCCGTCGCCGGCATCCTTGCGTTTGCGCCCCAGTTTATCCTTGCCGATGAGCCGACCGCCGGGCTGGACGACGCCGGACGTACGCTCATGATAAAGACGCTTGTCGATATGACCCGCACGTCCGGCGTCGTCATCGTGACGCACTCACCGGAGCTCTTCGAACCGTACGCAACGCAGGTGGTGTCCTTTGATTAAGCCGGCTATCGGGATGTACGTGCCGGGATCGAGCTGGCTGCATCGGCTCGACCCACGCGCCAAGCTTGCTATCGCGGTCGTGTTGTCGACGGCGCTCTTCGGCATCGACTCCGCTTTTGTGCTAGCGGCGGTCGTCATTGGCGTCCTTTTCGGCTTCATCTCGGCTCGAATTCCCCTTCGCTACGTAAGTACGTTCGTGTGGCCGGTGGTGTTCTTCGGTCTTTTCGCGCTCGTGCTCAACGCGATTGCGTGGGATGCGACGGCGGCGAACATGCAACTTTTTGGGGTGGTGCCGATAAGCTACGCTGGTGTCGCACGTGGTTTTTACTTTGCCGTGCGGCTGTTTGCGATGATACTCGGCGCAGCGCTCGTGACGCTGACGACTTCGCCGGTCGCACTCACCGATGCCGTCACCTCGATTCTCTCGCCGCTGCGTGTCTTCCGTGTGCCGGTCGATGACATCGCACTCGTTTTTTCGATCGCACTTCGTTTCATCCCGACGATCGTCGAGGAGGCCGAGACCATCGCGTTGGCACAACGTGCTCGAGGCGCGCGATTCGACAGTGGGTCGCTGATGACGCGTGCTAAAGCGTGGGTGCCCGTGCTGGTGCCGCTGCTCGTGCAGCTTTTCCGCCGCGCCGATTCGCTTGCGCTGGCGATGGAGTCACGCTGCTACACCGGCGAGGGACGTACGCGTTTGCGTCAGCTCAGCTGGCAGCCGAGCGACACGATGCTCGTACTTGCCGCAATCGTCTTTGTGGTGGCCGCCGGTATCGGACGTGTGGGAGGCGTGCTGTGAGCGACGTCGCACACGAGCCTGCGCCTGAGATGGTGACGCTCGCCCTTACGCTTGCGTATGACGGTGCCGGCTTTAGCGGTTTCGCCCGTCAACAAGGCGAGGTGCGCACGGTGCAGGCCGAGCTCGAGGCAGCGCTTGCTACGCTCGTTGGTGCGCTCGTCGATACCGTATGCGCAGGTCGTACCGATGCCGGCGTGCATGCTCAGGGCCAGGTCGTCAGCTGCGACATCCCGACGAGCGCTCTCGGGCGCGCCGACGACCTCGCACACCTCGTGCGCTCGCTGAATGCGCTTACCCCGCCTGACATCGTTGTGCGTGAGGCGCGCATCGTCGCCGAGGGATGGAGTGCGCGCTTCGACACCGTGGCGCGCGAATACCGCTACCTCATTGCGAACACGACCGAACCGCCGCTCTTTACCGCGTCGTACGCGTGGCACGTTGTCTCACCGCTCGACCTTGCGACGATGCGCGAGGCCGCCACGCGGCTTGTCGGCGAACATGACTTCGCCTCATTTTGCGTGGCGGCCTCGGCCGATAGCTTACACGAACAAGGGCTTTCTACGTGTCGAGAAATCATCTCTATAGAGATTGATACCGTCTGCGAGCTGGGAGAACCGCTTATCGCCGTGACCGTCGTCGGCAACGCATTCCTCCATTCGATGGTGCGCACGATCGTCGGCACACTCGTTGAGGTTGGGCGCGGCAAACGGCCGCCCGAATGGGTACAGGAGGTACTCGATGCGCGTAATCGCGCAGCCGCCGGACCGTGCGCTCCTGCCCACGGCCTCACCTTTGTGCGCACCCGAGAACGATAGAAGGCCTCACCGCCGACGTCGGCACAACACCGTCTTCAGCGTAGGATATTCGTTGCCATAAGCAAAAACGAACACACACCCCTTGTGAGCGATACGGTCACGCTTACGGTCAGTTTGATTGGCCAATGCTTCTGCGCACACTCTCGCAAGCCAAGAATAGAGCCCTTCGTCCTCGCTTCTATCTTCACGCCAGATAGTGTCAACACGTAAGCTTGCTGTATCGATGGCGTGGTTACTGATTTGGACATCGGTTGGCATTGTGTCTCCTCGACGAGACAGTTCGGCCCGTGCTATCTTGTGCGCTTCGCGGTCTTCTGATATCTCGTTTATGCACCAACGCAGATAGCCGACCGGCACACGCGTCCATAACTCGCCTTTGTGCTTGCCAAAGGTTACTGTTAGCCCATGCGTATGTATCTGCTCAGGCTTCATGAGTCTGCGCTATCGTTCACCCCTTCCTCAGTTACACGGGGTTAGCGCATGCAAAAAGGTGTCCAACCCCCTTGCAACAAGCAAAGTCAAGCATAGCAACGCTACACAAACCGCTTAGAGGCTGGACACCTCATTACAGGTTCGTGCAGCAAGTTGCTCAAAAAGAGCGATACGTGCTAGCTATATTGACCCACTTGTTGCGCCTACGAGTGTATCACAGCTATCTCGGCTCATAGTACGATTAAATGGCTGTCATGCACATAACGAACGCAATACTTCCACGTTTCGCTCACAAAACCATGTCGCTCCAACCCGGAAGCACAGCCTCACCATAACGCGAATACTCTTAATTGATTTTTGCAGTTAATTCAATCATAATTAAGGTACGAAAAGATAGTTGATCTGAGAGATAGCCCACTATGATACGAGCAAAAGGAAAGAGCAGGACGGTGTTGTCAACTCACAGAATTATCGGTAGCGAAACCCTCGAAAAAGTCTTGAGACGTCCGGGCTCTCAATCCTCAGGGATATATCCTGCCGCGACACCAAGCAAGCGTGCTATCAAAAATATGGAAAAACGTGCAACGCGACAGTCACAAACGAAATCTACGCAGTAAAATTCAATGAGTAGCGCCCCGTATTTGCTCGTGGTCGTGGGACCAAACGGGTCGGGTAAATCGTCGATTATTGAGGGTCTCATCGAGGGGTTACCCAGTAATCACCCCCATAAGCAAATCAGAATGATTAATGCCGATTTTGTGGAAAAAACGGTTGCGGAAATATCCGTAATCGATGATTCTCTCACGCGATCTCGAGAGGCACAGATGTGGTGCCTTAGAGAACGAAAAAAATTGCGTGGAAAAAGGGAATCGTTTGGTTATGAAACCGTTGGCTCGCACACGACTATTGGTGAACGACACTTTGATTTTATGCAAGGAGCGCGTGAACGCGGTTATTATGTTGAGATGCTTTTCGTCTCGACCGAAGATCCCCGCATTAATCTTGAGCGCGTCAAAAGACGTGTCGCCAGAGGCGGTCACGATGTCGATCCGAACAAGATAGTCGAGCGCTACAAGCGCACAATGGAATTTCTCCCACACTACTTGCATGCATGCGATGCGGCACTGGTGGTGGATAATTCGATTGATGATGCGCCTTATCGTGTTCTACTTCGGTGGGAAGACGAGATGGCCATGTTGCAAGAGGCTGGCAAAGAAGTGAAGTGGCTACACACATATTATTCGATATTTGCACCAGAGCACTTATGAGTTTAGTATCCCCTATCTGGGCTGCTCTTTTCCCGGCTGCAGAGGAGAAAGATCATTTGGTTGTGTTCGTGTAACTTTGTTCGGGGTTTTAGGAATCGATGTACCTGACCATCATAGCGCATCTAGCTCCACAGATGTAGATAGTTAGGATTGCTTGCACGATCTCCATTGTGCGCTACATGAGCCTGCCT
>WRKU01000016.1 GCA_009777935.1 Coriobacteriia bacterium
GGCGGTGGTTCTCCTAAAAAAGGGCCCTCGCCTTTTTTGCCATGGCCCCCCCCCCCCGTGTGGTTTTCTCAGTTGTGCTCATGTTGCCCTCATTTCATGCAAAAAACGCATGTCGCGTTATGTTGACTTGCTCGTAACTACCTTCTTTAGTGTAGCAAACTTTGTTATCTTGGTTCAAGGTCGAGTGAAGCGACAAAAGCAGCAACGCTCATCGTGCCGAGGTCGCCATCGGTGCGATGGCGTACGGCGACAACGCCATCTGCGACCTCGCGCTTGCCCAGTATCAGCATATACGGCACCTTCTGCGCCGTCGCCTTTGCGATCTTGGCACCCATGCGCTCGGAGCTCGCATCGATCTCGACGCGTACGCCTGTCGTTGTAAGCTCGGCCGCGACCGCTTCGGCCGCTTCAAGTTGATCGTCACTAATGGGGATGATGGTAGCCTGCACCGGCGCGAGCCACACGGGAAATGCGCCTGCGTAGTGTTCGATCAAAATGCCGAAGAAACGCTCCATCGAGCCGAGGATGGCACGGTGAATCATGTAGGGGCGCTCGACAGAGTTCTCGGCCGTACGATACTCAAGCTCGAAGCGCTCGGGCAACAGGGCGTCGAACTGAATCGTCGACATCTGCCACTCGCGCCCAATGGCATCACGTATCTTGATGTCAATCTTCGGGCCATAGAAAGCGCCATCACCTTCGTTAATCTCGTATTCAATACCGCGCTTATCGAGCGTGTCCTTTAGGATGCCGGTCGTAAAGTCCCACGTCTCCTGAGTGCCGAGCGCCTTAGAAGGCTTCGTCGAAAGCTCGGCCGTATAGGTGAAGCCAAAGGTCGTCATCACGTAGTCAACGAGGTCGAGCATACGGTTGACTTCGTCGGGCACCTGGTCACCGCGACAGAAGATGTGCGCGTCGTCCTGCGTGAAGCCACGTGCGCGTAGCAGCCCATGAACAACGCCGGAAAGCTCGTGACGGTAGACGGTACCGAACTCGAACATGCGAATCGGCAAATCTCGATAAGAGTGCAGGTCGCTCGCGTAAATCATGAGATGGCCAGGGCAGTTCATCGGCTTGATAGCGTAATCGGTGTAGCGCGGGTGGTCCTCATCGCCGTCGTTAATCTGGAAGGGATACATGTGCTCTCGATAGTTATCCCAGTGGCCGCTCAGCTCCCAGACATCGCGCTTATATATGTGCGGCGTGATGGATTCAACGTAGCCGTGCTTCAGCAACACCTCGCGCAACCAATCTTGGAGCAGACGCAGCACGCGTGCACCCTTCGGGTGATAAAGTGGCAGACCGGCACCGGCGCGCTCGTCGAAACTAAAGAGGTTGAGCTCACGGCCTAGCTTACGGTGATCGCGCTTCTCAGCCTCTTCGAGGCGCGTTAAGTATTCCTCAAGCTCGGCAGCGGTCGCCCATGCAGTCCCGTAGATACGTTGAAGCATCGGACGGCTCGCGTCGCCACGCCAGTACGCACCAGCGAGCTTGGTCAGCTTAAAATGACCGAGCTCACTCGTGTCGGTCACGTGCGGACCGCGACACAGATCAGTGAATGAGCCGCTCGTATAGACGCTAATGTCTTCGTCATCGGGAAGCTCATCGATAAGTTCAAGCTTGTAAGGTTCGTTCGCAAGCAATGTGCGTGCGTCGCTTTCATTGATGATTTCGCACTCAAACGGTATGCCCTCGGCGATGATTTCACGCATGCGTTGCTCGATACGCTCAAGATCATCGGGCGTAAACGTGTGGGGCGAGTCAAAGTCGTAATAGAAGCCGTCTTCGATTGCCGGACCGATGCCGAAGCGGGTTTCGGGCCACAGGTCGTGTACGGCCGCAGCCATGACGTGCGCCGTCGAGTGACGTATGCGTTCGAGATCGGCGCTCATGGTGCCGTTAGTTGAACGTGAGATCAAGGTCGCCGAAGGAGCCGGCCCCTGCACTCGAACCTTTATCCGTATTCGCACCGGCGTTCGATGGCGAAGAACTGCGCGTGCGCGCCGGCCGCGACTTTGAATTCGACGACGCTGCACCCCCTTGCTGACGACTCCGGCAGTAGGGACACGCCTGCCACGATGGCTTAACGGGACGGCCACAGTAGTCACAATTGTGACGTAGCTCAATCAGACATTCGGGACAGATGAGGAATTCGGCCTCTATGCCGGCGCCACATCGGGGGCACGATTTACTTTCAAGCTCAGCGCTCAGCAGGCGAAGCGACATGTCACGTTCGCGTGCATCGGCAGTAAATTCAGCCGGGCGTATAACCACATATATGATGATAAGACAGCAGACGAGCACGAACGGGATGAGCCCTACGGGGCCGAATCCGAAGCTCATGAAAGCAAAACCTGACAGCGCACCGATAATTGCTATGGCCAGCGCAACCCCAGTCCACACCAGCGCACCGGCACTCCGTCTTTTTGCATCTTGGCGCAACCAATAGATGAGTGCGAGCGTAATAACGAGGCACAGAATGCCCAAAGCCAGCGAGACCATACGGAACGCGCCGCTTGAGAGGATAGGTCCAAGAAGTCCGGCCAACGTAGCTCCTTATTCGTCAATCTTAAAGATCATCAACAGCACGACTCCAAGCACAAAGCCACCTGCAATCCACCAAATACTCGCCATCAAAAGCTCGATGGCAAGCCCGACATCGGGCAGGTAGAACTGTACCACGCTGATAGCCGAGGCGGGACTGCGCGACACGGCTTGATCTGCACTTTGTGATGGCTGGAGGGTCATGTAGTTGAGGCGTCCGTTAGTACTGTTGACGCGCACGACCTTAGCTAAGTCAAACACGTCCGGATTGCCTTCGACCATAAAGGCAACCTTGTCCCCAACGACGATGTTGCTCTCGGTTGCCCGTGACGCAATAACGAGCGAACCAAATGGAATGTCGGGCTCCATACTTTGGGTACGCATGTAGTAGATGTGGTAGCCGCCAAGGTCGACGCCTCGCTCGTTGTTAGTCGCAAAACCAATGGCAGCGCCGATTGCAAAGATAACGGCCACCACCAGCAACACGATACCAATCGCACGCATAATCGGCACAAGCCAGCCGGGATCGTCGTCTTTGGATGCTGCGGCAGGTACGATGGGATTGCCGTACGCATCGTATGGGTTGCCATAAGCATCGTACTGCACGAAATCAGCAGGTAGCTGCTGCGATTGCGGCGGCTGCATCTGCTGAGCAGCGAAGGGGTCAGGTTGAGGAGTGTGAGCTGCGGGTGATGGCTGTGGCGGATACATCTGTTGCGTCGGCATACCGGCGACAGGCTGCTGCTGCGGGTATGGCGCGAATAGATCGGTATGAGGTTGCTGCGCCGCGGGTGGTTGCACGGGCGGCAAGCCAGCCGCACTCTGCAGACGCGCCATATCGTCGCTCAAAGGAAGCGCATCGATTGCGTCGGGCGTTGGCACCGTGGGCATCGGCGGAACAGGCGTAGGTGGCACGCCGGGGGCACCGGGCATGCCGGGCACGCTCGGGGTACCGAACTGATTGTTAATATCGTCGAGACTCTGTGGTCTGAATCCGCTCATGAGCACCTAGAGTTTTTCTTCGATAGTTTGATAGGTATGTGCAAGTTCATCCTTGAGTTCCTGCAAGGTATCCTCAAGACGACGGACGTGTCCCGATGTCTGATCGATGAGACCGACCATCTTGGCACGCGCCTCCTTACGCACGCCGGTAACGACCTGTGTAGTTTCATTAAGAAGTTCGAGCGCTTCTGCTGTGTAGTCGCTCTGTGTCGGCGTCGTCGACGCATCGGTGGCACTTGTCGCACCACTCGTTGCTGCAGTTTTTGCCTGCTCGACCTCGGCCTGGAGGGCCTCATAATGCTTCAGGAGTTCGTCGTAATGAGACATCAACGTATCGATGTACGCATCGACTTGCGCAACCGCATAGCCGTTGGCCTCACGCTCAAACGCTACTTTCCCTGCCATAATTCCTCCTGCGTGTAATCGCATACGCAAACACCATACCGTAAACGGTACGTGCAAGAACTGGTCTTTATTGTAACAGACTAATTAAAATGTTGAGAAAAACTGTCAAACTTGCACGCAACTGTGGATTGGGGAGAAAATCGGGTCAGGGCGGGACAGCGCAGTGACGGTACGGCTAGTGTTGATCGAGGCAGTCTGTCGCATGTCTATAAAGTGTTAAACTGCCAGTTATGAGCAGGGGGTATGGTGGACGTGGCGTGATAAGCGAAGTAGCCGGTTCGTCGCTGATAGGCACGTTGTGCGCGACAAACGCATCGTGAAGTTCGGTAGCGGCGCGAGCACGACCCGTGTGCTGTTCGACGGCGAGAGGCACAAACGCGTGGACAACCGGTGCAAGAGCAGAGATGATGCCGTCGAGGTCTTTGTCGGTAAGAACACCGAGTGCGCAGAGAGGTTTTTCGCGCAGAGCCCCCTGTGCGATTGCGTGCTCGACAGCACGGGCAAGGTGGTGCGCTGCCTCGGGATTATGTGCGCCATCGAAGATGACGGACGCGGTACCATCCGGATAGGTGGCGAGAATTTCGAAGCGGCCGGGAAAGGTCATATGTGCAAGCGCATCGCGCACGCGTTGGGGGTCGAGAGTACGGCCGAGCAGTGCCTCTGTTGCCGTGACGGCGACGGTGGCGTTATTGAGCTGGTATGGCGGGCCGGCAAGCCACAGATTTTCATAAATTGCATGCGGAGTGATGATGTCAAAGTGGCTACCGAATGAGGCGCTATCGTATACACGATAAGAGTCTTCAGTGATGGAGAGAGGGTGGACCCCAAACTTTTTAGCGCGTTTCAAAAAGATATCCTCCACAGCACGAACTCCCTCTCCCAATACAACGCTAGAGCCGGGGCAGATAACGTGTGATTTATTACGAGCAATCTCTTCAGCCGTTTCGCCGAGAACTTCGGTGTGGTCAAGAGCAACTCCCGTAATAACAGCCACAGAGGCGGTAACAACACCCGTCGCATCCCATGTTCCTCCAAGCCCTGACTCAATGACTGCAAAATCGACTCTCTCATCTCTAAAGACAAGAAGACATGCAAGAACCATAATCTCGAAGTCAGTTAACCGCAACCGCAAACTTTTTGCTTTTTCTTGCACCATCAAAAGATATCTTTCAAGCCTGTCTTCCCGAATATCCTCCCCTCCTACGGTAATGTCAGCAATAGGATTTTTCATACCAGGACTAACAAAAAGCCCGCTTTTTTGCCCTGCGGACAGTAAAAGTGCGCCTATTAAACGTGCTGTCGAGGTTTTTCCATTTGTACCCGTAACGCGTACCGAAGCAAATGTGTTCTGAGGATTTCCGAACTCTTCAGCAAGTAGACGAACTTCCTCAAGACTGAGATTTATACCTAACGCTTTCCCAGCCTCCCTCTTCTGTTTATCAGAAATCATAGCAATCGGTCTTGCTACTTAACGCGACTACGCAAACCGGAGAACAAGACAAAAATCGCTATTACGAGCAGCCAAAGACTAACAAGCAGCGCGCCAACCGCAGTTTTTATGCCGACGGCAAGTACCTCGAGCTCGACAAAAACACCGACTGTCGTAATAAGCGCGAGGAAGAATGCAGCAAGTGGGAGTATTTGGGAATTGATATGTTTTCTGAGCAAAAATCCTGTATCTCGGCTCACTATTACCGTATGCTTGATGGTGGGGAGCCCAAGCTCTCTTCGTAGCCGCACCGGTATGCCTACCGCTATACCCTGAAGCCCGTCCTGCAATGTCGCGTTTTGAGTAAGCGTGGCCTTCGTTCGCTCTCTGTCATCATCAAAATTTTCAAAAAAGAATGCGCGCGCCCTTGTAGAGTAATCGCCATATGAAATAGTGACAAGATCGGTCTCCTCAATCCCCAAAAGACCTGCACTGGTTCTCGATATTCGAACGATATCGGCATCTTCATCGAAGACATACGGGCGAATACTCTGTAAGGTAAGCGACGCGCTCCCAATGAAGAAATCGCCCACCTTACGACTAAGCCAACGATTGTTTTTTTGATAGGCGACGAGAGAAACATTCGAGCTTTGAACAAGGGGGATAACACAGAGATTGGCCCGGTGCCGCCATCCATCCTTCTTAGCATCTGCATTAATCCCAAGTAACTTTCGCTGACAATGATTAAGCTTCATCTCAGTATCAGACAATCCTTTATCAGCGATAAAAGAATCTCGATGCGCCACGTGAATCATGTTAGTCTCTTGATTATGAATGCGATACCACGCAAAATGCGGTTCGCGCATAAGCCATGCGTGTACACGGGGCGAAACAGTAATCTCTCCAGTTTTAATCACATCAATACGCTGAGGAAGAATGACCGACATCTGTTGCTTCTCTATCGGCTTAATGAAAATCTCATTATCGGAACCCAACTCAAGCCTTTCGTATAGACTGACCGTGAGGCGGCAGTTATTTTTCTCAGGAAGAGGGGCGCCTGTGCAAAACAAAATCGCCTCTTCGTCAAGATTATGCGCTGGACTCTCAATACGCACAATTTCGCCTTCGTGAAACTGTGTCGTCTCCTCAAGCCAGGACTTTTGCACCTGCACAGCATTGAGAGCCAGCGTACTGGGCGTCATTTTCGTGCTATCCACAAACAAACTGTTGTCTGTGGCCGTGTTATTGTTGTTATTAGCTGTAGACATGTAACCTCTCTTTGATTCCTATTACACCCAGTCCATCCTTCATGTCATCGGAGATATGTCGAATAATATGCGTAGCTACGTCGACCGAATTCTCATTGTGAGCAGCTCCGTAGAATTGGGCATTTGAGTTAACTTCGCAAACTACTGGTTTATGAATATCCCCACAAAACAAATCAACACATCCAAAATCAAGACCGGTCGCAGCGATGCAACGAAGTGCTATTTCCTCCTCTTCACAGCTTATTTGATACGGCTCCACACATGAGCCCGCTGTCCTACCGGTCAAGAATGTATTTGACGGTGATGTACGGCGTATGGCCGAAACACAATGAGAACCCACCACATGAATACGAGTATCGCAGCCAAAACTATCTACCACAAGCTCTTGAAAGAGCAGAGGACGCTCATCTATTGAAGTCAGACAATCACGTAAGGCAAATTCATCATCGATAAGATAAACCTGTTCGCCCCATGAGCCAAAACACTCCTTAACTACAAGAGGAAACCCCAATTCCTCAATAACCGACTCCAGCCACATCCATTCGCTGCTCTTACCTGCTGCATACACTTGAGGTGCAATAACGGTTTTTGGTATCGCAATACTATGTTCCGCCAAACATTGATACATGAGGCTTTTGTCATCACAAAGTTCGATTGCTCTTGCCGAGTTGTAGACTCTCACTCCGTACTGCTCAAGATATGCAGCAAGACGTACATCTTTGTCCCAAAAAATAACAAAATCGGGAATGTTTTCTCTTTTGAAAAATGATGTTCTAGGCGCACCTCCCCAAAAGGCAAGAAGTGTTTCGTTGGTTTTTTGTTCCAACCAAATATCGTGCTTTTCTGCAGCCGCTTTTAACGCCTGTTCCGTTTCGATAAAAGTGTCGGAAGGCAACGATGCATTGACTACGAACCAACCATTCATTGCATTCTTTCCAAATTCACGGCCAGTACTCCCAAGAATCTACCCAAGTTCGGTGAGCTGTTCGTCAATGCGAGTGAGCACCTCGGTAAGCTCGGCGGCGATGGCGCGATCTTTCTCGATAATCTCAGGTGCGGCCTTTGCGAGAAAACCTTCGTTGGCAAGTTTGCGCTCGTAACGCTCGAGGTCGGTGGCGGTTTTGGTGCGCTCCTTTTCGAGCTTCGTGCGCTCAGCATCAAAGTCAACGAGAGCGTCGAGCGGGATATAAATCTCGAGCCCTGCGGCAACGGTCACGCTCGCCTGCGCAGGCTTTTCGAGCCCCTCATATGCCGCCAAACTCTCCAGCCGGCCGAGCGAGGTGATGAGCGCGGTGTTCTTTCCGAGAAGTTCGGCGTCCGTTTTCGATGCATTGACCATGGCCGTAAGCTCCGTGCGCGGGCTCAGCCCATACCGTGCACGCACCGCACGTGCTGCCGTCACTACCGCCTTGATGCGCTCGATGGCGTGCTCGGCGTCAGGGTCGATGAGGTGGGTGAATTCGGCTGCGTTTGGCCATGGTGCCACCATAATAGACTGCGCGAGTGCTTCGTCGTGCGCCTCGCGTGGTAGCGTCTTCCATATCTCGTCAGTAAGAAATGGCATAAAGGGGTGTAACAACCGTAGCGCATTATCGAGTACGAAGACGAGTGTCTGCTGTACTT
Organism: Coriobacteriia bacterium; assembly: GCA_009777935.1. GTDB lineage: Bacteria > Actinomycetota > Coriobacteriia > WRKU01 > WRKU01 > WRKU01. The sequence goes on from WRKU01000016.1 coordinate 8,272, forward strand.
GAGCACGGTCAGCCGAGTCGTCGCCCTGAAGACGCCCCTTCGCAAACTCAATATACCAATCGCAAAACTCCGACCAGAAGAACTCATAGAGTGCACGCGCTACCTCACCGAATTGGAATGCCTCGAGACCGCGCGTCACCGTTTCGGTAAGGTTGGCGAGACGCGACAGTATCCACCTATCAGCTATCGAAAGGTTTGCGAGCGAAGTAGGATGCGCCGAGTCCGGTAGTGCGCTCGCCCCATCTTCGATGTTCATCAGGACAAAACGTGAAGCATTCCATATCTTATTCGCAAAATTCCGGCTCGAAAGCAACTTCTCATCGTCAAACTTGAGATCCTGCACGCCGGTAACCTGCAGCATAAGCCCGAAGCGCATCGCATCGGCTCCGTAGTCGGCCATCAAATCGAGCGGGTCAACTCCCGTACCGAGCGACTTGCTCATGCGCTTGCCCTCTTTGTTGAAGACGGTCGGGTGGATGATGACATCGCTGAACGGAATCTTGCCATCGAGTAAATCCATCGAGCTCATAATCATGCGTGCAACCCACAGGAAAAGAATGTCGCGTGCCGTTGAAAGCGTCGAGGTTGGGTAGAAATAGTCCAGCTCAGGGGTATCGTCGGGCCACCCTAATGTCGCAAACGGCCACAGCTGCGAGCTGAACCATGTGTCAAGCACATCCTCGTCTTGACGCACGGGGCCATCACATTTCGGACACACGGTAATGTCGGTCATGCTCGCCATCATCTCGTCACACGCATCGCAGTAAAAGACGGGGATGCGGTGTCCCCACCAAAGCTGACGGCTGATACACCAATCGCGAATGTTCTCCATCCAGTGGAAGTAGACCTGCTCCCAGCGTTGCGGATGAATCTTCACGCGCCCGTCACGTACCGCCTCAATGGCCGGTGCGGCAAGCGGTTTCATGTCAACGAACCACTGCTCGCTCAGGTATGGCTCAATGATGGTATGGCAGCGATAACAGTGGCCAACCGCATGTGCGTGCTCCTCGATTTCAACGAGATAGCCCCCCGCCTCGAGGTCACGCACGATAGCTTTACGTGCTTCGTAACGGTCGAGCCCCGCGTATGCTGCGTACGGCTCTTCGTCAACGATAGTGCCGGTATCGGTGAGCACTTTTACCTGCTCAAGCTGGTGGCGCTCGCCAATCTCGAAGTCGTTCGCGTCGTGTGCCGGTGTAATCTTTACCATACCGGTGCCGAACTCCGGGTCAACATACTCATCGGCTACAATCGTGAGCTTTCGCCCCACGAGCGGCAGCGTCGCTGTCGTGCCCACGAGGCCCTTGTATCGCTTGTCGCTGGGATGCACCGCAATCGCCACATCGCCGAGCATCGTCTCGGGACGTGTCGTTGCAACGACGGCATGCGTCATCGTAGTGCCATCGGGCAGCGTCGTCGGCTCGTCGAGTTCGTAGCGGATATGCCACAGGCTGCCATCCGCGTCCTCATGTTCGACCTCGATGTCAGAAAGTGCCGTAGTGCAGCGCGGACACCAGTTAATGATACGGTTTCCTCTATAGATAAGGCCGCGCTCGAACCACTCGACAAACGTCGTGCGTACGGCCTTTTGGTAGTGCTCGTCCATCGTGAACCACTCATGGGTATAATCGCAGCTGCAGCCCATACGTTTGAGCTGCTCAACAATGGTTGAGCCGTACTCGTCGCGCCACTCCCAGCACAGCTCGATGAAGCGGTCACGCCCCACGTCGAAGCGCGTTTTACCCTCTTTGGCGAGCTTTTGCTCAACCTTGTTTTGCGTCGCAATACCGGCATGATCGGTGCCGAGCACCCAGCGTGTCGGCCGCCCCGCCATACGATGATAGCGGATAAGCGCGTCCTGAATCGTGTTGTTGAGCGCGTGGCCCATGTGAAGCGAGCCGGTTACGTTCGGCGGCGGAATCGAAACAACGTAGGATGCTTGGCCGGTCGCCTTGCTTTCAGCTGCATCTTGTTCGAAGTAGTGCCCGGCCATCCAGCTGTCGAAAAGCATCTGCTCGATGGCATGCGGGTCATACTGGGAGCTGAGCGTTGGTGGCATGGTATCGTGCGGAGGATTCGCCATGTTACGATGCCTTGCGCATCGTGCGTGTGGTATCGGCTGTCTTACGCGAAGCACGACGCGTAATTTTTGGCTCATCTTCCCCACGTACCGCCTTTGCGGTGATTGTGACCTTCGTTATCGGGTTTTCCGTACCACAGCTTGCGCCGGCACCGGGAATCTCGTACATTAAATCGAGCAGCAGCGCCTCGCAGATGGCACGTAGGCCACGCGCACCGGTGCCACGTTCCTGTGCAAGGTGCGCAATGGCCTTAAGTGCCGCCGGTTGGAAGATGAGCTCGACACCCTCAAGAGCAAATAGCTCACGATACTGTTTGACAAGTGCATTCTTGGGCTCGGTCAATACGCGCACGAGATCTTCGACGGTCAGTTCCTCGGTGTTTGTGATGACCGGTACACGCCCGATGAACTCGGGAATCATACCAAATTCATGCAAGTCTTCGGGGCGCACACTTTGAAAGTACTCCCCGCTTTCACGCTTCTCATGTCCGCTTAGATCAGCAGCGAATCCGGCACCTTTCTTGCCGATGCGATCCGCGATAATCTTATCGAGCCCGACAAACGCGCCGCCGAGAATAAATAGGATGTTCGTTGTATCAATCTGCGTAAGCTTCTCCTGTGGATGCTTGCGCCCTCCCTTCGGTGGTATGCTCGCAACCGTGCCCTCGATAATCTTAAGGAGCGCCTGCTGAACGCCCTCACCCGATACGTCGCGCGTGATTGAAAGGTTTTCGGCCTTACGCGCGACCTTGTCGATTTCGTCAATATAGATAATGCCGAGCTGCGCGCGCGGAACATCAGAGTCGGCAGCCGCAATAAGGTTGAGCAAGATGTTCTCGACATCCTCGCCCACATAACCTGCCTCGGTCAGTGAAGTTGCATCCGCAATAGCAAACGGCACGTTAAGAAAACGCGCGAGCGTCTGCGCCAGCAATGTTTTACCGGTACCGGTCTGTCCAAGCAACAAGATATTCGATTTGGCGAGTTCGACTTCCTCATCGCCAAGCGTACCACACGCGATACGCTTGTAATGGTTGTGCACGGCAACCGACAGGTACTTTTTTGCGACGTCCTGCCCGATGACGTATTCGTCGAGATATGCGTGTATCTCACGAGGTGTCGGCACCTTATCCAGCGGTAAAGTCGGTGCAGGATTAGAGGTAGCAGAAGCGGTATCAGTGTCCAAAACACCCTTACTACTCAGCGCAGATCCGGCGATTTCCGTATGGTGCGTATGATGAGCAGCCTGCTCTTCAAGTGCGGCCATCGTCAGCACAAGTTCGGCCGCGCACGACTCGCACAGGTAGGCTTCGTCAAGACCCGAAAAGACCTGACCGGTTGCGGAATTTCCGCAAAATGAACACACAATACGCACGTTATCCACGGGTCACCAACACCTGATCGATAAGCCCGTACTCTTTAGCCGCTTTTGCATCCATAATGTTATCGCGGTCGGTATCCTTGAAGATAGTTTTGACCGGTTTGCCGGTGTGCTTAGCGAGGATGTGATTGAGCTCCTCACGCAGGCGTAAAATCTCCTGCGCCTGGATCTCGATATCGGCGGCCTGACCCTGCGCGCCACCCCATGGTTGATGAATGAGTACTCGGCTATGCGGAAGCGCGAAGCGTTTTTCGGGGGCTCCTGACGCCAACAGCACGGCGCCCATGCTAGCACACTGTCCTACGCAATACGTCGCCACATCGGGCTTGACGAACTGCATGGTGTCGTAGACGGCCAGCCCATCAACGACCGAACCGCCGGGACTATTGATGTAGAGTGAGATGTCTTTCGCGGGATCGGCACTCTCAAGATGTAGCAGCTGTGCTATGACAAGATTGGCCGATATCTCGTTGACCTCGCCACTCAAAAATACAACGCGCTCGTTGAGGAGTCTGCTGTAAATATCGAAGCTGCGTTCACCGCGATGCGTCTGTTCGATGACCATCGGCACGAGCTGATCGTAGGCCGCATGTGCGTCGCGGTGGGCGCCCTGTGTTCGTGCGCTCGCACTCGGTGTGCTTATACGCGTATCGATGTGCATCTAAATCGCCTCCTCGGCAATCTCAATCTCGGCATGTTCGACGAGCCATTCGACCGCGTTACGACGCGCGAGATCATCACGCAACGTCGTCATGAGCGCCGCTTCTTCAAAGCGTTCCTGCATCTGAGCTGCGGTCACATCGCTCTCTTTCGCCATCTTCTCGAACTCTTTCGCAATATCCTTGTCGCTCGGCTCCAGTTTTTCGGCACGTGCCAGTGCCTCAAGAGCCAGTTCCTCAGAGAGCGCCATCTCGGCCTGCGTGATGACGTCTTTTTCAAACTCCTCCGGTGCCGTGCCGGTAGCCGCGATATACTGTTCGAGCGTCATATCATTTTGTTGAAGCATCTGTGCAAGTTCGCGCTTGAGCGTGTTTGCGCGCGCCTCAATGAGCACCTCGGGAATGTCGCCCTTCAGTTGCTCACCAAGTGCCGATGCCAAGCGTTGTCTCAACACGTTGTCGTATGAGCCCGCTTTCTTGTCATCGATACTCTTCTTGATTTCGGCGCGCATTTCCTCGACGTTCTCAAATCCCGACATCTGAGCAAGGTCATCGTTGACCTCGGGAAGCTCGGGAGCCTGAATTTCATGGAGCGTGATACTGAAGGTAATCGTCTTACCGGCAAACTCGGTATTTTCGCCGCTGTCTTCGAGAACAAACTCGGTCTCAACGGTATCGCCCGGCTTCGCACCGACGATTGCCTCCTCGAACTCCGGTGGCATCATGTTCTTGCCCAGCTGGTAGGGATAATTCTCTACTTCGCTGCCTTCGTATGGTTCGCCATCGATCATCGAGGTAAACGAGAGCAGAACAAAATCGTCGTCTTTGATGGTGCGGCTTTTTGTTTTTTTGAGCTGCGCAAACCGGCCACGTATTGTGTCGACCTGAGCATCGACCTCGGTGTCGGTCGCCTCGCGTGGAGGCATCGTTGCCTTCACCTTTGTGCTCTTAAGCGTACAGACAGGGCGTACCTCGAACTCAACGGTATACACAAAGTCTTGGCCTTCTTCGATGAATGCCTCTTCATCAAAGCTCGGACGCCCTATCACACGATAACCAGCCTCATCAATGAGCTGCGGAAACGAAGCGTTGATGACCTCGTCAGTTGCCATCACGCCCGCGTATTCAGTGCCAACGGCTTTCTCCACTACCGAACGCGGTGCCTTACCCGGTCGAAACCCAGGAAACTTGTACTTTTTGGCTGCATCGCGGTAGATCTTCGCTATTACGGCATCGACGGTAGCGACATCAACCGTTGCCGTGAGCCGTACCTTTCCGTCATCAAGTGCCTCAAACTTTGACTTTGCCACGTGTATCCTCCTGTTTCACGAAGGACCATTATAACTCATGCGAGGCTATGCAAGTTCGAAAAGAGGTTGACTTTCGACCTCTTCAATAACGCGTGCTCGGTCCTTTTCTGCGCCATAACTCTCAGCATACCTGTGGTGCGTGTGTACCTGCACGCCGTTGATAAGGATTTTGGCATCCGCATCGCTCGTCTCGACACTGATGGTGAATGCCGGCGATGTGGCGGGCACAGGAGCTGTCACCTCTTGTTGTTCGGGAATTTCGAAACCGAGCGCACGCTTTACCGTCTTTTCAATTGTGTTGCTACTCTCAAGCGATGTCATGTGGTTAAAGCTGTACAGACACTCGAAACACGTCGCTGCACTGCTTGTGGCATATGCACGACATACCGGACATTTTTTCATATCGTCTCCTCTAATCGATCTTTGACCTTGTACCATGCGCCCGGACAGGCCGAGCGTTCTATTACCGAGTGAGTATTCAGTGGGCCCCAGACGATACGCTGGGGGCGCACGCGCCGCATTACGCGGAGTACCTCGTTATCACGATTAAGAAACGCGATGTCGAGCGCGTATTTCATGCCGTAGGTATGCACACCTCGACATGGACGCAATAAAAGCTGCCGGTGCTCCATATCGCCATGAGTGTAACAGTGCAGGCCGTGTAAACGCGCACCCCATGTGACAGCGTAGACTGTCTCACAGGAAAGCTCTCCGCAGGTAATCGTGCCAATCATGGTGAATCCCCTTGATCCGGCTCGTATCCAAGCGTCGGCACCTGATACGATTTTGTGCGGCGCAACACCGGCGTCGTCACGGAAAGACGACCAACACCGATGTGTGAGATAAGCGGCTGATACTCCAGCTCAAATGTAACGGTCTTCGAGCCGCATACGCCACCGTCCGCACCTTGGGAGCCGGTCACACGAAACTGTTGTGACCTGCTGATAGCGCCGTCGGCAGACAAGCCCATTGCGCGCTCAATCTCTTCCTGTGCCGAGCGTCCCGGCACGCTCAAGCTACGCGCCACCTCACCCGAAATACGCTCAAACTGCGCTGCACGCACAAGATAAAGGCAAATGTTCGACATCACAACCATGACAACGACGCAGACTCCTGCAACAACGGCCATCTCTGCACTCAGCGAACCGCGTTGGGACCGTGCGATGCCCCCTGTCATGCGTCGCATGTGTGCGTATAGCCTTTGTATAAGCTGCGCTACCATGTGACGTCCGGCATTCGATAGAGTGAATCGGTCATACGGCGCAACAGTCCCTCAACAACACCACTTGTGAGCCATGCCAGTTGCGAAGAGAAAGGCAAGGGGATTCGTACACCTAAAATCTCTACATCGAACAGTTTGGCAATTTTGTCGCCGGCACTTGTCGAGAGTTCTTGCAGTGCCTGATCGACCTGCACCTTCAGGCCAAACGAACTTGCTCCGCCGGTAGCTTCCAACATCTCTTTGCCTTGTGCAAGCGAACGCGCAAACGACCCTTCAAAACCGGCCTTATCAGGTGAGCCAACGTCACTGACCGCAACGAGCGTCGGAATCGGTTTGCGCATATCGGGCGCGGTCATCTGTGCTTCTCGGAACACTGCTTCAAGCCCTCTTCCTACGATGGCGTCAAGACCCCACGGCAAACCACTCGACCACTTTTCCAGCCCTGCGGCGCCACGTCCATGCACATCGAGAGACGTCCCCCAGAGCGCAAGTGCCGTGGGAACGATAAAGCTATCGTCGCCCATCATTGAACGCACAACCCCACCCAATCCCGTGCTCGAAGATGTACCTGCGTCGACATCGGCAAGAAAGCTCGGTAGTGTCGATTCGGTTTCCGACGGCATAAGGCGCACACCCGCAAGTGCAATCTGTTGGCCAAGCTCAACCTCACCGGCGCCTGTCAGAGCTGGAAGCGTATAGTCAGGAAGTGTGCGTGAAGACGTATTGATGACCATGGACCACACACCACGCCCGCCGGCCGGTTCGTAAATGAGCCGATTACCAGCGAGATACCCCTTTGCCATGTTCACTATCTCATCGATAGACGAGGTCGTGCGTGTCTTGATGTGTGAGGTTTCTTCTTCGATCTGCGCGCGGATACGTTCGTATTCAAGGATAGCGACGACCTGTTGATTCCACTGTTCGATAAATGCACGTGCATTGTCCTCAAGCATCTGAGGTGAGCGCCAGTGGGGCGGCGAACAGTGAGTGCACGGTGGATGATCGAGATCATTTTTGACGGTGGCGAGCCGCACTCGTTCGAGCGTTCCTTGCGCGTTCGAAAGCCCAAAACAATCGGTGCGCTGATGATAGGCTTTACGTTCGTCCGGGCCATGCGTAAGCAAACGTACTGTCTGGTCCCATACGGGCGCACTTAGAGTGCTGAGGTCAAGATACTGCGGTGTCATCGGCGCATCGCCCAAAGGTGGGGTGCCGATAGCATCGAGAACTGTCGGCCCCCATTCGCGCCCAAGCTGCTCATAGTAGTCGAGATAACGTGACGCCAACGTCGAGCGAGTAGACGCCGTATCGTCAATGGCAACGGGCGTATTGGGAGTCGACGTGGGACGTTTCGCAATGCGTTCCCATTCGCGCCGATAATCATCAAGTGCCTGTGACGGATTCCAAAAAGCTCGCTGCGTTGACGGCTCTTTGTATATGTCAAGCCGAAAGCATTCGTCGATAGCGCGTTCAAGATCCTCGCGCAACGTCTCAGCGCGTTGCGCATTCTCCTTGTTTTCCTGCGCGTGATTACGCCATTCCTCCTGCTGCTCACCGAGACCTTCCGGATCATTAGTAAGCGTAACGGTGCCGGTCAGCGGTGCCGGTAGCATGATACCCACATACTCGCTCCCGTTACCGGCACTCAGTAACGCCTGATTTTCGTTGACAACCCGCGTGCCGTGTGCCATCGCCAACACCGGCGTTGCCGCATTGATGGCCTCGGCGAGTTTTTTGACCTCTTGGGCAACCTTCTTGCGCGTCTCACAAAACTTGCGGTCAAACTCAATGGCACGTTCTAAAAACGGCAGTGCTCCCGCACCACCAATCGGTGCCGTAACGGTTACCGCCACCCCCGCGACAAGCACGATCGTATGAAGCAATAAGCCAAACAGGTTAAGCGTCAACAAGAATGCATCGAGCGTCTGTATAAGCATGACCGAGTGCGCAACAACATCACCGGCTGCCAGCGCACTAAGATCGGCAACGGTCTGGATATCGGTACTGCTTGAACTGGTCCAGTACCACTGCAAACACGATGCCATCAACGCAAGAGCGAGCACGAGCGCAATGATGATGGTGAGTGAGGTCGAACCGCGCTCGTCACGAAAGATACTCTTCCCTTTCATCGCGTCACGCTCCCAAACGTATCCGGTGCCGTACGTGGCGAACCCGCGACACCCTGCTGAGCACCGTGAGTCCGTGACGTTGAGGAAACAGGCAGCTCGCCCGGTACGAGACCAACGCTGATAACACGGACGAGCGGAAGCGCTTCCTGTCTAACGCGCACTGTCACACTGACCTCGCCACGCGATGTTCCGCCGCTCTCAACAACGAGCGACCCTGGCACCATAAACGCACTGCCGCCCCCAAGTGCCTGCAGGCGGTCGTATGCATAAGCGTGGAGTACCGTACTCGAAACCGTCCCGGTATCAACAGCGACGATACGACACATGTCAGCTGCAATCGCGTGTACCATGATGTATGCGCGAAACCACACTCCGAGCTGTAGCACCATCAGCACGATGATGCACATCACAAAGATAGTGACCGGTGCCTCAACAAGCGCTTGTCCACGATGTGAGCGCAGAAGTACACCGACACGATGACGTAAGCGGGTGTTACGCGAGCACGTCGATAGAGCGGCTAGCGCAGAAGAATGTCTTTGATCCATTGACCGCTTGCTCCTCCCGAACTCGACATCGTATACGGCGCACGCTCAAAGGTGCGAGCGTGTGTTCCTTCCGTTGCACTTTTTTCCATGTCACGAAAGAGCGTGCCCACAAAGACCAGCACAACCAGCACAAGACCGAGCACCACTGCATACTCGACGACGCCCTGTCCTCGTCGATCGCGCAAAAGTGCAAAAAAGATGTGTGCGTTACGCGTCACCTTTAAATCGCACCCAACGCAGAGGTGACACTGTCGAACAGTGCCTCAATTTGGCTACCAAACAAGATGACCAACGCAACCGCCACGACAATGACAACCCCAATAATGACTGCGTATTCGATCATTCCCTGACCGCGACTATCTCTGATAAGACTTCCCATTTTTCTCACGATAACTCCTCTCCTGCCGATTACGGCACATTCCTTCACAACCTTTCTTTGTGATTGCTTTCCATCACATACCCGAACCAAGTCCCCTCATGATGTCGAGCACAACCGGGCCCAACAGAAGCAGTAACATTGAGGGAAGAATGCACGCTGCCATGGGCAGGAGCATCTTGACGGGTGTTTTGGCAATCTGCGTTTCGAGATAGGCCTTACGTGCAGCACGCGCTTCACTTCCTTGCGCTTCGAGTGCATACACGAGTGCGGTGCCAAGCGTAAGCGACTGCTGAATTGATGCAACGAATCGATTGACTTGTTCGCTTTCAAGTTGTGAGGCAACGTCATCCAGTGCTTCGCTGCGCAGCTTTAAGCCGGTCTGCCAGTAGGTCAGCGCCTGCCCAAACGTGCGCGATAAAATTGTGTCGCTCTGTTGTGCATATGACTGGAGCGCTTTGTCAAATGAAAGACCTGCCGACACGCTCAGTGTAATCATGTCTATCATGTTAGGTAGCTCACGAGATATCTCGTCGATATCCTGCTTTTTTTGCCGTCGCATCAACACACCAACGAGCAGATGCACGCTATGTAATCCAGTGCGCTTCTCGAGGTTTTGTGCCCACTTGAGTACGCTTTGCGATGCATGTGTGTCACGAAGGGTACGAAGGGTACGCTGCATCTTCCAACCGGCGGCGATTTGCGAAGAGAGAGCTACCTGGGTAATCAATCCCCCCGCCAAACCGGCTAACGCCCCCGTAAGAAGTATCGTGCCAAGGTCAAGTATACCGATATCTATTATCACGCTCATAACGACACCTTCAGAACACGCCGCGCCCACAGTAGACCAATGACATCTAACACGATGGCAAGGACCAGCATTGTGCGACCAGCCCCAGTCGTAAATAACGGCATAACGTAGCCGGGCATAAAGAGGCTGAGCACCGCAAGCAACACGAACGGCGCACACAGGATGACTCGCAGCGAAAGTCGAGACTGTGCCGTCTGTGTCTTAAGCGAACGAGAAAGTGCTTGGGACTGGCGGCAATAACGCGCGCATCGTTGGAGCATCTGCTTCATATTGCCGCCAAGTCGACTCTGCACCATGATGCCGGAATAGACCAATGTGAGCTCCGGACTTGGATATCGTTTCCGAAGATGGGCAAAAGCATCCTCGAGACTGTAGCCCGTGTTTAGGTGCGAATAGACATGTTTGAGCCCTTCACGTATCGGCTCGGGCGCATAGTAAGCTGCTCGCTCGATAGCCTGCGCAAGAGAAAGGCCGGCCTCAAGTGCCTGCGCAATTTGGTCGAGTGCATCGGGCAGCTGCGTTGTGAACTGCTGTGCTTTACGCTGCTGTGACAGGTCGAGATGTGTCGCCAACGATTGCCAGCACTTCGGAATCTGCATACGTCGCGCGTGTCGCTGCCGACGCGAGACCATGGGCACTTCGATACCGAGCTGTCTGCGCGAGTCGTGTCTGCCTCGCACTGTCTCAGCACGTCGCCACAGCATGCTAGCGAACATCCCGCATGCTAGCGCACCCGCACTACAGGCGCTAAGTCCGAGACTGAGAAGTATCAACGTGTCAGGCACTTCCATGCGTCAACCTCCTCTTCTGTCGCAACTCCTCGCGCCACCACTGATGCAAGAAAATCCGGTTCTTTATTTAGACTCATCTCGCCCACAACGACTCCGTCATCGCCAACGCCTTCTTGGTTAAAATGCGCTACTTCGACAACTTTGTAGCCGGTATCGGTATCAGCGATCAGTTCACAGACCGAGGTGATTTTGCGCGAGCCATCGCTCAGTCGTGCCTGATGCACCACGAGATCGATTGCCGCGGTAATCTGTGAGGTAATCTGGTCGGTACCCATGTCGGAGCCATAGCCGACCATCGTAACCAGTCGAGCAACAAGCTCGTGGGGCGAGTTTGCGTGTGCCGTTGTGAGTGAGCCGTCATGGCCGGTGTTCATCGCTTGCAGCATTTCGAGTGCTTCGGCGCCACGCACTTCACCGACGACGATACGATCAGGACGCATGCGCAGGCTCGCAATAGCGAGGTCTCGAATCGATATCTCACCACTTCCCTCGATGTTGGCTGCGCGTGATTCGAGACGTACGACGTGGGGGTGGGCATGAAACTTGAGCTCGGCCGAATCTTCGATAGTAATGATGCGCTCACCGTGGGGTATCTCAAGCGACAACGCGTTGAGCAGCGTCGTTTTCCCGCTGCCCGTACCCCCGGTCACAGCAATGTTGAGGCGCGAACGCACGGCCCAGTGCAGTAGTTGTGCAAGCCACACCGGCAACGCACCCAACGTGGAGAGCTCTGAGAGCGAATAGATGCGCGAGCGAAACTTACGAATCGTCAGCGTCGGCCCGTCGAGTGCAAGCGGCGGAATAACCGCGTGCACGCGATGACCTTCTGCAAGTCGCGCGTTAACAATAGGGGTCTGTTCATCGATACGTCGACCAAGCGGAGAGATAATCCTGTCGATAATCCCACGTAACGCTTCGTCATCTTCAAAGGTAGCGCTTGAAGGATAGAGACGTCCGCCGCGCTCGAAAAAGATGCAGTCGGCTCCGTTAACCATAATCTCGGTTATGTGTTCGTCGGCGAGTAGCTCGTCGATGGGACCGAAGCCAAGAATCTCACATACAACCTCTTGAGCAGCTGCGCTATGTTGATGAGGCGCAAGTTGTGGTACAGCACCGGCCGCAAGTATCTGCTGCAGATACGCAAATATCTGTTTGCGTGCAAGAGCGGCATCGTGGGCAACCTCACGGGTAATTTGCTCCGGCGAGATACGCTCGTAGAGGCGCTCGCGCAACTTATCGCGCATCGTTTTGTCACATACGGTACTCATAAGAAGGCGTCGTTCATGAGAAGAGTCGTTTCAGCCAGCTCCCTTGCGCAACACGCCGGTGCATCGCCTGCGCATCGTGTAAAGGAAGTCCCGTTATCGTCGCCACAGACTCGGCAATCCGCATAAGTTCGTTTGCATATTCGTCGGACTCGCGTAGTGCCTGACAGGGATCGCCCGCATCGACCGAAAGACAGAATTCTTCCGACATACGGGGCAACGCAAAGACGTTTTCACAGGCGAGTGCCTTTTCGATATCGTAGAGGGAAAGGCCGGGGCGGGAGTGCGCATTGATGAGATAGAGTCGCCGAGCCGCAGGCACCTGAATACGATCGAGTATCTCGTTGAGACCCTGCGTCGCCTTAATACCGGGCAGGCGATGGTCGCTCACAACGATGACGCAGTCACACGACTCGAGCAGTGCTGATTGGAAAAGTGTCCAGAACGACCCCGTGTTGATGATTGTTGCGTCGTAACCGTGTGCACAGAGCTTGAGCAACGGTGAGAGCTTGGCAGCAAAGGTTTCGGCAAGCTCCGGAGATGGCTCAAAACGCAGAAGATCGAGGTTTTCGGCAATTGGTGAGCTAAGTTTGGTAAATGCTTCTGGTTTCATGGCATAAAAGCCCTGCATATCATGCGCGCTCATCGGTTCGCTCCGGCCAAACATAAGTGCCAGATCACTGAATTGAATGTCGGCATCAAGTAACAGCGTACGTTTTGCACTCTGTGCCAGCGTAGCTGCCAGCAAGGTGGCAACGTACGACTTGCCGGAGCCACCACGCGCACTAACGACCGCAATGCGCACGCCTGCACCCTCGCCTAGTTCCGGTGTTTCCACATCTGGAGTATCAACGGGACGACCACTCCGCTCAACCTTAGTGATAGCGGTTTTGAGGTCTTCGAGCGTACACGCAGTGTCAACGACACAGCGCGCACCGGCCAGCATTGCGTTGTTAATCATACGCTCGTCATTGTCGGCAAGAAACGCAACAACTTGCATGTTTCCATGTGCATCATGAAGTGCATTAACGACGTTAAGTGGGGCAATGTCATCAACGCGCGCGTCGACAAGGGCAACTATCGTCGTATCCAGTGGAAGCGATTCGACATAGTTGAGGCAGTCGGTTCCTTTTGAGAAATGATAGACCGACTTTGCAATTTCACAGCCGTGTACAAGCGGATAAGCGCAGCACTGTTCCGGCTCACTCGAAATGATGAGAAGAATATCAACCATGATCAGCGCCCCAACGTTTCACCGGGAAAGGTCAGATAGACCTTGCCTTCACTGGCGGCTGCAACGATTTGCTGCACGTTTTCCTGCGGTATGCAGAGCGTGACCCAACGAATCTCCTCGATGGCGCGTCCGCCTAACAATCCTTGTGAAGTACCGGCATTCCCCGTGGCACTTTCATAGTCACGTGCATTGCTAAGCGCCAAGACCTCGACACCTTGCACAAGTAGTTCAATATCTCCCCTGCCGCTCGAACACAACACATCAACACGCATGCCTGGACGAATCTGTCCGCCGAGCGCGCGTATCGGATCGGTCGGGATTGTTATCGCCTGCATACCTAACGGAACGCTGTCGAGTGCGATGGGGGTCGCGTCGATACGTCCGGAACGAAGCGGCTCGCCGGGCAAGATAACAGTACTCGCACTGTTGCCAACCGCCTTGTGGCGCTCGGAATCCAATATGGGGTCGTCCGGCAAGAGTACTGAGGGCCACTCCTCGGTCGTGACGGCACCGTCAGTGATTTTTTCACCCGGCTGAATCGTGCGGTTCGCCACGCAGACCTGCACCGTCGTACCGCCAAAACGGTTGAATAATCGTGCCTGTTCACGTGCGGTTGCAGTGGAGGTCCTATATAGGAACAGCCCGAGACAAAGTGCAGCAAGCACGCCGCATATGATGCTTATCAAAAGACGCTTACGGTGGTTCATCGTTATCCTTTCATCCGTATCTTCACCATACCCGGAGAAAGTTAACGATCTGTGACTCTACAAGATACCTCGCTCTTAACGCACCAATACCGTATCATGTATCTTGCGATGTCTTTTGGGGAGGAGTCATTATGTCGAAATCCACCGATGATTGTGCAAAACCTCTCGTTTGTGCGAAGTATCGATCACCTACTGGAGTTTTGCACCTGTCGGCAACCAATTGTGGAATTTGTGGACTGACGTTTACCGCAAATAAACGCCAGATGGCGGTCGACACAAACGCAGTGTCTGAAAGTGAGAGAGCAAAGGCACGTGCTATTCTGGCGCAGGCACACGCAGAGCTCGATGAATACTTTGCAGGGAAACGCACCGTGTTTGAGGTGCCGCTCGATATTGTCTGTGGTACTCCGTTTCAACGTAGTGTGTGGGAGGCGCTCACAACCATCCCGTACGGTGAGACTCGTAGCTACGGAGAGATTGCGGCGACGGTAGGTCGCCCGCGTGCCGCGCGTGCAGTCGGATCAGCTAACAACAAGAACCCTATTGCTATTATTGTGCCTTGTCATCGCGTCGTTGGCTCATCGGGCAAACTCGTCGGTTTTGCCGGTGGATTAGATGTGAAACAGGCATTACTTGATTTGGAGCAGATACGGTAGAGCAGCGAGGTTTTGGGGACACGCTGTGTCCGCTACGCCCTTTGGGCACGCATCGCGTTGGCCAGCGCAATCAGCGCCACGCCAACATCGGCAAATATAGCAAGCCAGATATGCGCAATACCGAAAAGCGCGAGTCCCATGATGGCAAACTTGATTCCCAGCGAGAGCACGATGTTCTGTCGGGCAATACCGAGCGTTTTGCGCGCAATCCTGATAGCGAGCGGAAGTTTGGCGAGGTCATCGTTCATAATGACGATATCGGCCGCTTGAATGGTAGCGTCAGAGCCGATGCCACCCATCGCAATACCGACGTCAGCCCTGCTCAGAACGGGGGCATCGTTGATACCGTCACCGATAGCAGCGACCGTCGCCGGCTTCTGTACACTGGCCATGATGTCCTCGAGTTGCGTCAGTTTGTCTTCGGGGAGCAGGCCACCACGCGCGTGGTCGATACCGACACGCTCGGCTATCGCCTCGGTAATCTCCACCTCGTCGCCCGTGAGCATATAGATATCGTGCACACCCAATGTACGCAGTTCAGCGAGCGTGTTGGCGGCGTCAGGACGTACCTCGTCCTCGATAACAAACCTTCCGGCATAGACTCCGTCGACGGCGAGGTAGACCGTCGATGGCATCGTAGCAGGTACGCCAGTCGTGCCGATGTCTTGCAGGAATGCCGCGCTACCCACCGCAATGCGTCGGCCATCGACGGTCGCCTGCACGCCGCCACCGATGCGCTCGGTCACGTCTTGCGGCTCGGATAGCGTTGCGCCCTCGGTACGCGCGTACACGACCAGTGAGGTTGCAATCGGGTGAGACGAGTGGCTCTCGGCACTCGCGGCAAGCGCGAGTAGCTCGGTGGGGGCGATAGGCGTGGCGGACGTGGCCTCTGCGGCCTCGACACTCTCGAACGAGGTCACCGCGAAGTTACCCTGCGTAATCGTGCCGGTTTTGTCGAAGGCCATCGCTTCGATGCGAGCCAGTGCTTCGAGATAGTTGCCACCCTTGACGAGGATACCGTGCTTGGACGCGCCACCGATGCCGCCGAAGAAGCTCAGGGGGATCGAGATCACGAGCGCACACGGACACGAGATCACGAGAAAGACGAGTGCGTTGTAGATCCAATACTCAAAGGTATGAAAGCCCAGCAGGGGCGGCACGACCGCGACGAGCGCCGCAATGACGAGCACAATCGGCGTATAGACGCGCGCAAAACGGGTAATGAACTGCTCGGTCGTTGCCTTCTTTTCTTGCGCGTGTTCAACGAGGTCGAGGATGCGTGAGGCGGCAGAATCGGCGAAGGCGGCCGTCGTCTCGATTTCGATCGTCGACTCAAGATTAACGAATCCGCTCAGCACCTCAATGCCCGGCGTACAGGTGCGCGGAACACCCTCACCGGTGAGCGCGCGAGTATCAAGATAGCTCGTACCGCTGGTCACGACACCGTCGAGCGGGATACGTTCACCCGGTTTGACCTGCACAATCGAGCCAATCGGCACGTCGGCCGGGTCGACACTTTGCCACCCATCGGCAGTACGTATCGTTGCACGGTCAGGACGAATATCCATCAACGCAGCAATCGAGCGCTTAGCGCGCGCAATCGCGTTGTTCTGCAGCACCATACCGACGCTAAAGAAGATGAGTACCGCGACACCTTCGGCGTACTCGCCGATGAGAAACGCGCCGAGTGAGGCTACCGTCATAAGGAAATTTTCATCGAAGATTTTGCCGCGCGCAAGATTCGTTGCCGTACGCCACAGGATGCGATAACCGGCAAGCAGATACGCCGCGATAAATCCTGCCAGCGCGATGAGTTCGGGCATCTCGACAAACACGCACACAGCCGTCAGCAATGACGCAATGACGAGACGCGCGATGTCGCGGACCGGCCATACCGGACGCTCGACGCGCTGAGTCGTCTCGAGGCTAATCGGCTGAGAACACGCACAGTCGCCGCATTCGTGGGTATGAGGAGGGGTATCGTATTTGGTATCTTGTGTCATGGCTCGATTATATCATCGGGCAAGGGTCGGACGTGTGTCAGTTGTGGGGCAGTTTCGAGTCGTAGCGAGAAGGTGTAACCCGGAGTTCACCCGATAGTTACCATATAGCTCGCAATGACGTACCCGACGTATACCACGAGAAAAAATGCGCCGGTCAGACGGCTTATTTTGCCACGTGCGAGCAACATCACCGCCAGCGCAACCGAACACAGAATCATGAACGGTATATCCATGTACATAATGTGAGGATGGATCGCCAGCGGCTTAACGGCGGCGGTGAGACCAAGCACACCGAGGATATTGAAGATGTTCGTGCCAACGATGTTGCCGACGGCGAGTTCGCTGTGACCGCGAAACGCACTGATAACACAGGTAGCAACTTCCGGCAACGAGGTACCGACGGCCACCACGGTCAGGCCAATGACGGCCTGCGAGACACCGAAGTTCTCTGCGATGGTGGTTGCTCCGGACACAAGCCAGTTCGCGCTCAGCACTAGTGCGCCGATGCCGCCAACGACAAAAACGGCAGCAAGGGGTAGCGATTTAGCTCCTTTGACCTCCTCAGCCGTGTAGGTATCGGTCGTACCGCGACGCTTTTCCGCGAGGTAGGTGAATGCCAGATATCCAAAGAGTGCAGCAAGAAACAGGAAACCTATCACGCGGCCGACCTCGCCAAATATAAAACCTATCATGAGCAAAGCGATAGCCGTTCCCACCATAACGAATATGTCCTTGCGCCCCATCTTCTTTTTGATAGCAATGGGCATAACGAGCGCCGTAAGTGCAAGAACGAGCAAGATATTTGCCGTATTCGACCCCACGATATTTCCCATAGTGAGGTCGCCCGCACCTTGAAGTACCGAATCGATCGAGACGGCAATCTCCGGTGCCGAGGTTGTCCACGAAATAACGGTCAATCCGATAAAAAACGCCGACAACCCAAGACGTTTGCTGATACAGACCGCTCCGCTCACCAAAAACTCGCCCCCAGCGAGCAGACCGGCACACCCGGCCACAATCTGCATGTAAGGCAAAAACGTCTCAAACATAGGCTAATCTTTTTTTTCGTCGACTTGTTCTTCATCGATGAGCCGCGCTGCCCGCAGCCCCATCAGAAACGGCTTGTACCAGACAAGTATCAATATGGCATTGACGCCACCCTTGATGAGGTTGAACGGCAGAAGTACCGGCAGCATAAGCGCGACGACTTGTTCGCGCGAAACGCCCAGATAGAGTGGGGTCAGCACATAGTTGAGCAGAAGCATGACTGCAACCATCGCCAGCCCGCCGGCAGCCACACCGATGAGTACCCCCTTGAGCGTCTTAGTGCGCCAATATATCAAGGTTGCAATACCGACGAACGTGCAGCTGGCCGCAGCATTCATCACAAAACCGATCGGCCCGGTACCGCTTATCGGCATCTCGAGTGCAGCCACAAGAACTGCGGTAGCACACGCTGCAAGCGGTCCAATGACGAAGCCGGCGAGCACGATGATGACGTCTTTGGGGTCGTAGGTGAGAAAGCCAAAGATGGGGATGCGGATAAGCAACGTCGTCGCATAGGCGAGCGCCGCAGCCAACCCCATCAAAACAAGTTTGCGCGATAAAGACATGCTGTTCATGAGGTCATTATAGCACCTTATCTTTACCGCAGGGCGCGTAGAAGGCCGCCCGGGGAGGAGCGGCCTTCGGAAGCGTGAGCGACTAGCGGAACGTGTCGAGGAACTCGGCGGGACTCATGACCTGTGGCCTTTCGAGGTTGAGCTTCTTGAAATGTTTGTCGCCTGTTACCATGACGTCGACATCACCTTTGAGGGAAGCATTTAAGATCGGCTGATCTTTTGGATCAGAGATTACATGGCCGGAGAAAGTGGTCGATGGAACACACCGATATAACATCGACTCGAAAAGAACCTTGACTGCCGAAACCAAATCGGGGCGTTTTTGAGCAATCTTTTCCTCAACTTCAGAGACGATATAGTCACACAGAATCAGCTCATGCTCTTCTGCAACACACACGAGTACATCGGCAGGTTTTGATGCGGGAAACATGAGGGCGGAAATGATGACATTGGTGTCGATCATCACTCGCATAAAGCGTCACTCCCATAGCGAGAAGCCATAATATCGGCGGTCACATCATCTTCGTTTTGATAGTCAAAGGAGGCTGCGGCACCGGCGAAAACTGCCTGTGCTTTCCTCATCGCGGCTACCGTGGCGTTACCGATTACCACATCTCCATTCGGACGCGTGATAAACAGCACCTTATTGCCCGGCTCAATGCCGAGCAGACGGCGAAACTCTACCGGAACCGTGACTTGGCAGTTGCGTGTCATCGTCGAAAGATCCATGACAGGTGCACCCATGATGCAACCTCCGTTTCTTAAATATCATACATATAATAATTCTATTATATTATAACACAAGATGAAGGCCGCCCGGGGAGGAGCGGCCTTCGGTAGTGCGAACGTGGGCGTGGCGTGCGATCGGCGTGGTGCGTGGGCAATCGCAGTGGATGTCAACCAATTCTGGACACAAAGTTAAGAAGCCTATTTGACGTTTAAGTAAGTGTCCTCCTCTCATATTCTGTCGGTGAGAGATATCCGAGTGCTGAGTGCATGCGTTTAGTGTTGTAGTAA
>WRKU01000017.1 GCA_009777935.1 Coriobacteriia bacterium
TGCCAGGTACGCCAGTCACCCTTGAAGTCGATGCTGGTGGTGACCCTGATCTCACCTACCTGTGGCAGACCACCAACTCTCCATGGAATGACGCTCCGGGTACTAACGACGAAACAGAATACACGGTCAACACCACCACGCCGGGTACCTATGAATTTCGCGTGCTCGTCTCCAATTCAGGCAACGCGCCGGTCGAGGGCGATGGACATACGACCACAAGCGACACTATTACCATCGTCATATATGGACCACCAACGGAGGGAGCAGGTGCCTACATCAGTACGAGTTCGAGCGCTAACACTGGCACACAGACGACCGCGACACTGGCACACGACGACCCCGTCCCGCCACGTCTGTTTATCACGAATCCGACCACTCCACACGGCTCACTTATGCACCTGTGGCAATACTCGACGACGAGCGCGACGGGACCGTGGACCAACGCCACATCAGGTGGCCACACCACTAACACCTACACCGGTCTTCCTGCAACACCGGGCACCTACTACGTACGCTGTCTGGTCTCTAACGACGGCAGCACACCGGGTACTACCAGCAACACCTGGACCAGCAGCAATGCTACGGTAGTGCGCGAAGGAGCTGGCATCGGGGGCGATCCTATCACCATAGGCAACCCGCAGCGCATCGTTATCGATGGCATACCGTTCTGGCGCATTGCAAGCAGCGGTGACTATGACTTAATCGTGACCCAGTACGTCTACGGCACTAACCCAGCCGTTGACTTTACCGGCAGTGGCGGACCACCATTCAATGCAACCGGCAACGGCAGTTATTGGCTCTCGAACAGTGCCTCAGGGTCGACACCGAGTGCGGTATCTAACCTGCAAGCCTCGATGGACACGTGGTGGAATGCACTGACCCCTGCCACCCATCCAGACCTTAACGCCTATGCGGTCCAAGCCGACTTTGGTAACGCCAGCGGCATCATTACCGGTGCGGTCGACACACGCAACTTTGGCGTTGAAACAGGCCTTACCACGCAAAACGCCGGAAGTATTGCAAACGTGAACTTCACGACCTTCCCTCAGGCTCAGTCAAGGCCCTCAAATCCGGTACGCGCAGCTGCTGCGAACACTACCTCGACTACAGCTGGCATAGGTATCGTTACCTTCGCGCTCTCCGGAACCGAAATCTTGCGCTACTTCCCCAACACCGCTACCGGAGGCAGTGGAGCTGCCGATGGTCCTACGACCGATACCGCATGGCGTCGCATTGGTCGCGGAGCCGGTGCTAATCACGCAGGCACCACGACAGCCCGCAGTTGGTGGTCTCGCTCGCGCGGTAGCATTGCTACCTACGCGGGCTACGTGGATGCCGATGGTTCTGTGGACGGCTCATGGGGTCGCGTGAGCAGCGGTGGTACGTGGAACAATCCCGGTGGCGCTACGATTACCAATACCAGTTGCGGTCTGCGCCCCGCTCTGTGGGTGAGGCGTTAACACCGAGGAGGCATCTGCTACACTAGCCAACGCAGTCGCAAGGCTGTAGGAATGAGTTACGATGCACCAGAGCAGAGCGGTCTTCCGCCGCTATCTGGTACTGGCAGTGGTTGCGGTCTCCGGGCACGTCTG
This sequence comes from Coriobacteriia bacterium, assembly GCA_009777935.1. Classification (GTDB taxonomy): domain Bacteria; phylum Actinomycetota; class Coriobacteriia; order WRKU01; family WRKU01; genus WRKU01. Next base: position 1,593 of record WRKU01000017.1, read on the forward strand.
CCACTACGGCGGCTTACGTGAACAGCAATGGGACCGTGACGGGCAATACTGCCACCAATGCGCTCGGCGTGCGTCCAGACTTACCCGCAAAACCCTTCCAAGCGAAGTGGACTGTGCCAGGGAGTACGTGTCAAGCGGCACGTAGAGAGCAGGTAAGGGAACTCATCTCCTTTCGCGTAATGCTCTTTGTGGGGTGTGGCGAAAAAGGGAAACGCACAGGCTCGGACGGCTGCTACCCGCACCATCCGGGCCTGTGCACATTCTGAGTCGAATATCTCACATTAGGATGATAACTTTGGTATAATTATACAAAACTTCACAATATAATGAGAGGTTATGACATGGTTAATCGTCCCTATTATTTGGATTGGTTGAGCCGTTGGCAAGATAAAGACATGGTAAAGGTTCTTACCGGGCTGAGGCGCAGTGGCAAATCAACTATTATGAGGATGTTTCAAGAACAACTTCAAGCCACGGGGATATCTGATGCTAATATCATCTCTATCAATTTTGAGAGTCTTGACGAGGATTACCCACTCAGACACAAGGAGCTCTATCGTTATATTGTCGATCGGCTTGCCCCAACAGGAACAAACTATGTTTTTCTGGACGAAGTGCAACACGTCGACGAGTTTGAGCGTGCAGTAAATGCGCTACACGTGCGCCAAGACATTGATCTCTATATCACAGGCTCAAACGCGTATTTTCTTTCAGGAGAGCTGGCCACCTTCTTGACTGGCCGATACGTTGAGATAATGGTGTTTCCGTACTCGTTTAAGGAATACTCCATGGCCGTTGAGGAGGCCGATTTTGATCGATACCTCACCTATGGTGGCCTGCCTTATGCAGCTACGCTTACCGGAGAACAAGAAGTTATGGATTACCTTGCAAGCGTATTTGGCACAATTATCCTCGAAGACATTGCTAAGCGTAGGCCGAAAATGGACATGAATGCATTTATGGCTACTGCCTCTTTTTTGGCAGATAATGTCGGTAATGTAAGCTCAATAAAGCGCATCTCCGATGGTCTATCCGAGCAAGGGTCACGAGTTTCTCAAGGCGCAGTGCGTGAGTATCTTGAAGCACTCATAGAGAATTTTTTGCTCTATAAGGTACAACGTTTTGATCTTAAAGGTAAGGAGTACCTCAAGACACTTGAGAAGTACTATCTCGGAGATCTGGGCTTTCGTTTTTGGTTGCTTGGGAAACGTGCAGGTGATGTGGGGCATCGTCTCGAGAACATTGTGTATCTAGAGCTTCGCCGGAGATATTCTCGTGTGGCTATTGGTAAGCAAGAGACACAAGAAATCGACTTTGTGGCTATGAACGAGCGCGGCCCCTCTTATTTCCAGGTAAGCCAAACCATAGCAGATGAGAAAACACTCGCGCGCGAGCTAAGGTCGTTGCAACGGCTCGATGATAACTATCCGAAGGTGCTCCTTACACTTGATACTGTTGGCATCGGCAATTTTGAGGGTGTGGAGCACATGAACCTCATTGACTGGTTGCTCGAATAACGCAACGGTTTCTCGAGGAAACTAGTTTGCCGAGAGCTAGCGAAATTTGCTACACTGGAAACGATAGTTACGAGCAAGTCAATATAACGCGACATGCGTTTTTTTGCATGAAATGAGGGCAATATGAGCACAATTGAGAAAACCACACGGGGGGGGGGGGCCATCGCAAAATAGCGTAGAGCCCTCTTCTACGAGCGCTGTCAGTAGCGCAAATCCTACTTCTAACACTACGAATACACCGCGCAGCCGCAAGCGTCAAAACACCACCATAGCCATCATAATTGCACTCCTCTTGCTCTTGCTGGGTGCCTTTGCGTGGGGTACGATGCAGCGTGCGATTAACCAGTTTGCGAGCCTGAACACACCGCGCGCAGTCCTACACGATGAATTCAGACGAATCGATGCTGCCGAGTGGCAAAAGAGAGTATGGGTACAAAATAGTGGCAACTCACCTTTCATAGCACGCATTTCAGCATCAGAGTTTATGCAATGGGTTGAAAGTGAAGACTGGACGCGCGGGCGCAACATCATAGAAGGCATTCCTTTTGCTGACCCCATTCCGGCAGCTATAGAAACAACGCTTACTCCTACCCTTGATTCAGACACGTGGGGAGCAGATGGCACCCTCATTGATACGCAAACGGCTTGGTTTAACGTTACCGCCGACATGTGGTCGATACGAGGCCTGACTGACCTAGCAAGCCTTACCCAAGCAGCTCCTGCACGCGGACACGCAGCTGATGGCGAGCCATTCAGTCAATACTGGGACTGGACTCAGCCTCATCTGTTGACCTATGCGCAGTGGCAGACTAACCACACCACCAATCCTTCGAGCAACCTCGACAAATGGGTGCTTGCCGATGACGGCTACTTCTACTACACCTCTGTCATCCGACCAGAGACTAACACGCTCCCTTTGATGACCGGCGTGAGCGCCGCGTCAGGCTTTGATCCACTCAAGCATGCTTTCTATTACGCCATCGACATCCAGATGGAAGTCGTCACCCAAGAAGATGTGGGTGCCATGAAAGACGGCCTCGTACCCAGCAGTGGCACCGATGGTGTGCCGCTCCGCGCTGCATCAACGCAGGGTAAGGCGATACTGGATAGCATTAACTGGAATCTGACACCTCCTATCGGTGGCTTTAGCATCACGATAAACGGCATCTCTGAAGACGTTAGCAACACAGACCGGCTCATCGAGGTCGTGCAAAACGACACCGTGACCTTTGAGGTCAACGCCATCTCAACGGGCGATCCGCTCTACTACCAGTGGCAGTTGGAGAATTCTTGGACCGACATCTCTGGTGCCACCAACGCAACCTACAGCCCGCCGACGACTACGGCAGGCTCTGAGAACTATCGCGTACTGGTGTCAACTGAAAGTGACCCGGCAGAGCGCGATGCAAGCAACACGACCATCTCTGCTGTTATTACGCTTGAGGTCGAGGCGCTGCCAATCGATCCACTGGCCCCGCAGTCTGCCGTAGGTACGATACCGGTGCGCACCAACATCCCCAACTCTCATGCGGTCAACCCGCCACATCGTGTCCTCTTCGATGGGGTGCCCTTCTGGCGCATTGCCAGCGCCACTCATGAAGGTAAGACCTACTACTTAATCGTAACTCAGTACCTCTACAGCCACGGCACCCCGTTTAATCCGACAACAGCTGACGGTAACTTCTGGCTCTCGCGCACGGGTAGCGCAAGCACCAAATCTAGCCTGATGACGGCAATGGATGCGTGGTATAACGCCCGAGGACCACAGTTGAAAGCTGCTGCTGTGTTCCCGGCTTTTACCGGCACCATTAATCAGACGACACCGACAAGCTCGACCTTTGGTACCGAAGGCATCACAGGTATGCCGACCCAAGCAACCTGGATCACAGGCAACAACTGGTTTACGGCTAACTCTAACCGCTACGTCAACGGTCAGTCTCGCCCCAGCGCTGTACTGGTAGGCTCGGCGAGTGCCAACACCCAGCCTCTCACCGGTGGCGGCATCGTGGCCTTCCCGCTTTCCGGTACCGAAATCCTGGCATATTTCCCCGATTCGCAAGCAGCTGCTTCTGGCTCAGGTAACGCTAATGCTGGGACGAGCGATGGCCGCCTCGGCCGATCGGCTACAAACCCAGACGGATCTGCTGGGCATCACTGGTGGGCCAGAACGCGGGGCAGCGGCGCCCTCATGGCGGGCGGCGTGTACTCGCTTGGGATGGCGTACTTCGGGTTTGGCGGGTTGAGCAACACCGGCATCTGGGGCTCTAACGCGGAATCCGTGCACAACGTCGGTAGCACTGACATCGCGCATCGCCCAGCCCTTTGGGTGGTCATGCCATAGGGAATCGTTTTCTTGAAATAATTTATGGATTTCCTAAGGCAACTCCGCAATATGCCTCCGCACACCGAGAGATTGATAGTATAATGGACGCATTCAGTAGGTTGTATTATAGAGGAGGACACGATGGAGCTTAAGGGATCACGTACCGAGGCCAATCTGGAGACCGCGTTTGCCGGTGAGTCGATGGCTCGTAACAAGTACACGTACTTCGCCGGACAGGCGCGCAAGGATGGCTTCCAGCAGATTGCGGCAATCTTTGAGGAGACCGCTCACAATGAGATGGCGCATGCGAAGATTTGGTTCAAACTGCTCAATGGTGGCGAGATTCCCGCGACACCTGAAGCACTGCTCGCGGCTGCCGAAGGTGAGAACTACGAGTGGACCGACATGTACAAGAACTTCGCCGAAGTCGCACGTGAAGAGGGCTTTAACGATATCGCCGACTTGATGGATGGCGTTGCCGCCGTCGAGAAGGAGCACGAGGATCGCTATCGCGTACTGCGTGACAACGTGATGAATGGGCGCGTGTTCGAGCGCGAGGAGGCTCAGGTGTGGTACTGCCGCAACTGCGGTCATCTGCATATCGCTGAGGCTGCGCCGGAGATGTGCCCGGTGTGCGCGCATCCGAGGGCTCACTTTGAGATCCACGCCACCAACTTCTAAGCGTACGAGGTACCGTCTAAGTCGCAAACGAAAAGAGGGCGCTTATGCGCCCTCTTTTTTGTGGCCGGTCAGTGACTTCACTATCCAGTAATAGAGTGGAATCGTGAGGAAAATCATCCACGTCGGATGCCAGATGCCATAGAAGAACCCAATCCCGAGGTACACGATTACGGTAAAGATAGGGAACGGAAACGCAAGCCAGACGCTCTTGCGATGGTCGTGGCCATACTGTTTGAGAAAATCACTCCACCCTTCGTATCGCTTGCCGTTAATGTAGACACCATCCCAGCCAACATGCACCTCTTCGCCGTCCGTTTGGCTCTCTTTTACGTGGATGCCCTTCCAACTCACGTGCACCTCGTCATCACCGTCTTTGACATGTACACCATCTTTCCACGAGATGTTGACGTAATCACCGTCCTTGGTCTCGGCCTCAGCTGTGGCTTCGGCTTCGGTCTCTTCAGAATCACTCGTACCGCTGCCCTCAGCTGCCTCTGTTGCTTCGGCGTCGTTCTGCTCTTGTGCACGGTCTTGTGCCTCGAAGGCGACGTCGTCCTCAATAGTGCTATCCACATAGAGCAAATCATCGAGTGACACCTCGTACAACTTTGCCAACGCAATCAGATTATCGGTATCGGGCGAGGACTCCGAGCGCTCCCACTTTGACACTGCCTGGCGTGACACCCCGAGTTGTGCAGCAAGATCTTCTTGCGAGTAACCCGCCTCTCGCCGCCGCTGCGCCAACCGCTCTGCAATCTCTACATTCATGACCAACCTCTTTCGTGTTCCATATCAATAGTACCTGTAATTAAGATTACGGTTGCGAAAGATATGCCGCCACCTATTCTGGTTGGAGTTTTCCCCATTTCCCGCAACTCCCGGTTGCGACGCACCTATCACCATAATTTATGGTAATATAACCATAATATGTAGTTATAGGAGGCACGATGGAATCAGCAGAAAACATAAGCCAACTCCAAATAGCAGGGCAGATGGAAACTATATTCGGAAGTAAAACGGCTGCTTGCGTGCTGCTTTTCCTCGAATCGTACGGTTCTGGCTACGGAGCACAGATTGCCCAAACTTTCAGTATACCCCTCAATGGTGTACAGCAGCAGTTGCGCAAGTTTGAGGCCGAAGGGATCTTAGTGAGCTATACGGTGGGAAAAACGAGAGTTTTCAAGTTCAACCCTCGCGGCACAACGGTGCGCAATCTTCGTCAATTTCTTGCTGCTGAATTAGAGTTTCTCAAATCAGAGACCAGCAGTTTTCCACCTGAAGCGTATCGGAAATACTTCTTTCAGCGACAACGCCCGCGGCGTAGTGATAAGCCTCTAGACCTTGTCTCAGAAAGGTTGCGCCAATGATTCCTATCACCAAAGACACAACACTAACGATAGCAGTAAGATAGCCGGGTCCACCTCATGTTGCTAGGCGTATCTCACACAGGCGAGCCGACACGGGAATACATACACCTACGCCGACCTTGCAAGGAAGATGTGCGGGCCATTTTCGATGGGTGGGCGTCCGATTCAGAGACAACTCGCTATGTGGGCTGGCCTACACATCAAACGCTCGATGACACGTACGCCTTTATAGCGTTCAGTGACGACCAGTGGCAAAAGTGGGGATGCGGTCCGCTCCTAATAGAACACTGCGAAACAGGCACAGTTATCGGGAGCGCGGGATTCGCATTTTTTGGTGCCGGCACAATGGTTGAGAAGGCAGAGGTAGGCTACGTCATAGCACCGGAACATCGCAGGAGAGGATACGCGACCGAGGCATTGCGGCAAAGCATTACTCTTGCGCAAGCACGAGGAGTTATGCAACTGTCTGCCGGGGTTCATCCGGCCAATACTGTCTCTCGTCATATCGTGGAGAACCACGGTTTTGTACCGGGAAATCCATCAACTATTCCGGTGATATTCCCCCAGATCAATCCCAACAAACCGGAGCATGCAATCAACTACGTCCTCGATTTTTAGGCCTATGTTACCCAATTACAAAGGTATCGTCGGCGTCTCCACACGTCGACTGCACTCAACGCGCCTGTTCCTCCTAAGACAGAACTTTGACGTAACCGCCGCCGGCTTTCATGCTATACTAGCGCCATGGCAGTAAAACTCGTCATAGATTCAACGAATTACCTCAGCACTGAGGACATCGCGCGCTACGACATGCGACAGGTCTCGCTCTTCGTCATCGATGGCGAAAAACACGAGGCCGAGCTTGATATGGATGCGCAGGATTTCTACGTTCGTCTTGCTGACCGCAGCGACATCCCGTCTTCGGCGCAGCCCTCGCAGGGTGCTGTGCGTGAGGCGATGCTCGCTATTCTCGACGAGGGTCACGACGTTCTTGGCTGCACGATTTCGGCCGACATGAGCGGTACGTACGACACCTTTAGCATGGTTGCCGAGCAGATTAAGGCCGAGCGTCCCGATGCCGTTATCGAGCTGCTCGACACACGCTCAAACTGTATGCAGGAAGGCTATGCGATTCTGAGTGCGGCCGAAGCCGCCGCTGCCGGCAAGCCGATTGCTGAGTGCATCGAGGCAGGTCAGCACACCATCGCACGTACACGTTTTGTTTTTGCACCGCAAACGCTCGAGTATCTCAAGCGGGGTGGACGTATCGGCACCGCTTCGGCGTTGCTCGGCTCGGCTCTGAAGATTACCCCGATTTTGAGCGTTGAGGATGGCATGACCGTCCAGCTCGACAAGGTGCGTACCTTTTCGCGCGCACTGAAGGTACTCGCCGACAAGGTCGCCGAGGATATGACCGCTGCCGATGGGCTCGTCCGTATCGCGGTACACCACATCGCCGAGCACGAGCAGGCGCAGCAGTTTCTCAGTACCTACCTTGAGCCGCTCGTTGCTCAGGCTCGTGAGGCCGGCCAGACCGTCGAGATTAGCCCTGTGGTGCAGATTGGCCCGGTTATCGGCGCACACGTTGGTCCGGCTGTTGGTGTGGTCTATGAGACCGTCAATCCTCTAAGATAAGCCGCTTATGATACCGCGCTACAGCCGTCCGGAGATGTCCCACATCTGGGAACTCGAAAATAAGTTCAACATCTGGCGCGAAATCGAGGTACTGGCGTGCGAGGCTCAAGCCGAACTCCCTGATGCCGACATAACCGCAGAAGAAGCCGCAGAAATCCGCGCAAAGGCCGCGTTTTCCGTCGAGCGTATCGACGAGCTCGAGGCTACACTCAACCATGACGTTATCGCGTTTCTCACCAATATGGCCGAGCACATCGGCGAGCCGTCGAAGTGGGTTCACTACGGCATGACGAGCTCGGATCTGGGCGACACGGCACTCTGTTTTCAGATGGCACAGGCTCTCGATATCATTATCGAAGATGTGCGCCGTATCGGCGAGATCTGTAAGCGTCGCGCTTTTGAGACACGCGATATGTTCTGTGTTGGCCGTACTCATGGCATTCACGCCGAGCCGATGACGATGGGTATGAAGTTCGGCCGGTGGGCGTGGGCGATGCACCGCGCGCTTGAGCGTCTCACGTTCGTGCGCAAGCAGTGCGCCGTCGGTGCAATAAGCGGTGCCGTTGGCTCGTATTCGAGTATCGACCCAGCCGTCGAGGCGTATGTCTGCGAGAAGCTGGGCTTGACGCCCGATCCGCTCTCTACGCAGGTTGTGGCGCGTGATCGCCACGCATACTATCTCGCCACATTGGCCACGACTGCGGCAACGGCCGCCGAAATTGCGACCGAGATTCGTGCACTCCAAAAGACCGACACGCTCGAGGTCGAGGAACCGTTCACCAAAGGGCAAAAGGGTTCAAGTGCGATGCCGCACAAGCGCAACCCCATTACGGCCGAGCGTATCTGCGGCATCGCACGCGTCGTGCAGGCAAACGCCCAGGTCGGTTTCGACAATGTGCCGCTCTGGCACGAGCGTGACATCAGCCATTCGAGTGCCGAGCGTATCGTGCTCGCAGACTCGACGATTGCGCTCGACTATATCCTCGATAAACTCGCCTTCGTTCTCGACGGACTGGTGCTCTATCCGGCGCAGATGCAGGCGAACCTCGACAAAACGCGTGGGCTCATCTATTCGAGCCGCGTGTTGCTCGCGCTCGTTGACACCGGCATGCTGCGTGAGGACGCTTACGATGTCGTGCAGAGCAACGCGATGAAGGTGTGGGATGACATTCAGAATGCGCGTGACGGCAAAACGTATCGTGAACTTCTCGTTGAGGACGCGGCGTGCACGCTCACGCCGGAACAACTCGATGAAATCTTTGACCCCCAAACCTTCCTGCGCCGCGTCGATATTATTTTCAGCAGACTTGAAGCTCTTTCGTTTTAACAAAACTTAATAAAACCTGCCAGACACTCCGTAGAAAAATATCTGCAAAAACCCCTTGCATCCGGTAACGATTGTGCTACAATTAGCAGTCCGTGCATATATACGGATAAGTGTATCTGTGTGCGGAGAAGGAGGATGCGTGAGCACGAAAGAGAACGCTATCGAGCTTGAAGGCACGATTACCGAGGCGCTTCCGAGCGCCACGTTCAAGGTCGAGCTTGAGAACGGTCACACCGTGCTTGCTCATATCAGCGGCAAGATGCGCATGCACTACATCCGTATCCTGCCGGGCGACAAGGTCATCGTCGAGCTCTCGCCGTATGATTTGACGCGCGGACGCATCACCTACCGCTATAAGGTATAAGGGAACAGAAGGACACAAAAGAGGAACACGCATGAAAGTACGGTCTTCAGTTAAAAAAATGTGCGACCGATGCAAGATTATCCGGCGTCATGGCAGGGTGCACGTCATCTGTAGCAACCCGCGCCATAAGCAGCGTCAGGGCTAGGAGGATATTTTGGCTCGTATTTCCGGTGTCGATCTACCGCGCGATAAGCGCGTCGAGATTGGCCTTACCTACATTCTGGGCATCGGCCTGACCACATCTCAAAAGGCCGTGGCAGCCGCAGGTGTCGACCCCAACACACGTGTACAGGATTTGACCGACGACGAAGTCACCAAGTTGCGTGAGTACATCGATGCAAACGTACAGGTCGAAGGTGACCTGCGTCGCGATACCTCGCAAAACATCAAGCGTCTCATGGAGATTGGCGCGTACCGCGGTTTGCGTCATCGCAAGGGGCTTCCCGTCAACGGACAGCGCACCAAGACGAACGCACGCACTCGTAAGGGGCCGCGTCGCGTCGGTGTTGCAAAGAAGAAGGAGGCGTAAGCGATGGCAGCTAAGAAAGCAGCGACCTCGCGCGTCAAGCGTAGCGCCCGCAAGAACATTGCGGTTGGGCAAGCACACGTGAAGTCGACCTTCAACAACACCATTATCACGATTACCGATCCGCAAGGTAACGTCATCTGTTGGCAGAGCGCCGGCACGAACGGGTTCAAAGGCTCACGCAAGTCTACGCCGTTTGCCGCACAGCTCGCCGCCGAGGCAGTAGCACGCACCGCGATGGAGCACGGCATGCGTAAGGTCGCCGTTTTCGCTAAGGGGCCCGGCTCCGGACGTGAGACCGCGATTCGCACGTTGCAGGCTACCGGCCTTGAGATCGCTTCGATTCGTGACGTTACGCCGATTCCACACAACGGGTGCCGGCCGCGCAAGCGCCGTCGCGTCTAGCCAACGGTCGTCGAGAAAGTAAAGGAACACAACTATGGCACGATATACTGGTCCGGACTGTCGTCTGTGCCGCCGCGAGGGCGAGAAGCTCTTCATGAAGGGCAATCGGTGCTACACCGACAAGTGCGCTATCGAAAAGCGCGCCCCGAACCCTCCCGGCATGCCACCACGGCGTCGTCCGAAAGAGTCTGAATACCGCACGCAGCTGCGCGAGAAGCAGAAAACAAAGCGCATGTACGGCATGCTCGAGAAGCAGTTCCGTGGCTACTACGAACTTGCGACGCGTCAGACCGGTGTTACCGGCGAAAACCTTCTGCGCTTGCTCGAGACGCGTCTGGACAATGTCGTCTATCGTCTCGGCTTCGGCGTGTCACGCGACGAAGCGCGCCAGCTGGTACGTCACGGACACATTAACGTCAACGGCACGCGTGTTGACATCCCGTCGTATCGCGTACGTCCCGGCGATCTGGTGAGCGTGACCGTAAAGGCCAAAGACTTGCTCGTCATCAAAGGCGCTATCTTGAGCAACGAACGACATACCGTGCCGAGCTGGCTCGAACTCGACCTCGATAAGCTGCAGGGCAGCGTTCTTTCGTTGCCGTCGCGCGATCAAATCGATGTCGGCATTCGTGAGTCGCTCATCGTTGAGCTTTACTCGAAATAATCCGCAGAACAGACTACCTTTAAGGGAGGCAGTTTACCATGACTGAGTTTATGAAACCGACGGTGACGGTGGACGAAATAGACGCGCGTACGGCGCGCTATGTTGTCGAGCCACTTGATCGCGGATTCGGCTATACGCTCGGCAACTGCATGCGCCGGGTGCTGATTAGCTCGCTTGAGGGGGCTGCGGCGACCTCGATTGCTATCGATGGCGTCCATCATGAGTTTTCGACGATCAAGGGCGTACGCGAGGACGTTACCGATATCGTGCTCAACGTCAAGGACCTCGTCTTTGCCGACACCGGTATCGGCGATGGTGAAGCCGTCGCTACTCTGGCCGCTTCGGGCGCAGGGGTAGTTACCGGCGCTGACCTCGAAATTCCGAGCGAGTTTGAGCTCATCAACCCCGAGCAAGTCATTGCGAATCTCAACAAGGACGGCAAACTCTCGATGACGATTCGTATCGGCACCGGTCGCGGCTACGTCAGCGCCGAGCGCAACAAGGGCGCGTATCCCGAGGCAGGGGTCATTCCGGTCGACTCGCTCTTCTCGCCCGTCGTGCGCTGCACCTACACCGTCGACAACACGCGTGTCGGCCAGCGTACCGACTACGAAAAGCTCACGCTTGAGCTCGAGACGAACGGCAGCTGCGAGCCGAGCGACGCCATCGCGCGTGCCGGCCGTATCATCAACGAACACATGCAGCTCTTCGTCGAGCAGACGATTAACCCTCTCGACGAGGAGTCAATCTTTGTCGAAATCGAAGAGGCCGACACCGGTCGACTCGACACCCCTATCGGTGACCTGCATCTGTCGGTGCGCGCCTACAACTGCCTCATGAGGCAGGGTGTTGGCACCGTCGGCCAGCTCGTCGAGTGCACCGAAAACGATCTGATGAACGTACGTAACTTCGGCGCGAAGTCCATTGAAGAGGTCAAGGACAAGCTCGCTGAAATGGGCTTAGGCTTGAAATCCTAGTAGGAGACTGGTATGAGGCACAAGAAAAAGGGGCGTAAGCTCGGCACAAACAGCGCACACACCAAGGCGATTCTGCGCGGTGTTGCCGTCGGCGTGCTGCGCAACAATCGCGTCAAGACAACCGAGGTGCGCGCCAAAGAGGTGCGCCCGCTCGTTGACCGCATCATCACGTGGGCCAAGAAGGGCGATGTGCATTCGCGCCGTCTTGCTATTGCGCAACTGGGCGATAAAGAGGTCGTTGCGAAGATCTTTAACGAGGCCGAGCGCTTTGAGGGACGGAGCGGAGGCTATACGCGCATCTTGAAGCTTGGTCCTCGTAAAGGTGATAACGCTCCGGTGGTTATTTTAGAACTCGTAGACTAAACCAACGCCCGAGAGCACTCGCTATTTTCCGTGAGGAGGTGTGCGCGGTGGTAAAACTAACGTCACTCTCATCTAAAGCGGGTTGAGCTGCCAAGTGGGGTCCGGGCGACCTCAAAGCAGTCCTTGAGCGTCTCGCGTCGACAGACGTCGGGGCGGCGCACGCCGACAACCTCATGCTCGGCTTTGAGACGAGCGACGATGCAGCGGTCTATCGTCTGAACGACGAACAGGCCGTCTTGCTCACCCTCGATTTCTTTACGCCAATCGTCGATGACCCGTATGATTTCGGACGCATCACGGCGGCCAACGCGCTTTCTGATATCTATGCGATGGGTGGCACGCCGTTGACGGCACTTAATCTGCTGGCGTTCCCGTGCTCCCTTGGGGCTGAGGTCGTTGGCGAGGTGTTGCGCGGCGGCGCCGACGCATGCGCCGAAGCCGACACGCTTATCGTCGGTGGCCACACTATCGATGACGCCGAGCCCAAGTACGGCCTCAGCGTTATGGGTACAGCACACCCTGAGCGCATCTGGCGCAACGTCGGTGCGCGTATCGGCGACGTTATCGTGCTGACAAAGCCTCTGGGTACCGGCATCATCGGTACGGCGATTAAACGCGGACTTATCGACGACGCCGATACGCGCACACGCGCGGCTGTCGCATCGATGGCGACGCTCAACCGCGCTGCCGCCGAGGCCGCCGCCGACCTCGATGTGCACGCCTGCACCGATGTAACCGGCTTTGGACTCGTGGGCCATCTACACGAGATGTGCACAGCGAGCGAGGTCGGCGCTCACATCGAGCTCGACGCTGTTCCGTTGCTGCCGGGCGCCGCTGAGTTTGCTGCCGAAGGTATTTGTCCCGGGCGCACCGCTGACCTTATCGCCGAGGCCGAAGCGTTTGTGATGTTCGGCGACTCCGAGGCCACCACCTCCGTTGAGGCTGCCACCGTCGACCAAGCCCACTGGCTCTCGCTCCTTTGCGACCCGCAGACGAGCGGCGGCCTGCTGCTCGCGCTCTCCCCACAGGATGCTGCGCGGTACGTGGAGCGCATGGGCGGCGCGGCACACGAGATTGGCACGTTCGTCGCCAGACAGAGCAGCACGATTCACGTCGTGTAAGCCATTATTTTCATCATCGGCACCATCACTACTACTCAAATACGCCATTCATCTGGTAAATCGCTATTTTTTTCGCCTCTGTGTTACAATGTAACACAGGCGGTATGATTGAAAGGGGCCAATCATGACTACGACAATGACAATTCGCTTGTCAGAGGAGGAGAAAGACATGATGCAGCATTTCGCGCGCTCGGAGCGCAGCACCCTTTCAGATTTCGTGAGGCGAACCGTTCTCGAATATATGGAGGACCTGGAAGATTTGCGCGACCTCGAAACGGCTATCGCCGAGCATAAGGCCAATCCGCAGCCATTCATACCTCATGAAGAAATCATGCGTGAGTTTGGACTCGCCTGATGTGGGAGGTCAAGTATTCACCTGAAGCCAGAAAGCAACTACGCAAACTTGACCCCGCGATTTCTCAGCGAATCATCCGGTGGATCGACAAAAACCTTAAGGGCTGCGAGAATCCTTACGCACGCGGCAAGGCACTCACAGGTAACAAAAAGGGCTTCTGGCGCTATCGCGTGGGTGATTTTCGCCTCCTTGCAGATATCGATCACGGAACCATCACCATCTACCTGTTTACGATTAAGCATCGTCGGGAGTCCTATCGATAACGAATTCATGCGGTAAACGCTGCAGCTGCCCCCTCGCATTCTCGTGTTGCTCGGCTATAATAGCCTTTCATGATTGAGCTCAATGCTATATCGGCAGGATACGGCTCGCGGCATGTGCTGCGTGAGTTCTCGTTCACGTGCAAGCCCGGCGAACACGTCGTCGTTACGGGGCCCAACGGATGTGGCAAATCAACGCTGCTTAAAACGATTACGGCGCTTACATCAATAACGAGCGGCGCGGTTTGCGTCGACGGCCTCGACCCGTTCCATGCTGAGCAAACCCGCGACGTCCGTGCCATCGTTGGCTTCGTGCGCCAGCGTCCCGACGACCAGATCGTTGCGACGAGCGTACTCGACGAGGTCGCGTTCGGGCCGGAAAACCTCGGCCTTGCGCGTGAGGAGATTGCGCGCCGGTGTGCCGAGGCGCTCGAACAGGTGGGGCTCACCGGTCTTGAGGAACGCGAGCCACACACGCTTTCGGGTGGACAGAAGCAGCGCCTCGTCATTGCCGGCGCGCTCGCCATGCGACCGCGCTACCTGCTCTTCGACGAGCCGACGTCCCAGCTCGACCCAAAGGGGCGCGCCGAGGTGCTTGACATTATGCGCGCGCTGGTGAGTGACGGGGTCGGTATTGTGCACGTGACACACGACGAAACCGAGGCCGTCCTCGGCGACCGCCGCGTGAGAATGGGTGCAGACGTGCGAGTGCTGTGCGAGAATGTTCGCACGTCTGCGCCGCATATGATAGCGGTCGCCGGTACCGCGACGACGCTCGCAGCGATTAAGCTTGGCCTCGACGAATATGATCACAACCGCGTGCAGGGCACGACGCTTGCGCGCACCGAGATCGCTGCGCTACGCGAACGTTTTGTCTCGATGACGACCGCCGAGCGTGCCACAATCGTTGGGCTTGAGCCAAAACGCGCACCGGTCATCATCGCCGGCACGCTCATTCTCGAAGAGCTACTCGCTCACTATGACATCGATGAGCTTACCGTCAGCGATAACGATGCGCTTTATGGCATCCTGCTGGAACGAGCCCAGAAGACGAGCACATGAGCGCGCGCGCAAAACAGTGGCGAGTGCATGAGAGTGCGTGTAAGAAGGAGCGCAAGCCGATTTGCGCGCAGCGGCCTGTTGTGGCCGTGAGCACGAATCGTTGCGCAGCGCGACATACTTACACGCGCTCTCATGTGCTCGTGGTAGGGGTGCTGGGATTCGAACCCAGACTGGGGGGATTTTAAGTCCCCTGCCTCTGCCGTTGGGCTACACCCCCATCGTTAACAGCGATGCCAGTTATGGTAGCATAATGATGAGGGAAAGGAACCGTTATGACAGATAGTACTACGGGAACAAGCAGCAACAAGAAGAACACGGCATACATTGCCGCACTCGTGACGCTTATCGTTGTCGTCGCCACCATAGGCTTTTTCGTATGGCAGAGTGCCGAACCCCTTCCTATCGAGGAAGAAAGCACGGCCGAGCTAGCGAATCCCATTGTCGACTACGATTCGATAACTGAGATGGAAGAGGTTACCGGCATCCCGATGGAAATTCCGGCGGGAGCAACCATTCTCCTCATCCAAACGGTACAGGAGAGCATCAATCAGGTCACCGTTGACTATCAGGGTATCGAAGCGATGCTGCGCAAAACGATAAGCGCATCTCCCGATATTAGCGGCGCGATTCAGCAGTGGGAGAGCACCGAAACCCGTACCGTTGACGGTGTCGGTGAGGTCACCATCAGTCAGCTCGACGATCAGGGCATTATCGTGTGGAATTACGAGGAGTTCGCCTACTCGATCTACGTCGCCGAAGGCTTTGACGCCGAGGTCGTCATCGGTCTCGTCGCCAACTGGTAGACGACGCACCGAGGCAGAGGTTCGGCCGGTGCAGCGCGACACGATACCGTACGTAGTAGAGACATATGGTGAGGTGACGTCGACGTTCGATGTGCTGCGTCAGCGGCGCGACGAGCCCGAGGGCCTCGTTATCGTTGCCGAGGCTCAGACGGCCGGCATCGGCCAGCGCGGCCGCACCTTTTTCTCGCCGCCGGGCACCGGCATCTATGTAGGCATACTGCTCAAGCCGACGGCAACAGATGCCAACGTCGTGCTCGATGAGACGATGGTGACGCGCATGACAGCGCGCGCAGTGTGTCGTGCTATTGAGGTGATTGTGCCAGGGGCCGAGCCAACCATCAAGCTTCCGAACGACGTGCTGGTGGACGGGCGTAAAGTGTGCGGAATACTTGCGCAGGGGCTCCCGGCTACGCCGGAGCACGACGCATGCCTCATCGTTGGTATCGGCGTGAACGTATACGAGCCGTGTGGCGGCTTTCCCCCCGAGATTGCCGACAAGGCCGGCGCCCTCTTTTCTCGTGCCGCCCCCATACCCGCCTCTACCGCATCCGACATCACACTTGACGACACTCAGTCCGACGTGCGCATGCGCCTCGTCAACACTATCCTCGACGAATTCGCGTCGTAAAATTTTGTGTTTTGCCGAGCAGGTGCTATACTAAAGACGGCAACTTATGTGACATAACATGTTATCTTTGCGTAGCATTTGCGACGCACGAGCACGAAATGAGGGCACACATGAACGATAACCACACCCTGCGGGGGGGGGGGGGCCCCCCTTTCTGAGGTAACGCCCCCCCCTACCAATGCCACTACCCCCCGCGTTACCCCCCTTGGGAGGCCAA
>WRKU01000018.1 GCA_009777935.1 Coriobacteriia bacterium
GATAACTTGAAGTCTCGATCGTACTTCTTTCTTGTAACCATAACTATGCATCCTTTCTGGACCCAAAAACCTTAACTTTGAGTCCAGTTTAGGATACACCCTCCAAAGGCGGGGCTAGCGCCTCACCCAGAGAGCGGGGCGCAGACCGCGTGCAAGCGTGATAGGGTAGCCGGAAGCGCTAGGCATCCAGAGGCCATTAGTTCCCTCCAGAGCGCCCCATGAGCCGTCCATCCCACCGCCCGTATCTATCATACCAATATTGCTTGCCGCGTCACCTCGCGAACGAAGAAGCCACTGAACCGCGGTGCCCTCGGTGTGGTTTGCCGCTACCCGGAAAGCGCGACGACCCAACACGGTAGCCGATGTCTCATTGCGAGCGGTCGGTGCCCCATTATAAATATCGGGGAAGTAGGTGAAAACCTCCTTGCCTGACAGCGGGAAAGCGACGATACCGGTGCCTCCAGGCTGCGAGTTTGCTGAGGCAGCCGTGCGGTTGGAAGGCATCGAAAGCGCCTGCTTCCAGTTATTGGGATTGCGTACCCACGTCATATTGAGGCCAAGGTTAGGGTCTCCTATCCACACCCATGTACCAATCGTTGCCGTCGAGCCGCTAAAGCGGTCGATAACATATTCGTAGGCGTCGTCAGCACCGGTCACGCTCTCGACGCCAAAAATGCGCGTGGTGGAGGCTCCCGTGTTGCTTCCCGTAAAGTCGGCCTCTACGGCTATCGCCTTAAGTGCCGGCGCGTCCACCGCATTGTACCAGTTGTCCATCCCCGTCATGATGCCGGATTTTGTCGTACCATCGCTCTGTGTCAACCAGAAGTTGCCCTCGCCGGCTGGATTGAAAGCAACGCCGGCCCCATAGTCTGCCTGCGGGTTGGCATTGCCGTAGAGAAAGCGCGTAATAAGCAGCTCGTAAGCGTAGGTGCCGTCGTGATACTCGGCAATCTTGAAGAGTGGTATGCCAAGATCGGTGACGGGCACGGCCGGGATAACCGGGGTCGGCACCGGATTGATGACGACTTCGACGACAATCTCATCAGAGATACTCGTAAATTCATCGCCCGCTTCAGGTACTGCGCCCGAATTTGACGCAAGTGCACGATAGATTGTCGTACCCAGCGTGCTCGTGGAGGTGTAGTAAATAGCACTCGTGTTAAGGCCCGGTGCTGCTTCCCACTCGTTGCTCGCGTCTTTGCGTTGCCAGAGGTAGGTCAGGGGTTCTGCCCCTGTTGCACTTGCCTGAATCGCAAGCGTCGGAGTAGCGCTGCCCGAGGTCACCGTCAGCGTATTGCCCACCACCGAGATCGATTCGCCATTGATGGTAAGGTCAAGGATAGAGGGAGCGCCCCACGTCATAGCGTCAAGTATCGCCTTGCCTTCGGCACTTGCGGCGCGCAGGTCGACATTACCAGCACGTGTGGTGCCGCCATCTTTCATGATATCGACATCGTCACGGGTTACAACCTCCATGTGGAGGTCGATGGCATAATAAAATGCTGCGCTTGCCGGGTCAAAACCGGGAGCTGCCACCAGAGCAGTCATCAAAGGATTGCTGCGGCCTCCTGCCGGGATGACGCTCGTGTAGTAGAAGTAACCATCGTCAGCGAGCACCCACCGGCCCGCGCGAGCGGCTGGTGTTGCGACCTCCCACTGCGCATAGCTCATGATGTGGGGCTGGGTCCAGCGCCAGAATTCGGTAAAGGGCATGCCGTTGGCGACGTGTCCTCTGGTAGGGGCGGCCTGAGCAAGACTCGTGGCGTTGGTAAGCCCTCTGATGGACCACATGTCAGGAGCTACATCGAACCAGACCGTCTGGGTGTCGATGAGCGTGCCTAACGGTGCGTCGAGTGCCGCGCTCATCGTGGCCTCAGCTGAAGGAATCAGGGGAGCAAAGGTCGTTATCGCCGGATCAATATTTTGACCCGCGCTCCAGTCCTGTGCTGAGATCCACTGCATGAACTCGGCTGCTGAGATGCGCGCCACAAAAGGCATCGTGCCGACGTTGTCGATGCGTACGAGCTTGTCCCAGCTGCGATCATCTTTGCGTGCGAACTCGTCGACGAGCAAAGCTTCTGCTTGCGTGTTGTTGGCGACTTGATTGATGGCGCCCTGTATCGTGCCCCACGCGAAGGCCCCTAAAAGCAAAAGTAGGAGCGCGATGATGATGGTGATAAGGGCGTTTTGGCGCTTGTGGCTTTTCTTAATCTCGGCATCAGGACCGATGTCATTGATGATGATAGGGGCTGGCTGAACAGGAGTTTTTGCTGCGGCTTGCGCCAAGGCCTCCCTAGCTGCCCTGTCAGCAGCCTTCTCGACGGCTCTTTCGATAGCTGCATCAACGGTAGCTACATCCTTTGACGTATTGCTTGTGGCAAAGGGCTCTACCTCAGAAAGTGGAGACCCCCCCCCCCGCATGGCGTGGTTATCGTTCATGTGTGCCCTCATTTCATAGAAAAACGTACCTGATTAACTACTCTTTAGTATACGCTCTGTGCCACGTCCGCGCAAGTTCGTTTACAACAATTTAGCGCGCTTGAGCACGAGTGCAAGTGTCGTGCCGAGCACCGTCGCCGCGATCATCTCGGCAAATCCGTTGATGGCAACGAGTGCCGTGATGAACTCGAGTACCGGCAAGCCATCCTGCATCGCCACGATAAACTCCGAACGTCCGAACAGTACCATCAGCACCGTCACAAAAAAGACGGTATTGAGCGCAGCCGAGCTGAAAAACGAGGCCGGTAGTGCGAGTTTCTGTGCCCATTCGCTGTCCTTGAGTACACGATAGATGTAGCCCACACACACGCCCATCGCCAAACGCGGCACCACACACAACGCAAACGCTGCAACAGGGTCGATACCAATAAGCGAGTTAATGAGTCCCGGTATGAAGAGGCTGCGCGTAAAGCTCGTCAACCCAAAGACCGTGCCGAGGACACCCCCTGCAAGCGGACCGAGCTTGATAGCGCCAAGCGCCACAGGCACCATCATGAGCGTTATCGCAAGCGGGCCAATCGGCAGATAACCGAGCGACGTGACCGTCATCACGACGACGAGCGCAGCGAGCAATGCCAGCTGCGTGAGATATGAGGCGCGCGTCGTCGAGATTGGTTGCTCGCTCACGAGAGCTCGCTCACCCAGAGGCCGTGCAGGTTACAGTATTCGTACGCAGCGACCGGCTCAAGCCTGCCAACGTCGAACGTGGCCTCGGGCTCCTCACCCGGCTGTAACTTGCGAAGCACGCCACCGCCCTCGGCCGTTGCGAGGTAGATGAACTCGATGTAGTGTGCCTCGGTCATCGGGTGCGGGTCGCTCCCAATCTTGATCGTCATAACGTCGCCGTCAACGGTTACCGCCGGTACATGCTTTTCGACCGACGCATCGACGGTGTTGGCCACGAGAAGTTCCATAGCCTGCCCACAGCAGACGAGCAAGCCGCCGCCATCCTCAACTTTAAGCACAATATTCCCGCAAATATCACATCTATAAAACTCTGTTTTGGCTGCCATCGTTGCCTCCTTTACCTGTGAACTTTTCATCATAGCACAGATGGTATAATAGGCGTGTTGAAAAGGGGGCTCCTATGCGTATCACTATCCAAAAAGAGGGACCATATCTTGTCTCGGGAGGCGTTCCGTTGCTGCTCGGCGAGATTGTGACCAACGAGGACGGCGACTCGGTTTCGTTTCGCACAATCCGCACCATTGAGACGCCTGAGACCTATGTGCTGTGTCGCTGCGGACACTCGGAGAATAAGCCGTTTTGTGACGGTGCCCATATGAAGCACGGATTTTCCGGTGCAACGACCGCTTCGCACGCTCCTCACGCCGAGCAAGCGCGCGCGATCGAAGGCGAGGGTATCGTGCTGCTCGATGCAACGGCGTTCTGCATGGGCGCACGTTTCTGTGACCGCGGGCTCGGCGCGTGGAAGTACACCGAGACGAGCACCGATGAAACGTGTCGCACAACCGCTATCGAGGAGTCGTGTCTCTGCCCATCGGGACGGCTCGTCATGCGTGAAATTGACGGCGAAGATAGGGTTGGTAATGAGGGTGGTGTCCGCGATAACGATGGCGTTCTTGAGTACGAGTACGAGCCGTCAATTATGGTACTCGAGGACCCTATCAACGGTATGAGCTCGGCACTGTGGGTGCGCGGTGGCATCGAAATCGTCGACGAACACGGACAGGCCTACGAGGTGCGCAATCGACAGACACTCTGTCGCTGCGGTGAATCGGCTAACAAGCCGTTCTGCGACGGGACGCACTATCGTGTTCGCTTCCAAGATGGGCTCACGTAACATGAGATTTGTACATCGTCTGGGAGACATGCTCCGTCGATATCTCGATGCCGACATCGAGTTTTCGGGTATGCGCTACCTCACCTATCTTGCGTTTGTCTTTATCGCGGCGTGCATGTTGGGCTGGATATACGAGGTGATTGACGTCCTAATTACCTTCAATACCCTCACCAACCGCGGTTTTCTTTACGGCCCATGGCTGCCAATATATGGCACCGGTGCCGTGTCGTTGCTCGTATTGCTGGGGCGATGGCGACGCAATCCCTTTATCGTATTTTTTGGCGCGATGCTGGTTGCCGGCGTACTCGAATACGCGACCGGTGCGGCACTGATGGCGATTTGGCACGAGCGATGGTGGGACTATACTGGCCTTCCGCTCAACATTCAAGGATACGTATGTCTGTACTCGGTGCTCGCTTTCGGCACGATGGCGCTCCTGTTGTTCTATCTGATTGATCCGCTCGTGAGAAGGCTCTTTGACCGGGTCAAGAGTCGGATGCTGCCCATCGTCGTCTGGGGGTTCGCAGCTACGATGTTCGTCGACTTTGTGCTTACCATGATATTTCGTCATCCGATATGAACGTATCCGATATGAACGTCTCATATCGTGATATGACTGAGGCCGACTGGCCGGCTATCGTCGAGTTGGGGCGTGCGCAGTGGCTCGATCTGCCCGAGCTAACAACACGCGAGATTCAGGAGCTGGCCGCCATCGTCGATATCCACCTGTGTCTGAAAGGTGCGTCGCACGGAACAGTTGTCATAGATGAGGAGTCCGGCGAGGTCGTCGGCGTCATCGCATACTGTGGGCCGGAGCCACCGTCGCGGCGTGTACAGGGCTGGCACGAAATCGCTATCGCTAAGGCGCTTGAGCGAGGGGATGCGCTCGGTACCGAGACTTCGGTCTATCTACGCCAGTTCGATGCCGATGTGCGCCGGATGTTTGTCGAAGGCTGGGCGAAAGCTCCCCGTGCCAGCGAATACGATGGACGTGTCGCATTGCTGATTTTGGAGCCCACCTACCACGGCCGCGGCATTGGCCGTGCGCTGATGGAGCAGGCACTCGCCTGGTGCAAGGCGCAGGGAAGTACCTTCTTGTGCGTCGACACCGACGATACGCTGAACTATCGGTTTTACGAGAGCCTCGGCTGGAAGCGCGCCGTTGAGTTCCCGACGGCTTTGGATGTTTTTGGCGCAACGCACGAGGCCAATACGTTAATCTATGAGTATGAGTTGTAGTAGAGGCGTGCCGCTTATAGCGACTGGATGACACCCTGGCCGAGGCCGCGCCATAAGTAGAGAGAAGCGACGGTTCTGTAAGGTGCCCAGTCTTCGGCGATTGCCTCAATCATGGCGGGCGGCACATCTGAGGGCAGCCCTTTAAGCGCACAGACGCTGCGGCGCAGCCCCCCGTCTGCCGGCGCAAACACATCAAGGCGACCGAGCGAAAAGATAAGGTGCATCTGTGCCGTCCACCGCCCCACGCCTTTGATGCGGATGAGTTCGGCGATAATGGTCTCATCGTCGTGCGTAGCAAGCTCCCCAAACACGATACGCTCGTCGTCAACGTGCTGAGCAAGGTCAATCAGATACGCTGCCTTTGAGCGTGAAAGTCCAACGCTGCGCAGCTGTTCGATATCGTGTGCGAGAATCGCGGCCGACGTGACGGGGCTGCGCGTCGAGGTTTGCGTAGCGCTCGCCGACGCACCGGCCTTCGCGCACAGCTGCTCGAGACGCCCCCAGATGGCGCGTGCTGCGTGTATCGATATCTGTTGGTCGCAGATTGCACGCGCAAGCGAGACGAACCCGTCGCCCTCGATATCGACTTCAACCTCGCCCACTGCCTCAATGAGCGTGTGCATATCATCATCGAGCTTTATCAGCTCGCGCACCTCGGGTGAGTTGAGATTAAATGCAAGCGTAGCCTCTGGGTTAGTATATGCCGGACGCACCATATGTGTTGTAGCTC
This sequence comes from Coriobacteriia bacterium, assembly GCA_009777935.1. GTDB lineage: Bacteria > Actinomycetota > Coriobacteriia > WRKU01 > WRKU01 > WRKU01. The sequence goes on from WRKU01000018.1 coordinate 6,273, forward strand.
GGTTCTTGGCGTTGCTCGGTCACTTGGGGGCGAATCGCTGAATGAGCTCGCGTAGACGCCCGTCGCTCAGGCTCTGCATCGCCCACAGGAGAAAGCGGAACGCGAGCGCAACCGAGACCACAAAGAGGAGCGGATAGTACAGCATCGTCAACACATTCAGCACGAACTCCGGTATCCACGCATCGACCGGAATCCACTCGGCGCTGCCGATATTGAGAACCATTATCATAATCACGAGCGCTATAAACGCCGCAAGCCCCCCGAATGCGACGATGTTAAGAAGCTTGTTCGCGTTGTCTATCGTTTCGTTGTCGAGTGGATCGCGCGTGAGTTTGTCGAGGTCGGCGAAGATGAGATCCTCGATTTTGGCGCGACCGGGAAACTGTCCGTCGGGGCGCATCTCGCGTGCCTTGAGGTAGATGTCAAGGTCCTTGATGAGCCGCGTGCGTAGGTTGTATTCTCGATACAGCATACCGGCAAAGGCGACGATCAGACCACCGAATGCCACAAATAACGATGCGTTAGTCGTGTTCATCGTCGGCTCCCCTCCTCGTCATCATCGCCCATACGTCTTCCGTTTCTTGCTGCTCTTGCTGCCGCCCTCAACTATAGCACCGTTCTATTATATAACGAGGCGCACCGAATAAAAGTGTTGAAGGTATAATAGGGATGCGGACATCAAAACAGGGGGCAATATGAACGAAGAAAATGAAGTTGTGAATGCTGAGCACAACGAGGTTGAGAATATATCAGAGAAGGCAGTCGAGGACTCTGCAAACGATATAGCTGAGACGGTACCAGAGACGCCAAATATATCGCAAGCTGGTATGTTGCAGACTAACAACGGAAAAATTTTTGCTGTTGTGATTATCGCGGTGATTCTGTTTCTGTGTTGTGGCCTGACATCGCTCGGCTTAGTCTTTGGTGGAGTGTTTTTCAGCAGATTTTCCGACGACATCACCAAGCAGATTATCGACCTCAATATTTTAGATCCCGACTACGATCCAGACCACATTTGTCCGAACTGCCGGCCCGAACTGGTCTTTCTTGAAATTGGCGAAAGCGTCACACTTGATGGGGTAACATTTTCAATGAGTTTTGGGGAGACCGGACACAAACACGACCTTATGACCACGGCAACTATCACCATTGCCAATAAATCAAATGTACCATTTCGCATGGGCGTATGGCATGCACGCGACGATGACAACCGCCCTATCCCGTACCACAAGTATGCCCTCACCGATGGCTCTGATCGCACTCCATTAACCGTCGAACCTGGTGAAACAATCGAGTTTTATATCGGGTTTCTTGACAAAAATAACAACTTCGTTGACTTTTGGACGCTCTGGATGGAGTTTCGTGAACCGCTTGGAGGTCACGAGGGAGTCGTTTGGTGGTAAGCTAGCCCACAGCCTCGCGGAGTACCTTGTCAATAGGGTCGCGTACGATTAAGTCGGCGTGCTCGTCGTAGGGGGTAGGCGTCTGGTTGATGAGTACGAGGTGGTCGCCGGTAAAGTAGCGCACCATGCCCGCTGCAGGGTAGACCGCAAGCGACGTGCCGCCTACGATAAGAGTATCGGCCGCAGCGATAGCAGCGACGGCATCACTCATCGTGCGTTCATCGAGCGGCTCCTCGTAGAGCACCACGTCGGGCTTGACGATACCACCACAGTCGCAGCGCGGGATGTCCTTAGCCTTGGCGATATCGCGCACGTCATACGGTGCGTTGCAGCTCATACAGAAGTTGCGCCACACGCTTCCGTGTAGCTCGCACACCTTGACGCTGCCCGCTTTCTGGTGCAGCCCGTCGACGTTTTGCGTGATGACAGCCGTGAGTTTTCCCTGTTTTTCAAGCTCAGCGAGCGCATAGTGCGCATCGTTTGGCTCGGCATCAAGGTGTAGGAGGTTCGTGCGATAGAAGTCATAGAACTCCTGCGTGTGCTCGTTGAAAAAAGTACGCGAGAGCATCTCCTCAGGCGTGCGCTGATTTTGCTGTGCGTAAAGGCCACCCTTGCTGCGATAGTCGGGGATGCCGCTCGCCGTCGACACCCCTGCCCCACCGAAAAAGGCGACGCGTTGCGAAGCAGCGAGTATGTCGCGGAGTATGCCGGGCATAATGCCAGTATAGCAGGTGTATAATCGCCGCCATGCACTTCCCGGCTCGCGCTCACTCCGAATACACGCTCGCACACTCTCAACTTTTTCTCAAAATTACTTTACTTATCGTAGTAATTTGGGTACTATGATTACTACGACAGTCGTAGCATGGTGTTTCGCCTATACAAACATATGCGAATACCGAGCGTTTGGAAGGAGGTGCGATGTGATAAGTAGTGATGTCATTCGTGGTTACAACGATACAATAATCCTCAGTCTGTTGCTCGACAAGGACTCCTATGGCTATGAGATCTCGAAAAGCATTCGAGAGATGAGCGAAGAGCAGTATGTCATCAAAGAGACGACGCTCTACTCAGCGTTCAATCGTTTAGAGCGCAACGGATTCATCCAATCGTATCAGGGCGACAAGACACACGGGCGGCCGCGCACCTACTATCGCATTACCCCGGAAGGAAGAGCTCATTACCGCAAAAAATGTGCCGAGTGGGCCGTCACCATGGATGTAATTAACCGATTCGTAAAGGAGTAAGCCGATGGAAACTATCACAACGTACCTTGAGAACGTGTTTAAGTCGTTGCCGCAAACGCCGGAGGTGTTGCGCATCAAAAACGAGCTTCTGGCCGACATGGAGGCGAAGTACGGCGACCTGTACGCCCAAGGGGCGAGCGAACACGAAGCAACCGCGCGAGTCATCGGCGAGTTTGGCAACATCGAGGAACTGCTCGTAGAACTTGGCATCGATATGCCTTTTGCCGACGGCGATGATGGTGATTCTCAGCGGCCGATGCTCTCACGTGAAGAGGTCGACGGTTTTCTCGCTGCTTTCTCAAGGGCATCGCTTCTTATCGGCTCGGGCGTCGCATTGATACTCTTCGGTGTAGCAACCTTGGTGGGTACTCACGGGGCGGCCGTCTCGCTCCAGCGTATCCCTGTCTTGGGTATACCGATTGCCGTAAACATATCTCGGGTAAGCTCCGCTGCCATGGCGTTCCTGCTCCTGCTCGTCGCCGTTGCGGTGGGGCTGTTCATCTATGCCGGAGCCATGATAAGTCGATACCGGCGGCTTGAGCAGGGCGAATTCAATCTTGCGCCCGACCTCGAACGCGAATTGACGCACCGGCATGACACCTATCGGTCCACGATGGCATTAGGCATTAGCATCGGCGTGGGGCTGATTTTACTTGGCGTGGCGGGGCTTTTCATTATCCCAGCCGTATATGCTTCGTATGCGGTATCTTTCCTGCTGCTTTTGATTGCCGCTGCCGTATTTCTCTTTATCCGCGCAGGCATGACGAACGGCGCGTACCAGCGGCTGCTGCGCATCGGCGATTATACCTCGGAAAAACGCGAGGCCGACCGTGTCATCGGTGCCGTAGCTGCCTTCGTGTGGCCGCTGGTCGTGTGCGTGTTTTTGGTGTGGGGCTTCCTCTTTGACGGGTGGAGCATTGCGTGGGTCGTGTTCCCGATAACCGCGCTGCTCTTCGGCGGCTTCGCCGGGCTCTATAGCACGCTCAAAGGGACGGAGTAGAGATGTCTTCTACCCTCTCAACTCGGCGCCGAGGGTTTGTTTGAGTTTTGTGAGCAGCTTATCGTGGGCCTTGTCGACCTCTTCAGCCGTTAGGGTGCGGTCATCGGCGCGGTACACTAAGCGATACGCCATCGACTTCTTGCCCTCAGGGATGCTGGCAGTGGACCCACCCTTTGGCCTCCCCGGCCTCTTCCTTTGCTCTGACACCTGACCCCGGTACACGTCAAACAACCGGACGCTTTTTAGCGGGGTTTTCTTGCCGAGCGCGTAGATACGCTGCTCAATCTCGGCATTCGTTACGTCCTCGTCGACGACGAGCGCGATATCGACCTCGATACCGGGATAGCGCGGCGGCGCCACAACATCGCGGTTAGGCTTTGCTGCCGCAATAAACTTCGCAAGATCGAACTCGAAAGCAACGACCACATCATCGATGTCGAACTCCTGCGCCACAAGCGGGTGAATCTCGCCGAGCCAGCCGACGGTCTCCTTGCCCAGCAGAAGCACGGCACCCTTGCCAGGCTGAAGCCACGGCAGCGCACCGTCGGCTGGCTCGGTCATACGGAAACGATCGACACCAAGCTCGCGCACAAGCGCTTCAATGATGCCCTTTGCGTCGTAAAAGTCGAGCGGCACCGCAGGAGCGTTCCAGCCAAGCTGGTTCCACGAGCCGCTCAGCACCGCCGCGGCCATCTCGCGCTCGTCCGGCTGTTTGCGTCCGGCAGCAGTCGTGAAGACCTTGCCGAGCTCATAAAGATGCACATTCGCTACCCCACGCCGTTTATTGAGCGACACGCTCCGGAGCAGCCCCGGCAGCATCGTCACGCGCAACGTCGCCTGTTCGCTCGACATGGGGTTGAGGAGCTCGACGAGAAGCGAATCCTGCGTGTCCGAGGCATCGCTTCCGTCGCTGCCCGCCCGTGCGTGGCTGAGCGGATGGTCAAGTTTTTCGAGGTCGGCAACATCACCAAACGGTAAAGTCATCGTTTCGTTGAGGCCGGAGGCACGAAGTGTCCGGTCGATGGCATACCGTGCGCGTTGCTCAGAGGTCAGTGCACCGACACGCTCGCGCCCTGCCGGTAGCGTTGCCGTCACGTTATCCATGCCCCAAAGACGCAGCACCTCCTCAACGAGGTCGATTTCGCGCTCGATATCGGGACGGAAGGTCGGTACCGTGACGCGCAAGGCATCGTCGGCACCATCGGCACCACGCTCGACCTTGAAGCCGAGACGTTCGAGTAACAGCGCAGCGGTCTCAAGCGGAATATCCTCGCCGATAACGCGCGTCATCAGATTGTGGCGTAGCGGCAGCACGAGACGTTCGGCCGGCGCGACGGAGACGTCGATAACGCCCGGCGCGACCGTACCGCCGGCGACCTCGGCAATCAAAGCCGCGGCCCTCTCGAGTGCCTGCAGCGTAGTGGCGACGTCAACGCCACGCTCGAAGCGCAGCGAGCTCTCGCTGATGAGTGCCAGTTTGCGGCTCGTGCGGCTCGTCGTTGCCGCGTCAAAGACGGCGGCCTCGAGGAAGATATCGACGGTGTCGTCGGAAACCTCCGTAGACTCTGCACCCATCACGCCCGCAAGCGTAATCGGCCCACTTGAATCGGCAATCAATAAGTTTTCGGTATCAAGAACCCGCTCGACGTCATCGAGTGTCGTAATCTTCTCGCCAGCACCAGCACGGCGCACTATTACCTGCGCGCGTCCGTCCTTCTCCTTTGCAATGCGATTCAGATCGAACGCGTGAAGCGGTTGTCCCAGCTCGTACATGATAAAGTTTGTCACGTCGACGATGTTGTTGATGCTGCGCGTACCGGCTGCAATCACGCGCTCGGCGAGCCACGTCGGCGACGGCCCGACCTTCACGCCACGAATAACGCGGGCGGTATAGCGTGGACAGAGCGTAGGCTCCTCGACTTCGACGGTGGCGAGCGTGTCGATAGATTCGCCCTCTTCAAGCAGCTCGGCTGCGGGCACAAGACCATCGGCCACCTCAACATCGAGCACGGCCGCAACTTCACGAGCCACCCCTATCATGCTCAGGCAGTCGGGACGATTCGGCGTAATCTCCAGGTCGAGTATGGTGTCGCTCGCGCCAAGCCAAGCGGCAAACTCGGCACCGATAGGCGCATCGGCCGGCAGCACCATCAGCCCGTCGGCGTCATCCCCTACCCCGAGCTCACGTGCGCTACAGTTCATACCACGGCTCTCGACGCCGCGCAGCTTCGCCTTTTTGATGACGAACTCCTGCGCACTGCCATCACTGTCGCCAGAGCCAGAACCATCGCCGGAGCCAGGACGCACGAGCACCGTACCGACGGTCGCAACCGGCACCTTATCGCCGGCCTCGAAGTTCTGCGCCCCACATACTATCTGCAGTAAGCCGTCCTCATCGGCGCCCTTCTCGGCACCGACCGCGCCAATATCAACGCGAGTCACCCAAAGATGGTCGCTGTCGGGATGGCGTTCCTTGCTCGTAATCTGGCCCACGTAGATGCCCGCAAGATGTGCGCCGGTCTGCTCGACGGCCTCGACGGCCGTGCCGGTCATATCGAGCCGCGAAACGAGCTCGTCGATCGACAGCGCATCAAGTGCGCCGAGCGCAAGCAGCTCACGTAGCCAGTTTAAGGAGGCGCGCATCTAAAACTGCCTCAGGAACCGCATGTCACCCTCGAGCAACATACGAATGTCGGGAATGTCGTAGCGCAGCAGCGCGATACGTTCGACGCCCATGCCGAATGCAAAGCCGGTGTAGCGTTCCGCATCAACGTCAACGTAGCGGTAGAGGTTAGGGTCGACCATGCCGCAGCCGAGTATCTCGACCCAGCCGGTGCCGCCACAGAACCGGCAGCCGCTCGCATCACAGATGCCGCAGCTGACATCGACCTCTGCGCTCGGTTCGGTGAAGGGGAAAAAGTGCGGGCGAAAGCGCGTACGGCGCTCCGGCCCAAAGATAGCGTGAACGAAGTGGTCGAGCGTACCCTTGAGGTCGGCAAAGGTGATGTCTTCGTCAACGACGAGCCCCTCTATCTGGGTAAACTGCGGCAAATGCGTGGGGTCAGCGACATCGCGCCGATAGACCTTGCCCGGCGCCAGAATGTAGATGGGCGGCTTTTGCTCCTGCATCGTGCGCACCTGCACGGGGCTCGTGTGTGTGCGCATGAGCACCGCACTCGGTTCGGGACCGACGTGCTCATCGCCGGAGTAGTCGCGCACGTAAAACGTGTCGCTCGCGCTGCGGGCCGGGTGCTGCGCACTGTGATTGAGTGCATCGAAGTTGTAAAAGTCCAGTTCAACGTCAGGGCCTTCGACAATCTGATAGCCCAGCCCGATGAACACGTCGATAATTTCGTCACGAATACGGCTGATAAGATGTTGTGAACCAATCGGATGCGCACGACCGGGCAACGTGATGTCGAGCTTCTCGGCACCGATACGCTCTTCAAGCGCATGGGCAGCGAGAGCCTCTCGGCGTTCAGCAATCCACGCTTCAAGCGCAGCACGCACCTCGTTTGAGCGTGCGCCCACCAACGGACGCTCGGACGCGTCGAGCTCACCGAGCCCGCGCAAAATCGCAGTCAGGTCACCCTTCTTGCCGAGGTAGCGCACACGCAGTACGTCGAGCTGTTCGAGGTCGATGACATCGGCAAGGGCCGTACGCGCCTCATCGCGCAGTTTTTCTAGATCATCGATGAGATTACTCATAGTGCGTCTAGTGTATCATGAGCATGCTCATGAATCATCTTCCTTGTCTTCACACACGTGAACTCGCAAAAAACCTCACCCTGTAGCAAGCGCCTCGATGTGTTCGCTTGCTGCAAGGGAGCGCGATTGCGTGATGGCAATCCGGTTGAGCTGTACGAGGCGTTCTTTTTGTGGGAGCCCTTGCTCGATAAGGTGTGCGTTGATGCCCTCCATGTTTGAAAGCACGATGAGCTGATGAAGTGTCGCTTCATCGCGCATGTTGGTGCGCTTGCCCGCATTTGGATTTGCCGTACGCCACTGCGCTGCCGTTTGCCCAAAAAGCGCTACGTTGAGTATGTCGGCTTCGCTCGCATAGGTGCGGTTTGCCTGTTCTTTGGTGACCTCGGCCGGGATTATGTGCTCTTTGATGGCATCGGTATGAATACGATAGTTAATCTTGGCGAGCATACGCTGAAGGTTCCACTCAGATGAAAGCTGCTGTTGCTCTTGGGTTTTGAGTCTTCTGAACTCTGTGATAAAGTACAGCTTAAACTCTGTATTGACCCAAGCGGCAAACTCCAGCGCAATATCGATATGAGCAAATGTTCCTCCATTAGCACCGCGCCGAGAAATAAGTCCGACGGCATTCGTGAGCGTAATCCACCGAGAAGGGCTAAGTGTGAAGGCGTTGGTACCCGCCTCAAGCCTTAAGGGGTCGATTTCGACCCCTTCAAAGCGAGGGTTGTTTACCTGTTCCCATAACGTGAGAAAATCTATAGTGCTCCGCACGCGCATCCAGTTTTTAACCACGTCCTTTGGTTCGCGTGGATTTTTTCGACGAGCTATATCGGTGAGTGATATATAGTCTTCCTCGCCGTGCTTCACAACGGCGATTGGAATACCTTCTACCTTGATAATATCGTTTTTCTGGGTCATCGCATCTGCGCCTCTCTTCTCCGCCGCTGCACACAAAACATCGGGGGCTCTATCGTGCATGAGGCAGGGGTGATGCGCAAGCGTTTGGCCATTTTTGTCAAAAGTTGGCACGACGCTGTTGTGTTTGTGCACAAGAGTGGCATGGGTAGTTGTCGGACAGATGACAGAAAAAGCCTTGTGAAGATGTGGAGGGAGAGTAGAAGGCCGAGACCGGTATTGGTAACCGAATTGCCAGTGGGAGCGTCCCACGTGCCATCGCCGCCCACGCTACCCCATGAACCGTACACATCACCAACGGTGCCCACGCCACCCGCCGTAGTAGCATTGTTACCACGCGAGCGCGTCCACCAAGCACGAGCTGTCGTGGTGCCAGCGTGATTGGCTCCGGCTCCGCGACCTACACGACCCAACGTGGAGTCAGTTGTGGTTGTTGCAGCGCCACTGCCTCCCGTGGCAGTATTGGGGAAATAGCGCACTATCTCGGTGCCGGAAAGGGCAAAGGTGACGATTCCTTGGCCAGCCGTCGTTGACGTCGTCGTTGCTGCTGCATCGCGTACCGGGTTTGAAGGACGCGATTGTGCCTGCGGGAAGATCGTGAAGTTCACGTTTGCGATACTTCCGGCATTGCTCGTGGTAAGCCCTGTCTCCACACCGAAGTTGCGTGTATCGACCGCACCCGTAATGACACCACTCCCGTTCCCAAAGTCAGCTTGCACCGCCCATGCGTTAAGGTTTGGGTGCGTGGCAGGGGTCAGTGCGTTCCACCACGTGTCCATCGAAGTCTGCAGGTTTGACACATTAGAGGGACTCGATCCTGAGGCACTGTTAGAAAGCCAGTAGTTGCCATTGCCCGATGCGTTAAAGCCAGGTCCACTGCCGGTAAAGTCCACGGCAGGATTAGTACCGTAGACATATTGGGTCACGATTAGGTCGTAGTAACCATTTGACGCAATGCGCCAAAACGGTATGCCATCGATAACGACGCGACGCGGCGAGCCTATCACGATAGGATCGCCACCGATGCCGGCCTTTATGATGACGGTAATCGTATCTGATACCGTCGTGTGTCCGTCGTTTTCGATGGGTGTATTGCCTGAGTTAGAGACGAGCACACGAAATTCATAGGTACCCGGCGTGGTCGTTTCTACCATATAGGTGTCGGTGTCGTTAGTACCGGGAGCGTCGTTCCAGGGTGAGTTGGTGGTCTGCCACAGGTAGGTGAGGTCAGGGTCGCCACCAGCGTCTACTTCGAGGGTGACCTCTTCACCGCGCCAGACTGTTGTTGAGGAATCTTCGATGCCGTTGATGGTAAGGCCCGCGATAATGGGTGCGGTCCAGTTGATAGCATCAAGAATGGCCTTACCCTGCGTTGATGCAGCACGAAGGGGTACACCGTCGGTGCCACTGCTAGGTACGAGGCCGTCTTTCATGGCACTCACATCATCTTGGGTAACCACTTCCATCTGGATGTCGATAGCGTAGTAGAAGGCATGCTTGAGTGGATCAAAGCCTGAAGCGGCGCTCACACCGGTCATCAAAGGGAACGTGTTAGTCTCTGGCCTGATGACAGAGGTGTAGTAGAAAAAGCCGTCATCAGCGAGCACCCACTTGTTTGAGCGCTGTGAGAGAGGCAGTGCTGTCCACTCACTGTAGGTCAGGTGATCTGAGTCCCACTCCCAGTACTGGCTGAAAGGAGTACCATCTGCTGCGTGTCCGCGCGCAGGCGCTGCTTGGGCGAGGCTTGTGGGGTCGGTGAGGCCTCTGATAGACCACATGTCTGCTGTGACGTTAAACCAAGCTGTTTGTGTATCAATGAGGGTGCCATCGACTCCCCACGTGTCTGCATCAAGCGTGGGAGTAAGCGTCGTCTCGATAGCTGCCGGAATGGGGTCAGCAAAAGGAATGCCTTCTATGATGTTTCTGCCGCGACTCCAGTCTTCAGCTTCTATCCACTGCATAAACTCAGATGCTGAGATGCGTGCTATGAAAGGTGAGTTACCTGAGTTTTGTACCCATACCCTCTTTTGCCACTCGGCTGCATCGATTCGTCTGAATTCATCGTGAAGTACGGCTCGTGGTGTGTTTAGACTGGCAAACTGGTTGATGGCACGCTGCATCGTACCCCACGCAAAGGCTCCCAGCAGGAGCAAGAGGAGTGCGATTATGATAGCTATGGTGGTGTTTTGACGCTTACGACTGCGTGGTGCATCAGTGCCAGTGGCGCTGCCGGTAGTGGCATCAGTAGAGGGCGACTCTACCTCAGAAAGTGGAGACCCCCCCCCCCCGCAGGGGGGGGTTATCGTTCCTTGGTC
>WRKU01000019.1 GCA_009777935.1 Coriobacteriia bacterium
AGTTACACATCCCCCTAGTAACGCCCCCCCCCCCCCCTCCGCAAACAAAAACCCCAAAATTCCCCCCCCCCCCCAGGCGCTGGCGCGCAGAAAAGGGCTGGTGAGAGCCTAACTCGGTACGATGACCGCGACCACCCCGTGCAAGACGCTGACGACACTTTCCTCCGCAGCATAGTTGGAGAGGCCGTAGTCTGAAAGCGGCGTGAGCCGGTGTTCGGTAAGCGGATACTGCGCCCCTACGATGGACACACGTGCATCATCCTCAAGCGCAAACACACTGAACGTGCGTCCTTGTGAAACCGCACACGACTGGCCGGCCGCAAGAAAGGTGACCATCAGTTGGCCGTCTTCGAGCGCAATCGACAGCTGGGGGGCGTATCGTGCGCATACACCAAAGACGGCCAACTGATGGTCAATCCTACCGCCAACAAATCCTGAGAGCGTGACCGCACCGATTCCCTTTTCAGCGCACACTCTGAGCGCCATGTCGAGATCGCTGAAGTCCTTCTCGGCCTCGACACGATACGCCTCAGGACAAGGGTCGACAGCCTCAAGGTAGGCGCGTCCTTGCCCGCCCACACTATCGAAGTCACCAACGACGATATCGGGAGAAAGCCCCTGTTCGAGCAGCCGGTCAAGTCCTGCATCAACGGCGATGGTTAACGTCGCCTCAGGCGAAGGAACGATCTCCCCCGCCATAAGCGGACCGATAAGATGAGCGTTTATGCGCCACGCTCCTTGTAGATCGTAGAGTATAGTACCGGGGTTACCACGAGCACGACTGCAATCGTTGCTACCAACGACGGCAGCAAATAGCTCGCATTATAGAGAATCGAGTACACCCATACATTCTGGCCCTCGGGTGCAAACGAGCCAAAAAAGATAATGCCGCTTATAAAATGCACCACAAACCGCAGAAATCCTCCGAGGAGTGCGGCGACACCGGCCACCGCAAGAGCAACGCCGGTCTTTCTCGCATCCATAAAACGCCGGAACAACGGTGCCAAAAAGCCCGCCGAACCAACCATTGCGTAGGCGACCGGATAGTCAAGAACCGCCTGCACCGGATGGGAGATGTAGGGATCAATCATGAGGTCGACGCAGCCGCATAGCGCGCCGACGGCCAGCCCAACCCAGGGGCCACGCAGAAGCGCCAGTACCACAATCGGTACCATCGCCAGATGAACCGATCCCCCGAACAGATTTATCGGGAGCTGGATGCTAAAGTACTGCAATATCGCAAACAACGCGATACACAGACCCATCTCTGCCAGAATACGAATACGATCGTCACGCATAGTGCCTCCTCTGCTCGTGCTGCATTACCAGCACGGTCGTCGCGGTCGCGGACCTAAGCCGCCTCTCAGCCACCCGCAGGTGGCTCCCGAAGGAAGGTATCAGTGTAGCACACATCTGATAGAATAGATGCCCACGAGAGCTTGGGGAGGAGAGTACCGAATTGGGACACAGCCACGGACATACGCATAGCCACACGCAGACGAAGGCCGTCCTGAACCGGCTCGCACGTGCATCAGGTCACCTCACTGCCGTGCGCAATATGGTGGCAGAGGGGCGCGACTGTGCCGAGGTACTGGCTCAGCTCGCTGCCGTGCGCTCGGCGCTCGGTAAGACGTGCGAGATAATCCTGAAAGACCACCTCGAACACTGTGTGGTCGATGCCGTGGAGACCGGCGATACCGCATCGCTCGACGAGTTAAACAAGGCCATCGAGCTGCTGATGAAGTAGCAGTGGTCTCTATGCGGCTCAGCTCCACCCCTCGCTTGACACATCGCTAATATAATTATAATCTAATATTCTTAGTATTATGGTGAGAAGGGTCTTCTTGTGGATTATTCTGCTTTAGCGACGGAATTGTTGGAAAAAATGCATAGCCTGCATAGCGCGAAACCGCAAAAAGATCTCGACGATTCTTTGCGAGGAGAGGCATTTGTCTTGCATTGCATTGCTCACTATGGCGGTGCCGTAACACCGGGCCAAATCGGTGACGTCATGAATGTGAGCTCGGCACGTATTGCGCAAACCCTCAACAGCATCGAGAAAAAAGGGCTGATTACGCGCGAAATCGATGTGAACGACAGGCGCAAGGTGCTCGTCACACTGACACCGGCAGGCGCAAAGGCCGCCGAGGAACATTTGCGAACGATAACCGAACTCGCCACAAAGATGCTCACGCTTTTAGGCGAAGAAGATGCAAAAGAATACGTCCGGATTACCGGAAAACTGGCCGATATATTCGAGAGGGAGTCGTTGTGCTGCAACTAACTAACATACGCAAATCCTACACGACCGCGTCATTCACGCAAAAGGCGCTCGACGGCGTCTCCATTGCGTTTCGTGAGAACGAGTTCGTCGCCGTTCTGGGACCGTCGGGCTCAGGCAAGACGACGATGCTCAATATCGTTGGAGGGCTCGACCAGTACGATTCAGGTGACCTCATCATCGATGGCACCTCAACGAAGAAGTACCGAGACCGCGACTGGGATACCTATCGCAATAATCGCATCGGGTTCGTCTTCCAGAGCTATAATCTCATCCCTCACCAAACGGTGCTCGCCAACGTCGAGCTTGCGCTAACGCTCTCGGGCGTCGGGCGCAACGAGCGACGCCAGCGCGCCACCGACGCGCTCAAGCGTGTCGGCCTCAGCGACCACATACATAAGCGTCCCAACCAGCTCTCGGGCGGCCAGATGCAGCGCGTGGCGGTGGCGCGTGCACTCATCAACGACCCTGAGATTCTGCTCGCTGACGAGCCAACCGGTGCGCTCGATTCGACGACGAGCACCCAGATTATGGAGCTGCTCACCGAAATCGCCAAAGAGCGGCTCGTCATCATGGTGACGCACAACCCTGAGCTCGCCGAGGAGTACGCAACGCGCACTATTAACCTGTTCGATGGCAAGGTCACGCACGACTCCGACCCCTTCCACCCGGTAACCGGAAGCACCACCACAGACCGGCCCATTCGCCACGCATCGATGTCATTTTTGACCGCGATTGCGCTCTCGTTCAATAACCTGATGACGAAGAAGGGCCGCACCATCATGACGGCCGTTGCCGGCTCGATTGGGATTATCGGTATCGCGGCGATTCTCTCGCTCGCCAATGGGGTGAACAACTACATCAAGACGATTGAAGAGGAGACGCTTTCGCTCTATCCGCTTCAGATTGAGAGCACCGGATTCGATATGATGTCGTTTTTCAACGTCCACGTCGATGTTCCCGGAGATGATACCGACGGCGGTGATGAAGGCGATAGTGATGAGGCAGAAGAGGCCGATGACCTGACGATTTCTGAAATGCGCATCGTGGCCGACATGATTTCCGGCGTCCGAAATAACGATCTCAAGTCGCTCAAAAGCTACTTTGAAGGTGAGGGCAATCGCATCCACGATTACACGAACCTCATCATGTATGACTACGGCGTCACGCCGCTTATATATAGCAACGAGGCGACCGGTACGCAGCGCCAGGTTAACCCGAATAATTCGCTCGATGCCATCATGGGCGGCGGCATGCTGAACAGTTCGCTCGGCGCGATTGCCGGGCTTGCGACGGGCAGTGGCGTCATGAACGTCTTCTTCCCTATGATTGACAGCCTTGACATGCTTGAGGCGCAGTACGATGTGGTCGCCGGTAGATGGGCGACGGAGCCTGACGAGGCCGTGCTGGTGCTCGCCCCCGGCGGAGTCGTGAGCGACTTCGTGCTCTTTTCGATGGGACTGCGTGACCAGCGCGAGTTCGACGACATGGTACGCGCCGTCGTCAACGACGAGGAAATCGTCATCGAAGGCGAGCCGCTTGAGTTCACACCCGAGGAACTCATGGATGTGACGTTTAAGATAGTGAACCGCGCCAACACTTTCACACATGACGTAGACCATGACCTCTGGATTTCACGTGCCGAGGACGAAGCATTCATGCAGGAACAGATTGAACAAGGCACCGTACTCCGTATCGTTGGAGTTGTGGAGCAGGCCGAGGACGGCATAACGATGCTGCAGCCGGGTATCGCGTACTCGCCTCGCCTGCAGGAGTTCCTTATCGACGAAGCACGCAACACCGATGTCGTCAAAGCACAGTTGAAAAACCCCGAGCTCAACATTCTTTCAGGCCGCACATTCGCCGATGAACTCGAAAATCCTGAGCGCGGTGGGGTGGACTTTGAGTCGCTGCTGGGCTTTGATGCTGCAGCACTCGATGAGGCGCTGGGCGGGCTTGGCGGCGGCTTTGATGCGTCCGCACTCGCCGTCGATACCTCGGCGCTGAGTGGCGCATTTGAGTTCGACCCTTCGGCGATGGGCGACGTACCGCCGATGGACATCGGGCAGGTCATCGGCGGGCTTGATGTAGACGTAAACGAAGCGGCACTCGAAGCACTGATGGGCGCGCTGATGATGGACTTTATCGGGTCGAGCTACTATAACCCGCTCGCCCCTCCGGAAGAAGCGATTGCCGCATTCGCTGAGTACCTGAACTCGCCGCAAGCACAGGCGATTATCGCGGCCGGTATCGGCAACGTCATCGATGTGGAGCAGCTCAATGCACAGCTGCAGGCCACACTGACGATATACATGATGTCGGTCATGCAGACGGTACTCGGCGCAATGGAGGCCCAGATCGTGGGAGCGATGACCACCATGATGAATGGGCTGACATCAAATCTGGCCGGCGCATTTAGCGGTTTCGGCGGCCTCGGCGATGCGTTTGCCGGCCTGATGGACTTCGATATCGATGAGGAGCAGGTACGCGCGCTCATGATGGCGATGCTCGCCGGCGAAAACACGACGTTTGAGGGCAATCTGCGCAAATTCGACTACGCTGACCTCGCTAAACCGACGAGAATTGATATCTACCCACGCGACTTCGAAAGTAAGGAAGAGATTACGCAGATACTTGAGGACTACAACGAACGCATGGAGGCCGAAGGACGTGAGGAGCAGGTGATTACGTACACCGATTTCGTCGGCGCGATTATGAGCTCGGTCACGACTATCATCAATATGATCGGCTACGTGCTCATCGCGTTTATCTCGATTTCGCTCGTCGTCTCGTCAATCATGATTGGGATTATCACCTATGTTTCGGTGCTTGAGCGCAGAAAAGAGATTGGCATCCTACGCTCAATCGGTGCGTCGAAGGGCGACATCGGACGTGTGTTCAACGCCGAGACGTTGATTGTGGGGCTTGCAGCCGGTGTGCTCGGCGTCGGGAGCGTGGCGCTGGGGACGATCCCGGTGAATGCTATCGTCGAGCAAGTGCTGGGAGTGAGCCGCATCACGATTCTGCCGTGGCAGGCAGCAGCAATTCTTGTCGCTATCAGTATGTTCCTGTCGTTCGTAGCCGGACTAATTCCGTCGTCGGCGGCTTCGCGCAAGGATCCCGTCGAAGCGCTACGGAGCGAATAAGTAGCGTTTGCTGAGATGAAGCTCATGAATGACGAGCATTATATGCGGATGGCGCTGGAGCAGGCGCGGCAGGCCGGTGACCTCGGCGAGGTGCCTATCGGTGCCGTCGTGGTCGTAGACGATGAGGTTGTCGCAGCGACACACAACCGGCGCGAAGTCGACCGTGACCCTGCCGGACACGCCGAGTTTCTCGCGCTGCGCGAAGCAGCCCGCGTGCTCGACCGTTGGCGTCTATCTGATGCAACGGTCTACGTCACGCTCGAGCCATGCCCCATGTGCGCCGGCCTCATGCATCAGGCGCGTATCGCGCGCTGCGTGTATGGCGTTGCCGACCCAAAGGCCGGCGCACTCGGTACGTTGTATAGCTTGCACGATGATGCGCGACTCAACCATCGCTTCGAGGTAGTGGGCGGTGTGCTTGCCGAGGAGTGCGCGGTGTTGTTGCAGGGCTTTTTCGCTGAGAGACGAGCGCTCTAGGGCAGACGCCTCATGGTGATGAGCACTCTAGGGCGCGCGTAAGAAGGAGCGCGAGTCGGTTGCGAGATAAACGTAGTGACCTACTTGTTTGAGCAACCGTTACGAAGCGCGACGCACTTAGGCGTGTCCTAGTGTGCTCATAGTGGGTTGTCTGTGCTGGCATGCATACATGTTGTTCAGGCAAGAGCAGCCAGCACAGACCATATCGGACGGACGGCAGTGAGCCTTACGTGCTGCGGGCCTCTCGGCCGTTAGCCTTTCTTGGCGACCGCGTCCTCGAGAAGAGCAATCTGCTTGTCGGTTTTAACTAACCGCACTAATATAAAGGTAACATATCCACAGAACATTAGCCAGAGCAGCCCATACGCAGCGATAACAAACGGCGCATCGTGCAATACAAGTGCGTACAGTTCGGTGTTGGTGGGGTGGATGAGTTCCATGTTCTATGCCTCCAGTTTCTCTCGTATCATATCAAGGCGTTCCTCGGCGTTTTCTTCGGCCGCGCGCAGCATGTAGACCGCATAGCCGACGCCCAGCATACCGATCATCGCGGCGATGAACGGAACAAGATTCGTGACATCCATTCCCGGCTGAAAGACGACGGGGTGGCTGCTAGGTATAAGACGCGTAATCATGAAACTAATAGGCACATCGATCCATGCGATGATGCAGAATACGGCGGCATACGTGGCGCGACGCTCTTCATCAGAGACCGAGTTGCGCAACACGAAGTACGCGACCATCAAAATCATCAAGATGAAGTACGTCGTTAATCGCGGCTCCCATTCCCACCAGACGCCCCAGCTGGCCCGCGTCCAAAGGATGCCGGTTATCATCGTCGCAAGCGTAAATATCAGCGACGTCTCAACGGCTAATCTCGAGCGTGTGTCGTAGCTTTTTTTCTTCTTGATAAGAAACATCACAGCGAAGATAGCAGCGATGGTAAAGACGAGGAATGAGGCGAGCGCGACCGGTACGTGGAAGTAGAAAATCTTTTGCGCCAGCCACGGGCGACCGTAGGTGACTCCGCCGGCGACCTGCTCGCTTGAAGGCGCAATGTCAAAGACGGTATCGACGTGGCCCTCGGCCGTGTAGGTGCCAAAGCGCTGTACCGACGCCGTATAAAACGACATGAAAAACGCTGCCGTGGTGAGCAAACCGCCCAACACAATCAAGACAACGGCAACTTGTATCTGTCTCTTCAACGTAAAACCCCCTTAGGCTCCGAGGATAAACTCGTAGAGCGCAAATGCAGCGCTTATCATAATAACATCATAGACCGCCGCAGCGCCGAGCATCGTCCAAAAAATACGTACATATTCGGGGTCGCCGGTGATGACGGCCGAAAGCGCAGCAACAGCGACGAGCAGAAGCGGGAACATGATCGGGATGAACAGCACGGCGAGGATAAAGTCTTTGCCTTTCGTGTTGACCGACATCGTCGCAAGAAGCGTGCCGACACCGGCGATGCCGATACTCGTCACGATAAGCGCGAGCGCGACCATCCACCATGGGCCGGTATGCTCGGTCGCCATGCCACCGCTTAAGAAGATGAAGTAGAAGAGCGGGACGACGAATACCTGCACAAGCAGGAGGAATATGAGGTTTCCGACGGCTTTGCCAAAGAATATAATGGGACGATCGATCGGCGAGAGGAGGAGCGCTTCGAGGCAACCTTGGTCCTGCTCATGCACGAGCGAACGGTTGAGGCCGAGCATCGAGGTAAAGACGATAGCCAGTAGGAGGAGTCCGCCCGCGATGCGTGTCACGTCGAAACCTTGGCCGGCCTGTGAAAGCGCCACATAGTAGATGAGCAGCACGAGAATGGCGTACAGGCCCATCGAGGTAAGCATCTCCTTGGTACGCAGCTCCATGACGATGTCTTTGCGCAGGATGGCCTTAAACTGCCTCCACGAGGAAATCTTACGTGAAACAGGGAGAGCTCGTTCATCCTGCATTACGACACCCCCCTGCCGACTGCTTCGCGGAAAATGCGAGAGAACTCATCGCGTTCGATGTTCTCGGCAGCCTCAAAGAGGACGACTTTGCCGCGCGCAAGAATGAGCGCATCGCTACACAGCGACAACCCCTTCTCGAGGTCGTGGCTGACCATAACAAACGTGTGCTCTTCTCTGATGCCAGCGATCAAAGAGTCGAGAATATCGGAGGCGTGCGGGTCGAGGCCGGAGTACGGTTCGTCGAGAAAGATGAGTTCGGGTGAAGGGAGCAGCGTACGCGCCAATGCGAGCCGCTGCACCATACCACGCGAAAAACCGCGTACGACATCGAGGCGGCGATGCGTCAGCTCGACGGCTTCGAGGAGCTCGTCGATACGCTCCTTCGGGTTCTCAAGACAGTAGAGGTCAGCGAAAAACTGAAGGTTCTCGTCGGCCGTCAAATCAGGATAGAGCAGCGGGTTGTGGCTGATGACGCCGATGTGCTCTCGAAGCTCAACGGCATCCTCGACGACATCGTAGCCAAGCACCTTGACACTGCTATCACGTGAGGGTGCCGCGAGCGTCGAGAGCACACGCAACAGCGTCGTTTTGCCGGCACCGTTGGGTCCAAAGACCGAGAGAAACGCACCGCGCTTGAGATTAAAACTTACGCCATCAAGCGCCTTGCGCACACCGAATGTGCGCGTAAGGTTTTCAATCTCAAGCGCAAAGTCACTCACTTAGCCAACCGCCTGATCCACCCGCTTACGTGTCGGCCACATGGCAAGCGCGTTGCCTACCATCAGCAGCCCGAAACCGCCCCACATAAACCAGATGAGCGGATTAATCTTAACCTGTGCCGAGACTTGCCCGTCCACCACACCCTGGAAGACGACGAAAATATCGCGCAGCGGCTCGAAGAGGACACGTGCATTCAGACGTGTCTGTCCTTGCGTCGCAAAGTGGGTAATCGACGGGTTAATCGTACCGACAAAACGTCCGTCACGACTCACATCGAAATATGCAACTTCATCAATGTCGTTATTGATATGAGTGATCTCTTGAACACCGGCAAAGGTCAGGGTGTAGTCAGCAACGACGATTTCCTCGCCGACCTCGTTCGGGAAGGTCTTGGCGACGTCGCGCACATAAGCACCCGAACCAACGAGGCCGATAACGACGAGACCAATCGCGAGGTGGCTGAGGTAGCCGCCCGACTGCTTACGCGCCTTGAAGAGCACATTGCCCAACGCCGTAAGCACCGACTCGTCACGTGCCGTCATGCGCGCACGCACGCCACGTATGAAGAGTGCACTCGTCGTCGTGATGAGAAACGCACTCGCGGCAAAGGCGATAACGGCAATCGCATCGTAGACAAACTGCGGTCCAAATGCGAGGAACGCGCGCGCCGGTTCGCCTCCGGCTGCCACCATATCTCGATAGACCGGACGCAGCACAATAACCCACTCGACCATGAGCAGCGCAAATATCGGGAGAGCGGCAATGGCCGGCCACATCGTTTTCTTAAGAAAGCTCGTGCCGTCGGTCTTCGCCCACGACAAAAGCGGACAGACGGCCAGTATCAGCAGGTAAAGAATGCCGACGGGTCGTGCGACGAGCTCGTAGGCGGTCGGTCCCATCGCCTGGCCACCGAGTGGCATCCACTGTGGAAATGCGCTCGAAAGTGTCATGTAAGCGATAAGGAGCGAGGCGACCGTCATCAGGACATTGTTGAAGTAGTAGGCTGCTTCACGGCTCGTCAGCGACTCGAACTCGTCGGCACCGGCAAAGAGCTGCCAGCGCATCGCAAGCCCAATCACCACGATAAGGGGGGCGCCGATAATCATGATGAGGAAGAGCCAAAGCGAGACCGGGTCGGCCGCAAAGGCATGTACCGACTGCACGACACCGCTACGCGTGATAAAGGTACCGAGGATGACCATCGAAAACGTCAGCGCTGAGAGCATAATCGCCCAGCGTTTGAACGCGCCGCGCCGTCGATACATCGTGAAGCTGTGGATGAGGCCGATGCCAACGAACCACGGCAGAATCGAGGCGTTTTCGACCGGGTCCCAGGCCCAGAATCCGCCCCAGCCGAGCACGACGTATGCCCACACCGAGCCAAGTCCGGTGCCCAGCCCCAAGAAAAGCCACGCAAATATCGTGATGCGGTCGTTGAGCTCGACCCATGTGTCACTTGCATCGCCCACGATAAGCGCAGAGAGCGCATAGGCAAACGGCACCGTCAGACCAGCGTAGCCGATGAACAGCGTCGGCGGATGGAGCATCATCGCCCAGTGTTGGAGCAGCGGGTTCATGCCCCAGCTTGCTGCCTGCCCGACGAGCGCGCCGTTGGCAAGCATCGCAGGTGGCGTTTCCTTGAATGGGTTGTTCGGCTCAGAGAGGATGAGCGCCGCAAAGAAGATGAGGACAACGGCATTGAGCACGACGAGCGCTATGTTCGTCAGCTCTTCGCGCGTGCGCAGACTGCGCCACGCTTTGTAACCGCCGAAGAGTGTGATGAGCCACGCCCAGAACAGCAACGAGCCTTCGCGTCCCGCCCAGACTGCCGCGCCCTGATAAAGCCACGCCAGAGCTGAAACATCGGTCGAGCGATTTGTGGCGACGTAGAGTAGCGAATAATCGTGCGTATAGAACCCTACGGTGAGCACCGTTACTCCCAGCGTTGCTCCGCCAAGCGCAGCAAACGTGAGGTAGTAGCCTGCCTTCGTCATCGAGTCGTTAGAGCCATAGTGTCCTATCAGGAATGTCACGATGGATGCCAACGCCGACACAAAGGCGATAATCATACTTAGCCAGCCGATTGTAGCCATATTCTTTCCCTAACCCCTTCTGCTTCAACCACTTATTGCTCGACGGCGACCTCGACGGCAACGAAGAGTCCGTTATCGTCGAGCGCACCGGTGATGACAAGACGTGTATCGTCGTTTTCAGCCGCGCTGGGCACCTGTACCTCAACGGGTATCGCCACGTTGAGTTCGGTCGTTGCACCCCTCTCATCGACGAGGACGAGACGTACCGCGCTACCCGGCGGGTTGACCTGGCCATTTTTCACATAACCGGCAACCTTAACGGGAATATCGACCATTTGGTCGGCCTTCTCTTTGAGCTGAGCGACGGTATAGGCATCTTGGGCCGACTCGTACTTCGACGGACATTTCGTAATCATTTCGTCGGCACGTATCGAGCCGTCCTCGGTAATGTAGCCGGTTACGATAGCGGTCACGCCATCGCCAAAGGTGCTGGGAACGGTCGTCCCTTCAAAGACCACGGCGAGCACAGGACCGGTGCCGGTAGCGTCTTCCTCGTCTCGAATCTCAAAGCGCATCGGGTTCGTCCGGCGATCCCACGAGCCGGCAACGACGACGCCGGTTACCTTAACACGTGTGCCGACCTCCTCATGCACAACCTCAGAGACCGTCTTGGAAAACGCACCTTCTTGGCTCGAAAGTGTGAAAACAATGGCCAAGATGAGCAAGAGGATAATGGCAGTGATACCGATAAGACGATTGCGTGCCCGCTTGTTCATGGACTCCCCTTTACTTGTTGGTAGATGTTGCCTGAACTCTATACATTATACACTATGCGTGTGATACGCGTGGCGTTATTCATGTGGATTCGGTGGATTCCACAAGCCGGTTGCCTCGCTCAATCACGCCAGCCGCTCCACTTCACATCAGAGTCGAACTCGGGCGGCACGGGTAAATAAACACTGAACTGCATGCCGCGTTGAATACGGCGCTGCACCTCGATGACGCCACCATGAGTATCGACAATCGCTTTGACGATCGAGAGCCCCAGCCCCCAGCCGCCGGTATTGCGATCGCGCGATTGATCGGTGCGGTGGAAACGATCAAACAGCTTGGGAATGTCCTCCTCGGGCACGCCCGGGCCGTCATCACAGACCGCAATAAGCGCATATGTATCTACCTCAAGAGCATGTGCGCGCACGAGCCGTTGATCGATGTCGGAGCGATTAGCAGTGGCGAGCTCGACCCAGACTTTGCCGCCGGGGCCGACGATACGCGTTGCGTTGTCCACGAGGTTGACGACGACCTGCTGGACGCGGTCACGATCACCGAGGATATCCGGTGCCTCTCCGTTGATGGAGAAGGTGACTTTATGCAACTTAAAGATTGACTCAAGCGAGTGCTCAGCACGTTGGACCGCCTCAAGCGGATTAAAACTACGCAGCTTGATTTCGCCAGTTGCGCCTTCGATACGCTGAAGCGTGCGCAGATCGCTTGCAAGGCGTCCGAGACGATCGGCCTCATCGGCAATTGACTGCAGGAAGCGTTCCTGGTCCTCGCGTGGCATATCGGGAGTCGCAAGCATGAGCTCGGCGTTGCCACGTACTGCGGTCAACGGCGTCTTTATCTCATGGCTGACATCGCTGACGAACTGGGTCTGGCGCGCATCCTCGCCTTCGAGCCGCTTGAGCACGCGTTCGTTTTCCAGCGCAATCTTGTTGAAGGTGTCGGCCAGCTGGCGCACATCACGAGCACCGGCGCTGCGCACACGCACTTCCTTGTTGCCGTGCGCGAACTCGGTGATGGTATCGAGCGCGTTGTAGTACTCGGCAAGTGCGTTGCGCGAATGCGAGCGCGCCAGCCAAAATACCGTAAACCACGCAACGAGGCCGACGAGCAACGGAATCGTCCACCAGTACATCCACGGCACAAACGGCGCAACGATGCCGGCAAGCGCCGTAATCAGCGCAACGACAAACGTGTCACGTCGAAGGACTCGCGCAATGCGGGCGCGCATCGTGTTTTTTGCAATACGCTCCATCAGGCAGTGACCCATGAGTGCTCTAGAGCGTATCTGAGTAGGAGCACAAGTCGATTCGGCGCGCAGCGGCCTGTTTGCGGCCGTGAGCACGAATTGATACGTAGTGCGACACCCTTAGACACGTTCTAGTGCGCTCATCATTCGTCGGCTTTGAAACGATAGCCATAGCCACGCACCGTCTCAACAAGCCCGGGATCGACACCTGAGGCTTCCAGCTTGTCGCGTAGACGCTTGACGTGCGTATCGACGGTCTTCGTCTCGACGAGATACTCCCAGCCCCACGCATCTTGCAGGAGATCATCGCGCGACAGCACCTTGCCGGCGTTGCGCATGAGACAGCTGAGCAACTCGTACTCGCGCGGCGTCAGTTCAATCTCGCCCTTACTGCTGAGCGCCCGGTGTCCGGCATCATCGAGTGTAATACCAGCGACCTCGATAACCTGACTTTCGGTCGTCTTACGCGTACGCATCTGCGCACGACGCAGAAGCGCCTTGATGCGCGCATTGAGCTCTTTGACGCCGAATGGCTTGGCGAGATAGTCATCGCCACCGATCTCAAGCCCCACGACTTTATCGATCTCGGTATCACGCGCGCTGAGGAAGAGCACCGGTACTGTCGAGGTCTGGCGCAGGCGCTGACACACATCAAAACCGCTCATCCCCGGCAACATGACATCCAAAATGATGAGGTCATAGTTGTCGGTCGAGGCCATCTCAAGCGCCGTCGTACCGTCGTGCGCAACATCGACCTCGTAGCCTTCGCGTTTAAGGTTATAGCTCACAAACTCCGTAATTGCGTGTTCGTCATCGACGACGAGCAGACGCATGGGTTGGTCGGCCATTGTGATCCTTTCTCAAATTAACACAACGCACTCTCGCTCCCTTAACGTACAATAATACCAAAAGTAACGAGAATATGTCGAAAGGGTGTCTTCATGTTACTGGCAATTGACGTAGGGAATACGCAGACCGTCCTCGGCCTGTTCGAGAAGGGTACGGCCGAGCCGGTGCAGGTGTGGCGTGTCGATACCGCAGACGCGGCGGCTCGGCAACAAATTTTCCTACGCCCCGCTCCATATCGCTTCGGCGAGCCTGTAGTCTCGCCTTCGCTTACGAGCGAGCTAACTTGCTGCGCAAGTGGATCTCGCTCTAATTCCACTAAAGGCTCCGGAGAAATTGTCGCCTGCGCCGCCGCGCCCATCGAACAGGCAGTCGTGGCGTGTGTGGTGCCAGCGTTGACCGAACACTGGGTCACATTCGCGCACGAGTGCGGTGCCGATGAGGTCCTCGTCGTCGATGCCACGTCAGTACGCGATGTATTGCCGATTGCTATCGACGCACCCGATGAGGTCGGCGCTGACCGCCTCGCCAATGCACTCGCTGCGCGTACGTGCTACGGCACACCTGCCCTCGTCGTCGACTTCGGCACCGCGACAAACATCGACGTTGTCGATACGGCGGGCGCGTATGTCGGCGGCGTAATCTCCCCCGGGCTTGAGGCAAGCGCGCGTGCGCTGTTTGCTCATGCGGCACGCCTCGCCGAGGTCGCCCTTGTGGCCCCGCCACACACCGTGGGGAATTCGACGGTCACCGCCGTACAGTCCGGCCTGATGTTCGGCGAGGCCGCAAAAGTTGATGGGCTCATAGCGCGCATTCGTGACGAAATCGGGGTAGCAGAGACGCCGGTCATCGCAACAGGTGGCCTTGCTCCGCGTCTTGCTGAGCTCTGCGAGAGCATCGACCATGTGGATGAGACGTTGACCTTGCGTGGCTTGGCGCTTATAGCAGAACATACGAAGTAGCATTTGTAGCACGGGCCCAGACGATGTTGCGTGGTGTCGGGGCTAGCCGAGCGTAGCGAGAGCGAGGGCACAGGCAAACGCTACGCTTGGCTTAAAGTAGCTGCGCAGCCCGCGCTCGAGGTACTTGCTTACATCGAGCGCGAGGCGCAAATCGCTTCGTTTTGGCGGGCGACGTGTCATAGTACGGCTCCGGCTGTTGGTTCGGCCATCGCTGGATGTCAACCAATTCTGGACACAAAGTTAAGAAGCCTATTTGACGTTTAAGTAAGTGTCCTCCTCTCATATTCTGTCGGTGAGAGATATCCGAGTGCTGAGTGCATGCGTTTAGTGTTGTAG
>WRKU01000020.1 GCA_009777935.1 Coriobacteriia bacterium
CACGGGAGAGCAGCTCAAGCATTGTATTAAGGACGACGAGCGAGCATGTGACGAATTGGCTCTACGCTTTCATTGGAATCTGGTATACATTCATCTGTTCCCTAACGGAAACGGACGCCATGCGCGCCTGATGGCAGATTTGCTTGCGCAAGCTCTGGGACGTCCGCCTTTCACGTGGGGTCTGCATAACCTTGCTGAGGAAGGCGAGGCACGCTCGGCGTATCTTGCTGCCCTGCGCAAAGCCGACAAAACTTCCGGCGATGTTGAGGATTTACTCATGCTTGCACGCGGATGAGTGCCACGTCAGTTTTTCGGGCTCGAAAAACTTATGATGGCGTGGTTTGTTCATCGCGGTTTCTGGCAGGTTTCTTGCATAAGGTACAATAACGCATATGGATACTCCTGCTGACACGACCAACACGGCCAACATGACCAACGCGACCGACGCAACCAACACGGCCACGCCGCCCTTCACCTACACCGTCACGGTGACCGACCCGGCCTCTGCGGCACGATGCGGCACCTTCACGACACCGCACGGCTCCATCGAGACACCCGTCTTCATGCCGGTCGGTACGCGCGCCACGGTTAAGGCAGTTACTGCTCCGATGCTTGAGGATCTGCACACGCAGATTATCCTCGCTAACGCCTACCATCTTTTCTTGCGTCCCGGCGTCGATCTCATCGAGCGCGCAGGTGGCCTCCATGCCTTCATGGGTTGGGAGCGCCCCATCCTTACCGATAGCGGCGGCTTCCAGATATTTTCGCTTGCCGATACGTTGAAGTTGACCGATGATGGCGTCGATTTCGTCTCGATCGTCGACGGTGCGCGCCATTTTTGGACGCCCGAGGATAACGTGCGTATCCAAGAGAGGCTCGGCGCCGATATCATTATGCAGCTCGACCAGTGCACACCGTATCCGGCCGAAAAATCGTTCGTTGAGCGTGCCGTTGACCTCTCACTGAACTGGGCGAAGCGCGGCAAGGCGGCACATACCCGTAACGATCAGGCGTTGTTTGGCATCGTGCAGGGAGGCATGTTCGAGGATCTGCGACTTCGCTCAGCAGAATCCCTGTGCGAGCTCGACTTTCCCGGCTACGGTATTGGCGGGTATAGCGTTGGTGAGCCACACGAGATGATGTTCGAAACGTTATCAACGACCTGTGCAGCGCTTCCGCACGACCGGCCGCGCTATCTGATGGGGGTTGGCAACCCCACGACGCTTCTTAAGGCCGTTGCGGCCGGCGTCGATATGTTTGACTGCGTGCTGCCGACACGTACTGCGCGTATGGGTACGGCGTTTTCAAGCGAAGGACGGCTCAACCTGCGTAATGCGCGCTACGCCGACGACCTCAGTCCGCTCGACCCCACGTGCACGTGTGATGTCTGCACCCGTTACACACGCGCATATCTGCGCCACCTTGTCGTCAGCAAGGAAATGGCCGGGGCAACTTTGCTGAGCCAGCACAACATACACTATCTCATCGAGCTCATGTGTCGTGCACGCGAGGCCCTTGAAGCCGGCACGTACGCGGCATTTCTTACCGCATGGCACAACTCATCCGCCGCTGCCGACTATTAACGTATAATGGGAGCGTTGTGGTAATTTTCAGGAAGGTACGCTGTGGACAAAAGACAGAAGAACCTGCTGCTGCTCGCCGGTGCTGCGTTGTTAGTGGTCGGCTCGTGGCTGCTGTTTTGGCCGCCACAGGAGCGCATTACGCAGGGTCTTGACATTCAGGGTGGACTCTCAGTTATCTTACGCGCTGAGGCCGAGCCCGGCCAAGAAGTAACGCCCGACATGATGGAGCGTGCCGAGACGGTGCTGCGCAATCGTGTCGATGGCCTGGGTGTTCGTGAAGCATCTGTCCAGCGTCAGGGTACTAACCAGCTCGTTATCCAGATTCCCGGTATCGATGATCCGCAGACTGCGCTCGACGTGTTGGGCGAGACGGGCCGGCTTGAATTCGTCGATGTCGCCTCTATCAACGACACCGAAGTCGCGGCACTCTTTCTTTCCAGTCCGGGCTCTGACATCGAGCTTAAGCCCGGCACCTACGCGCCTATCGAAATCGACGGAGTGAGGCTGACCGGTGAGGTCGTCAAGGATGCGCAGGTTGCGCAAGATCAGACCGGTGCCCTCGTCGTCAACATACAGATGACGAGCGACGGTGCGCGCGCATGGGGTGTCTACACGTCAACTCACATCGGGCAGCAGGTCGCTGTCGTGCTCGACGGAGTGGTGAAGTCGGCGCCGGTTGTCAGTAACGCGATTATGACCGGCGACACGCAGATTAGCGGTAACTTTACGGCCGATGAGGCACGCAATCTACGCACCGTGCTCGTGTCAGGCTCGTTGCCGGTTACGCTCGTGACCGACGAGACGCTTATCGTGGGCCCGACGCTTGGGCAAGACTCACTGTCACGCGGAGTATTGGCCGTCGTTATCGGCCTCAGCCTCGTTGCCGTCTACGTGACTATCTACTATCGCGGGCTCGGGCTCATCACCGTTGGCTCGCTACTGGCGTTTGCCTCGACCTTTGTCGGGGTGCTCGCGCTCATGTCGATGGCAGGAGTCTTTTCGCTGACGCTACCCGGTATCGCCGGTATCGCGCTGACGATTGGGCTTGCGGCCGACGCCTCGGTTCTGGTCAACGAGCGCATCCTTGAGGAGGTGCGTGGGGGCAAGTCAATCTCTGCGGCGGTCGACTCGGGATCCAAACATGGCATCATGACGGCGATCGATGCGAATGTGGTCACACTCGTCAGCGCGCTCATGCTCTATCTGGTAGCCGTAGGTATGGTCAAGGGCTTTGCGCTCACGTTGATGATCGGTATTGCCTGTAATGTCGCTATCATGTTCCTCTTTGGGCGGCCGGCGGTCATATTGCTGGGACCGGTCATCGAGAAACGACCGAAGCTTTGGGGGCTTGCCCCACAACGCCCGTCGAGTACGAAGGGCGGTGATTCGCGTGTTTCAGCCTAATATCGACTTCATGCGTCTGAGACCGTACTTCTTTGCGCTGAGCGCGGTGCTCATCGTTGTCTCGATTGGTTCGCTTGCTATACGTGGCCTTCAGTTTGGTATCGACTTCAACGGCGGTTCTTCTGTTACGATTTCCGATGGTGGCGGGCACTCCATTGAGGACGTGCGCGCTGCCTTTATAGACGCCGGTATGGACGAACCTATCGTGCAGACCGTCCGAGCCGGCGATACCGAAGGCTTTATCGTCAAGTCAACGCTTGCTGATGAGGCGGCATCGACCGAGATCGCGCAGCATGCGGCATCCGAGCTCAACATCGACAACTATGCCGTCTCGATCGTCGGCGCAGGGTGGGGGCGTCAACTCACCAACAGCGCGCTGCTTGCACTCGCGCTTTCGATAGCCGCAATATTTATCTACATTGCCTTCCGTTTCGAGTACAAGATGTCGATCGTTGCGGTCGGCACCCTTTTTCACGACATTATCATTACGCTTGGCATCTACTCGCTGTCAGGGCGTGAAGTTACGCCCGCAACGATCGCCGGATTGCTTGCAGTCCTCGGCTACTCGCTCTATGACACCGTGGTGTTGTTCGGTCGCATCAAGGAGAACACGGCGCGCCTGACGAAGATGTCGTTCATGGCGATGGCAAATCGTTCAGTCAACGAGGTGTTCATGCGTTCGCTCAACACGACGCTCACTTCGCTGACGCCGGTTGTGGTCATGCTCGTTGTCAACGTCGAAGCGCTCAATGGGTTTGCCTTCGCGCTTGCCGTCGGCCTTATCGTCGGTGCGTATAGCTCGATTGGCGTTGCAGCACCGGCGTACGCGATGTGGAAGGAGCGCGAGCCGAAGTACGCTGCGCTGCGTGGTCGCGGCGAGACCGGTAGGGGCAAAGCTACCCGTTGATTTTCACAGGCAACGGGGAAAACTTTCGTGTGTCCGTGTGTTACAAGGTCAAAAAAGGCTGAAAAAGCAAGAAAACGGACATCGTGCGTTAAGGACGAGGTGTCTTGTGGGGTAACAAATCGGTAAGTACCGTTTGGTATCGTCGAGATATGGCGACGCACTGGATAAAAGATGCACTCGCAGAGGTAGTTGCCCCTACTCGATGTGCGGGGTGTGAACGGTGCGGTACGGTGCTGTGCGAGTGGTGCATAGCTTCGGTCGAAGTATACGCAACAAAGAAGCTTTGCCCACGTTGCGCGGCACCGTATGGACGCCTCGTCTGCACCGACTGTGTAGACAGCGATTTTTCATTCACTGGAACAGTTGCATATGGATTGCTTGATGAGGCTCTTGCACGTGCCGTCGTCATATATAAGGACGGATTTGAACGACGGCTCGGTGTCGTTTTCGGTGATCTACTCGGAGGACGCCTTACATTGCGTATTGCAGCAGGAATCGATGAGCCGGTCGATATGGTGACAAGCATTCCGCCAACGAAGCGCGCGTTTAATCGACGCGGCTTCGATCACGTCGAGCTTGTGGCTGCGCGCGTAGCACGTCGGCTTGATGTCGGGTATTATAAAACGCTTACGCGGCATCCGATGCGCGATCTGCGCCCACTCTCACGCGAAGAACGTACGTATGAAGTGCGGAAAAGCTACCGCCTTCTCAACGATACGTCTGGTGATGATACACATGACGATACACGCGATGACAGCACGCGCGGTGGTACACCGTCGGGACTCTCGCTCGTCGATGCACGGGTACTCCTCATCGATGATGTCTTTACGACGGGGGCCACACTGCAAGGTGCGACTGAGCTCCTGCTTGATGCCGGTGCGGCTTCGGTGCGCTGTGCCGTTATTGCCCGCACTTGGTAAAAACGATAGCATCATGCAAAAAACGGCACAGGGTGCGATAATTGTGTATAATTACTTCTTGTGTCATTTTGGAAAAGGATTGGTACGTCATGTATGCAGTGATAAAGACCGGCGGTAAGCAGTACAAGGTCGCAAAAGACGACGAGCTCGTCGTGGAAAAACTCGATGTTGACGAGGGTAAAAAGGTCGACTTCGACGTGTTGTTCCTCGATGATGGGAAGTCGCCGGTTTTCGATGCCGCAACGCTCGCAAAGGCGAAGGTGACCGGCGAGGTTGTCGAGCAATTCAAAGGTGAGAAGCAACTCGTGTTCAAGTTCAAGCGACGCAAGGGCTATAAGCGTTTGCGGGGACATCGTCAGAATCTGACAAAGGTGCGTATCACGCACATCACAAAGCCGACTGCGAAAGCAGCGGCAAAAACGACCGAAAAGCCGAAAGCTAAGCCCGCAACGAAACCGGCAACGAAGCCGGCAGCTAAGTCGACCACTAAGCCAGCCGCAAAGCCGAAGGCTAAGCCAGCTACCAAAGCTGCACCGAAAGCGACGGCTAAGCCAAAGGCTAAAGCGGCAGCGAAAGAAACAGCGTAGGTGGTGAGAGAGAATGGCTTCTAAAAAAGGTGTAGGCTCAAGTCGTAACGGACGCGATTCACAGGCAAAACGTCTGGGATGCAAGCGTTTCCAGGGCGAATTTGTTACGACCGGCACGATTATCGTACGCCAGCGCGGCACGCGCATTCACCCCGGCGATCTTGTGGGACGCGGAAGTGACGACACGCTTTTTGCGCTTGCCGACGGGCACGTTGATTTTACGCGGGGTAAAAAGCGCCGCGCCCACGTACGAGTATCCTAGACGTCGTCTTATTGAGAACATTCGTATCATTCGAATGCTCAGATTAAGATGTTCATCGATGAAGCAACAATCCACGTAAAAGGCGGCGATGGCGGCGCTGGCTGCATGTCGTTTCGGCGTGAAGCGCACGTGCCTAAGGGGGGGCCGGACGGCGGCGATGGCGGTGCCGGTGGCAACGTTATACTCTACGCTGACCCGCGCATCTCCTCGCTCGTTGACTATCGATTCAAGCACCACTTCAAGGCGGCACGCGGCACACACGGTAAGGGCTCAAAGCTCGATGGGGCACGCGGTGATGACCTGCGTCTGCGGGTACCTATCGGCACACTCGTGCGTGACGCGGATACCGGCGAAGAGCTCGGCGACCTCGTCTTTGCTGGCCAGGAACTTACCGCGGCCGAAGGCGGCTACGGGGGGCGCGGCAACCCTCACTTTGTGACGGCAACACGGCGTGCTCCGGCCTTCGCTGAGCTTGGGGAACCCGGACAGGAGCGCAGTGTCACGCTTGAGCTCAAACTTCTCGCTGATGCCGCACTTATCGGCATGCCGAGCGTCGGCAAGAGCTCGCTCATCGCGCGCATGAGCGCCGCGCGTCCGAAGATTGCAGACTATCCGTTCACCACGATTGTGCCGAACCTCGGAGTCGTCAAGGTAGGCGAGGACTCGTTTGTGCTCGCCGATGTGCCGGGACTCATCGAGGGTGCAAGCGATGGTAAGGGGCTCGGCCATGCGTTTCTGCGTCACATTGAGCGCAGCGCGCTGTTGCTCCACGTGGTGGATCTGTCGGGTGGATACGAGGATCGTGACCCCATCCACGACTATGAAATCGTGTCGTGCGAAATCGCTCAGCATGCAACGGAGCTTGCCGAGCGTCCCGTTATCGTCGTCGGCAACAAGAGCGACGCCGAAGGCGCGCCGGCACGTAGCGCGCAGATGCAGGCGTACTGCGCCACACACCATCTGCCGTATTTTGAAGTTTCAGCAGCAACGGGCGCCGGACTCGACTCCTTCATGCGTGCGGTGGCGACGGCCGTTATCGAGCAGCGTGCACAGACGGCTGCAGCCGCGCGCGACGCCGAGGAGGCGCGTACCGAAGTGACGTATCTCTATCGGAGCCGCCATGGCCGTGATGCGCAGGTACAGGTCGAGCGCGAGGATGCCGCGTATGTGGTGACGGGACGCAACGTCG
The DNA here is from genome assembly GCA_009777935.1 of Coriobacteriia bacterium. Lineage (GTDB taxonomy): Bacteria > Actinomycetota > Coriobacteriia > WRKU01 > WRKU01 > WRKU01. Next base: position 6,853 of record WRKU01000020.1, read on the forward strand.
AGCGCTGGGTTATTCAGACCGAGTGGGATAATGAAGAAGCGGTCGTTTTTTTGCAGCGACGACTTAAACGCGCCGGCGTCGAAGATGCGCTTATCGCGGCAGGGGCGCGTGAGGGCGATGAGGTGCGCATTGCGGGACGCGTGTTTGAGTTCGACGGCGGAAGTGCCGAGCTCGACGCAGACGATGCGCGCGAACTCGATAGATTGGCAAAGCGTTTTGAGGAGAGTGAACGATGAGTACCCACAAGGCAGAGCGAATCGTCGTCAAGGTTGGCTCCAACACGCTGACCGATGAGCACGGCGCCCTCGACCACCACTACATCGCCACTCTTGTCGAGCAGATTGCCCAACTGCGCAAGGCCGGACACGAAGTCGTGCTCGTCACGAGCGCGGCGATTGCGGCCGGTCTCGAGGTGTTGCATCTTGATGGACGCCCTGACAACATGCCCGATCTGCAGGCATGCGCAAGCGTTGGGCAGGTCGCACTTATTGAGATGTACGCTGCTCAGTTTGGGCGTCGTGGTATCGCCGTTGGACAGGTGTTGCTGACAAAAAGCGACCTCGATGATGAGGCCGCACGTGCCCACGCACGCGACACGTTCGAGCGTCTGCTTGCGCTCGGCGCCCTTCCCATTGTAAACGAGAACGATACCGTTGCTGTTGAGGAGATTGCGTTCGGTGATAACGATACGCTTGCCGCGCTCGTGGCATGCGTGATTGAAGCGACGCAGGTGATTATCCTGACCGATATCGACGGGCTGCATGCGTGTGACCCGGCGAAAGACCCTACGGCACCGCTCATCCCGCTCGTGCACAAAGTGACCGACGAGCTTATCGCCAGTGCACAGGGTAGTGGTTCGGCGGTAGGAAGCGGTGGCATGCGCACGAAGCTAGAGGCGGCACGTACGTTGCTTGACGCAGGGATTATCTGTACACTCTGTGATGGAAGGCTTCCCAATGTCGTCTGCGATGCCGTCGACGGGAAGGCCGGCGGGACGGTCTTTGCGCCATCAACGTCTCTCAAAAACGAAGAAAGCGACGAGTAACATGACGACCGCGACCGACAACACCATACGTGAAACCGTGGAGCGGCAGGCACGCGCAGCGCGCGCAGCTGCAACGCAGCTGCAGCGTACCTCGGCAGCGCAGCGCGATGCCGCCTTACAGGCAATGGCCGAGGCACTTCACACGCACGAGGCACAGATTCTTGCGGCGAACCGACGCGATATTGAGGCGGCACGCGCTGACGGCACGCGCGAGAGCCTGATCGATCGTCTCATGCTTGACTCTGACCGGCTCTCCGCGTGTGCCGATGCCCTGCGCGATCTTGCGGCGCTCGATGACGTGCTGGGTGAGGTGCTCGATGAACGCACGATCGCCCAGGGCATTGCGTTGCGCGAGGTACGCGTGCCGCTCGGCGTCGTGGGCATGATCTACGAGGCGCGCCCCAACGTGACGTGCGATGCCGCCGGTATCGGTATCAAGACCGGCAACGCGATACTACTGCGTGGCGGCTCGATGGCGCGCGAGAGCAACGACGCACTCGTCGCCGTCATCCAAGATGCACTCGTTGCCCAGGGACTTCCGCGTGAGTGCGTGCAGGCCGTTGACGCAACCGACCGCGCCAGCGCAACGGCAATGATGGGCATGCGTGGCCTTATTGACCTGCTTATTCCGCGTGGCGGTGCCGGCCTTATCGCAAGCGTCGTCGAAAACTCGAAGGTGCCGGTCATCGAGACGGGCACCGGCAACTGTCACGTGTACATCGAGAAGAGCGCCGACCTTGTGATGGCACACGCCATCGTTCTCAATGCAAAGTGTCAGCGTCCCAGCGTCTGTAACGCAGCCGAATCACTGCTGATAGATCGCGCCATCGCCGACGAAGTGCTCGCCGACATCGTGCCGGCACTCGCGGAGGCCGGTGTGACGCTCGCCGTTGACCCGGAGTTTCTCGATACCGCCCCGTGCCGTCACAATCGCTCAGTTCGTGCCGCGACCGACGAGGACTATGCAACCGAATACCTCGACCTTGAGATGAGCATCAAAATCGTCGATGACGTCGATGAGGCAGTTGCGCACATCAATGAGTACGGTACCCAGCACTCCGAGGCAATCGTGACGCAAAGCGATGAGGCGGCGCAGGCGTTCGTCGAGGGAGTCGATGCCGCAGCCGTCTACGTTAATGCTTCGACGCGCTTTACCGACGGAGCCCTCTTCGGGCTCGGCGCTGAAATCGGTATCTCGACCCAAAAGATGCACGCGCGTGGGCCGTTTGCCCTCAAGGCGCTGACGAGCACGAAGTTTATCTGCACGGGAAGCGGCCAGATACGTGAGTAAGAGAATTGGCATCATGGGCGGCTCGTTTGATCCCGTTCACATCGGCCATCTCGTCACGGCGCAGGAGTCGCTCGAGCGCTTTGAGCTCGATATCGTCGTATTTATGGTTACCGGTACCCATCCGACGAAGCCTAAGCTTACGGCATCGCCGGAACACCGGCTCGCCATGACGCGGCTTGCGACTGCCACCAACGATTCCTTTGAGGTGAGCGACTGGGAGACGCGTCAACGCGAAGTTACCTACACCATCGACACGATGCGTCACCTCCACGCTACGTACCCGGCCGATACCGTGTTTTTCTTCATCACGGGCTCCGATGCCGTTTTCGAGATACTCGAGTGGAAGGACTCGGCCGAGCTCGCAGGTCTTGCGACGTTTATCGGCGCGACGCGTCCCGGCTACCACATTGAACACGCCAAGCAAGCGCACGCCGAGGCTCTGCAGTCCTTTGAGGTTAACTATCTGGAGGTGCCGGCGCTCGCGGTCTCCTCGACCGATATTCGCGCGCGCGTGCAAGAAAAACGCTCGATTCGCTATCTGGTAGGCGATGACGTCGCTGCCTACATCTACGAACACGATCTGTATCGGGGAGGCATGTGATGACGAAAACGAGAACGAAGAAGGAACCAGCCCACGAACCAGCCCACGACGCAGCCGACGAAGCAACCTACGATGCGGCACTCGTCGAACGTATCGAGCGCGCCCTTGCCGAACGGCTCGATAAGACGGGATATCGGCACTCGCTCGGCACGGCGACGATGGCGCAGTCGCTCGGCACGATCTACGGTGTTGACGCCGCCGACTGTTTTGTGGCCGGACTGTTGCACGATTGGGATCGGTGTCGTACTCACAAGCAGCTCATCAAGAGCGCGAAGAAGCATGGCATCAAGGTCACCAAGGTCATGCGTGCGCGTCCGCGTCTCCTGCACGCACATACCGGAGCTGCCGAAGTTGCGCTTGCATTCCCCGAACTCGAGCCGCAGATTATTCAGGCCGTCAAAAACCATACGGTGGGCTCGGTGCCGATGTCGGACCTCGATAAGGTCGTCTATATCGCCGACATGATCGAGCCGGGGCGCGAGTTTCGCAAGATTCAAGACTTTCGTGAGAGGATAGGTGTGGACTCGCTCGATGATATCTTTTTGCGGTGTTATCGTCAGTCGTTGCGTCACCTTATCGAAAACGACAAGGTCATCCATCCCAACACGTTCAAGGTGTGGAACTGGCTGCAGCTCGCCATGCGTGACGCTGCTGCACGCGATGCGTAACGTGAATAGATAACGTCTAGCACGCATGAAACATCGCCTCTTTGAAAGCTCGCGGCTGGCCGCAGCGGCGCTTTTAGTCGTCTGCCTCATCTGGGGCGGTACGTTTGTGCTCGTCCAAGACACGATGACGCAGTATCCGGTCTTTGCCTTCTTGGGCTGGCGTTTTGCTATTGCCGCAATCGTCTTTGCCGTTATCTTTGCCAAGCCACTGCGTGCCTCCTTTGCGAGTCTCCATCGTCCTTCGCTCTATACGGGTCTTGCTGCAGGCGCATTTCTTACCGCCGGTTATGTCTTCCAGACCGTCTCGCTTCTTCCGGCCGATCAAGGCGGCACCACGCCGGCGCGCGCCGCATTTCTGACCGGTCTCTATGTCGTGATGGTGCCGGTGGGACAGTTCGTTATCCGTCGGCAAAAACCACGCAAAGGTGTCGTCATCGGCGTCGCGTTGGCCCTTGCCGGCCTGTGGTTTCTTTCCGGGTTGACGCTTTCGGGTGCCTCGGATTGGGTCTGGGGTGACACGATGGTGCTCATTGCGGCATTTATCTACAGCGCCCACATGTTGACGCTCGGTAGAACCGACGAGTCGTACAGTACGACGATGCTTGCGTTTATTCAGCTCGTCGTCGTGGCGGTAGTCTGCATGGTGATGTCGGTTGTGACGCAAGAACAGGCACCGTTTATCCCGCCGTCATCGCTCGTCTGGTTCTCCATCATCATCACCGGTGTCTTCGGCAGTGCGTTTGCCTTTGGAATACAGACCTGGGCACATCAGGTTATGGTGCCGGCAAGCGTGGCACTGATTCTCGTACTGGAACCGGCATTCGGTGGTGCTATCGGCTGGCTGGTCGCCGGCTCGGTCGTGCCGCATGAGTTCGTCGGAGCCATGCTGATGATGCTGGGGATGCTCGCCAGTGAGCTCCTCGGTACCTCTCGTGAGTAGGTACAGAAAGCCCGCAACTAACGCGAGGGCCGCTACGGTGCCGAGCGTAAAGCGGCCGGTACTGACGAGCGTACCCAACTGATAGACGCACAGCGCCATCGCATAGGCAAACGCGCCTTGATAGCCGATGGTGAACCAGAACCATTTAGCGTTGCTCATCTCACGTCGTATCGTTGCAATGGCGGCAAAACACGGCGCACAGAGGAGATTGAACACGAGGAACGAGTAGGCAGAAAGCGCGGTAAAGTTCGCAGCAACGTATCCCCAGACCTCAACGCCGTCCTCAGCGACTTCGGAGAAGTTGAACAGGATGCCGAACGTGCTGACGATGTTCTCCTTGGCGACAAGACCGGTGAGCGTGGCAACGGTGGCGCGCCAATCGCCCCAGCCCAGCGGCGCAAATATCCAGGCCAGCGCATTGCCGAGCATCGCTAACAGACTCTCGCTCATCGCGACCATACCGAAACCGTCTTCGGTAAATCCGAAGTTGGCGCCGAACCAGATGGCGACAGCGGCGAGCAGGATAATCGTTCCTGCGCGCTTGACAAACGACCAACCGCGCTCCCACGTGCTCCGCAAAATGGCTTTGGCGGTCGGCAGATGGTAGTCGGGGAGCTCCATAATGAAGGGGGTGGTGTCGCCGGAAAAGAGGCGTGTCTTTTTGAGGATTATCCCTGAGCAGATGATGGCGGCGATTCCGACAAAATATGCGCTGGGAGCGACCCACCACGCGCCGCCAAACAGGGCGCCCGAGATAAGCGCGATGACCGGAAGCTTGGCGCTGCACGGCATAAATGAGGTCGTCATGACCGTCATGCGCCGGTTGCTCTCATTTTCGATAGTACGCGACGCCATGAGAGCCGGCACGCTGCAGCCGGTGCCTATCATGATGGGAATGCACGACTTGCCCGAGAGCCCGAAGCGCCGAAAGAGCCGGTCCATGATGAAGGCGACGCGCGCCATATAACCACAGCTCTCAAGAAACGCGAGGAAGACGAAGAGCATGAAGATCTGCGGAACGAACTCGAGAACGGCGCCGACACCGGCGATGATGCCATCGACGACGAGACTTTCGAGCCACGTGGTGACTCCGAGGGCGGCGAGAAGGTGCGCGGCGAGGGCGGGGATGCCCCACTCGTCACCGAACAGGCCATCGGCAACCCATTCCTGCAAGAGTGCGCCGACCGTCGTAATCGAGATAAAGTAGATGAAAAATATGACGGCAGCAAAGATAGGGAAGGCGAGCCACCGGTTGGTGACGATTGCGTCGATGCGCTCTGAGATGCTGGGCCGGTCTGTCGGAGCCGGTGCTACGCACCGATCGACGAGAGCGTCGATGTAGGCGTAGCGCGCGGCCGCGATATCCTCGGCGGTACCGGTGGGGGCATGGAGCTGCAGTGGTTTCGGCGTATGCGGCACGCATGCTGTCTCGAGGAGTGTCGCGGTAAGCGCATCGAGGCCGGTCTGCTTAAGCGCCGATATTTCGATGACGGGGCAGCCGAGCTCGGCCGCGAGTAGGGCGGTGTCGATAACGATGCCGTCGCGCTCGACGACGTCCATGCGGTTGAGCGCGACCACAACAGGGATGTCGAGCTCGGTGAGCTGGGTGGTGAGGTAGAGGTTGCGTTCTAGATTGGTACCGTCGACGATGTTGAGGATGACGTCGGGGCGCTCGTTGAGGAGATAGTCGCGGGCGACGATTTCCTCAGGGGAGTAGGGCGAGAGCGAGTAGATACCGGGCAGGTCGGTGATGGTCACGTTGCCGGCGCCGGAACCCCCGGAACCCCCATGGTCCTGGTGACCTTTGAGCCGGCCCTCTTTTTTCTCGACGGTGACACCGGGCCAGTTTCCGACGAACTGGTGGGTGCCGGTCAGGGCGTTAAAGAGCGTCGTCTTGCCGGAGTTCGGATTGCCGACGAGTGCGATACGAAGATTCGTCGCTGCTTGCGTCATTGCTTTACCTTTATGTGCGTAGCGTCCTCTTTACGAATGACGAGCGCACATCCACGCACAACTATCTCGACTGGATCGCCGAGCGGCGCGAATCTGCGCACGGTAATCTTGGCGCCGTCGGTGATGCCCATGTCGAGAAGGCGCTGCTTGAGCACCTCGTCGGCGACTATGTCGGTTACGGAAACCGTCGTGCCTATCGCTACGTCTGCAAGGGTCATCAAGGTCCTCTCATCGATGAGTTAGCCATTGCTAACTCCTAAGGTTAGCATATGCTAACTATTTGTCAAGTGTGCTATGCTATCATGAAGACCGAGGAAGACCGAGGAGCTGATATCGATGGCTATTCGTGAGTCGGGCGAGAACTATCTTGAGACGATATTGATACTGCAGCAACGTAACGGTGTCGTGCGTTCGGTCGATGTTGCGCGTGAGCTCGGCTTCACGAAGGCGAGTATCAGTCGTGCGATGAATGTGCTCAGTAAGGCCGGTTATGTCGAAATCGCCGACGACGGGGCCGTTCTTCTGACCAAAGAGGGCTCGGCACGCGCACACGAGATACTCCACCGCCATCAGGTCATTGCGCGATTCCTCGTACAGGCGCTCGGCGTCGATGAGGAGATTGCCGATACCGACGCATGTCGTATCGAGCATGTGGTGGGCCCGGAGGTTTTTGCCGCAATGGAGAAGTTGGTCTCGTAACGTCTGATATATCGTCTAACCAGCCCTTTTGTGCGCGCTAGCGCCTGGGGGGGGGGGGGAATTTTTGGGTTTTTTTTTGGGCAAGGGCCGGGGGGGGGGGTAACTAAAACACGGAAATTTTTGGGAAAAAAATTTT
>WRKU01000021.1 GCA_009777935.1 Coriobacteriia bacterium
AGGTTTCGGCTGGGTGGGACATCAGGGCCAGTGGGGCTTCCCGAAACAACATCAGGAGAGGGGGGCTCTTCCCCAAAAAAGTGGGACCCCCCCCCCCCGCAGGGTTTTATCAACAGCCATAGTAAGCCCTCATTTCGTGCTCGTGCGTCGCGGATGCCACGCAAAGATAACATGTTATGTCACATAAGTTGCTATCCTCTAGTATACGCTCTGCGCCACGCTTGCGCAACTCAGATGCGCACGCAGGAGGCCTAGCGTGCGCGGAGGAGCGTCATCGCTTCGGTGCGCGTCTTATTGCTATTTTTGAACATGCCGCGCACCGCACTCGTGACCGTTGTCGTGCCCGGTTTGCGTACGCCGCGCATCGACATGCAGAGGTGCTCGGCCTCGATGACCACCATCACACCGGCGGGCTGCAGGTGTTCGACGATTGCCTCGGCGACTTGCGAGGTCAGCCGTTCTTGAAGCTGGGGCCGTCGCGCGTAAAGATCGACGACGCGCGCAAGTTTCGAGAGTCCGCAGACCGTGCCCTCGGCGTTCGGAACATACGCAATATGTGCGGTGCCGATAAACGGTGCGAGGTGATGCTCGCAAATCGAATAGAGCGGAATGTCACGCACGAGCACCATCTCTTGATGCCCCTCATGAAAGACGGTCTCAAAGTACGGTGCCGGGCTCTGGCCGATACCGCCGCATATCTCGGCATACATGCGCGCGACGCGCTCGGGCGTCTTGCGCAGGCCTTCGCGTTCGACGTCCTCGCCGATACCTTCAAGGATGAGCCGGACACCCTCCTCTATCTGCGCGAGGTTCGCCATCGGTTACTCCTGGATAGACGGGGCAGACGCACCGGCAAATATCGCCTTGAGCACATCGCCCTCAAGCGTCTCAGCGTCGATAAGCGCGCGTGCCATCTCTTCGAGAATGGCTCGTTTGCGTGTCAAGATCTCGGTCGCGCACTCGAAGCCATCGCGGATGATACGCGCGACCTCGGCATCGATCTGCGCGGCGGTCGTCTCGCCATAATCGGCGTTGTTGGAAAAATCGCGCCCCAAGAAGACCTCGGTTTGCTCGTTGCCGAACGCCTGCGGTCCCAGCGCATCGCTCATGCCAAACTTCATAACCATGTTCTTGGCCATCTTCGTCGCGCGTTCGATATCGTTTGACGCTCCCGTGGTGATGTCACCGAGCATGATGGTCTCAGCCGCACGCCCCGAAAGCAGCACGGCGATGTCATCGATCATGTCGGCCTTGCTCTCAAGGAATTTATCCTCGCCCGGAAGCGACCAGGTCGAACCGAGCGAGCGGCCGCGCGGGATAATCGTCACCTTGTGGACCGGGTCGGCGTTCGGAAGTTCGTTGCCTACGATGGCATGGCCTGACTCGTGAATCGCAATAGTGTATTTTTCTTTGTCGCTGATAAGCCGGCTGCGACGCTCGGGCCCCGCGATAACGCGGTCGATACCCTCTTCGAGTTCCTTCATGCCGATCTTCTTCTTCTTGTAGCGCGCCGCCAACAGTGCGGCCTCATTTAAGAGGTTGCGCAGATCGGCACCGGTGAATCCGGGGGTACGTCGCGCAATCACCGACAGGTCGATATCGTCTTCAAGTGGTTTGTCCTTTGCGTGAATCTGCAAGATTGCCTCGCGCCCCTTGAGATCGGGTCGATCGACGACGATTTGGCGGTCAAAGCGTCCGGGGCGTAGCAGCGCCGGATCGAGGATATCGGGGCGGTTCGTCGCCGCGATGAGGATGACATTTTGTTTGTCCTCGAAGCCGTCCATCTCGACGAGCAACTGGTTGAGCGTCTGTTCGCGCTCGTCGTGCCCTCCGCCAAGGCCGGCACCACGCTGACGCCCGACGGCGTCGATTTCATCAACGAATATGATTGACGGTGCCGCAGCCTTTGCCTCCTCAAAGAGATTGCGCACACGACTTGCGCCCACACCAACGAACATTTCAACAAAGTCCGAGCCACTGATGGTAAAGAACGGCACGTCGGCTTCACCGGCGACCGCGCGCGCCAAAAGCGTCTTGCCGGTACCGGGCGGGCCCACGAGAAGTACGCCGCGCGGGATTTTAGCGCCCATCTTTTCAAAATCTGCCGGCGCACTGAGGAAGTCCTTGACTTCGCATAGCTCCTCGACGGCCTCATCGACTCCGGCGACGTCCTTGAAGGTGACCTTCTTGGCGTGCGGGTCGCTCTTCTTGAACTTGGCCTTGCCGAAGCCTGCGATGCCGCCGCGCCCTCCCCCTTGCATCTGGTTGAGGAAGAAGAACATGAGCCCCACGATAAGCAAGATGGGCAGCAGCGAGCCAATGATAGTAATCCACAGATACGAGTCGGAGTTATCGATCGTGAAGGCGCCCGGCAGATATTCCTGCGCAAAGTCGGTAAACGAATCCTGCCCGGCCCACGTAGAGGTAAACGGCACGAGATTTTCTTCGCTCCCGGTAGCTTCTTCGCTGGGCCAATACTCGCCCGAAAGATCGCCCTTATCGGTCGTCAGTTCAACGCTGTTGACGCGCCCGGCCTGCGCGAGTTCGATAAACTCGCCGGTCGTCAGCTCATCGGGGGCGCCCGCCAAGGTGCCGGCCAGATTACCTGCGAGCAACCAGACGATGATACCCAGTATCGCCAAATATATCAGCGCGGTTCGTAGATTTTTATTACTCACATGCACTCCTTCGATGAATGAGACGCAATGATCTTGGGCTTTATCACGCCCACATACGGCAGATTGCGATATTTCTGGTTATAGTCAAGCCCATACCCAACGATGTATTCGTCTTCGATCTCGAAGCCGATCCAACGTGCGTGAATGTCTATCTTCTGTGCGCCTCGCTTCCAAAACAGCGCGGCGACCTCGACCGAGCGGGCGCCACGTGCCGCGAAGTTGCGCAGTAAATACTTAAGCGTCAGACCTGAGTCGATAACGTCTTCGATAACGAGCACGTGGCGCCCCTCGATACTCATATCGAGGTCCTTGATGATGCGTACCACGCCCGACGTTTTCGTGTCGGATCCATACGAAGAGACAACCATGAAATCGAGCTCGATGTCGGCATCGATGTAGCGCGTCAAATCGCTGACGACGTAGACGGCGCCCTTAAGCACACAGATGACGACCGGTGGCTCGTCACGATAGTGCGCGGTAATCTCGGCACCCATCGCACGTAGGCAGGCCTCGATTTCCTCAGCGCTGAAAAGCATTCGGTCCACGTCGGGGTGGATGTTGCTCACGTATTGACCCTCTCTTTACGAGTTTTTCGTAATAAACAGTTTATCGTATTTGCAGCGTGCGTGCAGATCGTAACCAAGGTCGCGCGCGAACGTTTCGTGGGCGGCATCGTTGCTGCATGCAGCAACGAGCGCATCGATATGTGCAGCTTCAATGCGTCGCGCGGTAGGAAAGGTCGCAAAGAGTGCCGCGCGCATCGAACGTGCGCGCATCGTCGGCTCGAGCGTCGCCAAAAGAGTTGCGCTCATAACGAGTAGCTCGTCGGGCTCGCGCTCGAGCGTAAAGTCACGCGCGAAGGCATCTTCCATACGAGTCAGTATCACATCGTCGGCCGCGGCGAGATCCATGGTGCGCTCGAGCGCACGACGAAAGGTCGGCCGCACCTCCTCTGCTGCCAGCATGAGCAGGTGGCGAATCGCGGCACGGGTACGCGTGGTGTCGGCGTTCGTCGCGTCCTCACGCCAGACGTGACCATTGGCCTCAAGGTACGCGATAATCTCGGCGCGCGTCGCCCGGATGAGGGGGCGCACGATGTTGTCGCGCGTGGGCGGGATGCTGCCGAGCGCACCGGTGCCCGCACCCCACAGCGCACGCCAAAAAAACGTCTCACAGCGATCATCGAGCGTGTGCGCAGTGGCGATGCGGGCACCGCTCGGCAGCAGGTCGTGTGTGCGGCAAAGCTGGTCGAGCTGCTCGTTGGCGGCACGATAGCGCAACGTGCGCCCGGCATCTTCAACGTTAAGGTCGTGCTCGGCAGCATAGGCAGCAACATCGAACTGAGCAACGGTGCAGGAAACGTTGAGCCGGGCGCAGGCGTCGAGGACGAACTGTTCGTCCGCATCGGCTTCGGCGCGCAGCCCATGGTTGACGTGCAGCACCGCGCAGGCGGCGGGGGTGGGTAGCTCGCGTGCAGGCGCGTCGGGGGTGGCGTCTGTAGTGGCAGTAGCGAGCAGGTGGAGTAACGCCATCGAATCGGCGCCGCCGCTCACCATCAGGAGAAGCGCGCTGCGCTCGTCGTACATCCGGTGACGCTCAATCGTCTCGGCAGCGTGATGAGCGAGGTCTTCCATTAGGGAGCACCTGCACCTGCACCTGCGCGCCACCGATGGTAGCCGATAACGAACGGTTCGAGCTCGCCGGCGAGTACCCCGTCAACGTTGCCGACCTCAACGCCGGTGCGCACATCCTTAACGAGTTGATACGGATAGAGCACGTAGCTGCGAATCTGCGAACCCCACGTGATATCCTGCTTGTCGCCGCGCAGCTCATCGAGTTCTGCCTCGCGCTTGGCACGTTCGATCTCGTAGACCTTCGCGCGCAAAATCTTATAGGCAGACTCCTTATTTTTGTGCTGAGATTTCTCATTTTGACACGTCACCATGATACCGGTCGGGCCATGGGTCAGACGCACGGCCGAGTCGGTCGTGTTCACGCTCTGTCCGCCCGGCCCGCTGGAACGATAGACATCGATACGCACGTCTTCGTCCTTGATATCGACCTCGACGTCGTCGGGTAGCACCGGCATGACCGACACACCGGTAAACGTCGTCTGCCGACGCTTTTTGATATCGGTCGGCGAGATACGTACGAGACGGTGAGTCCCTTGTTCGCTCCGGAGCATGCCGTAAGCGTTGTGGCCGCGCACGGTAAAGACAGCGCGATCAATACCGATACCCTCTGCCGCCGGCGCATCGTGGAGGTCAACGACCCAGCCCTTCGTCTCGGCATATTTCGTGTACATGCGCAGCAGCATCGCCGTCCAGTCCTGCGCCTCAAGCCCGCCCTGTCCCGGCTGTATCGTGACGATGGCATCGTTGGCGTCGAACTCACCATCGAACCAGCTTGTGACCTCGAGCTCATCGAGATATGTTGCAAGTATGGCGAGCTGTGCTTCGGCCTCGGCAGCAAGCTGAGCATCGTCGTCGATACGTGCGAGTTCGACGGCAACGGCAACTTCGTCGGCGAGCGCATGGGCCGCATCGAAACGCGCGAGCTCGTCGCGCACGGCAGAGACGGTCGCCATTGTCTGCTGAGCCGACTCGGTGTCGTTCCAGAAATCATCGGCAAGGGTGCGCTTCTCGAGTTCGGCGAGCTGTGCGCGTTTGTCGTCGGCATGAAAAAAGCCGTCAACGGCCGCCAGTCGCTCGTTGAGCGCAGCGAGATCGCTATCCATGGCAGCGCTTAAACTTCTTACCACTCCCACACGGACATGGATCGTTGCGTCCTGCGTTGGCAAACGGGTCGTCGGTGTCCTTAACGACGGTGCGCGTCGCCTTCCCGTCGCCCACAGCATCGGCAGCGGCCTGTATCTTTTGGCGATCCGGCGTGGCAACACCACTTGCGCGCGCCGCAGCGGCCATCGCGCCCATCGTCGGCTCGTCGGCCGGCGCCGAGTAGTTTGCACCACTGAGCACATCGCGCTGCGGCGCGTCGGTCTCGGGCGCAGCTACAAGCTCGGCACGCAGCACCATGCGCACGAAGTCCTCATTAATCGACGCAACGAGTGCCGCGAACATGTCGTAAGCCTCGTTTTTGTACTCGACGACAGGGTCGCGCTGCCCGATGGCGCGCAGCCCTACGCCTTCCTTAAGGTAGTCCATCTCCTGAAGATGCTGCATCCAACGCGCATCCATCATCTGGAGCATAACGTAGCGCTCGATCTCGCAGATCTGCTCTTCGCCGATGCGCGTGCTCTTTTCGGCGTAGGCCGCACGCGCCAGCGCCGTCAGCTCGTCGATAACTTCATACGGGGTCGCGGCCTCAGCGATAACCTCCTCGACACCGTCGTGAATGCCGGTAAACTCGGTGAACCACGCGACGAGCCCGCGCGTATCCCATTCGCTCGGGTAGGCCGAATCGGGACAGTAAACAAGCACGTTGCTTTCGATAACCTCGCCAATAAGTTCGTCGACGCGCTCGTGGAGGTTCTTGCCGTCGAGTATCGCGGCGCGCTCGCCATAGATCGCTTCGCGCTGGCTGTTCATCACGTCATCGTATTCGAGGACATGCTTACGCGATGCAAAGTGCACCGTTTCAATCTGGCGCTGAGCACTTTCAACCGACTTCGAAACGAGGCTTGCCTGAATCGGCATATCGTCGGGCACGTCCATCGTCTCCATCATGCCTGAGACACGCTCCATACGTGCGCCACCAAACAGACGCATGAGATCGTCTTCAAGCGAGAGGTAGAACTGTGAGAGACCGGGGTCACCCTGACGGCCGGAGCGGCCGCGCAGTTGGTTGTCGATGCGACGCGACTCGTGACGCTCGGTGCCGAGCACCGCAAGTCCTCCGGCCTCAACGACCGCGTCGTGTTCGGCATCGGTGAGCTCGCGCGCGGCCTTTGTGGCCTCAGCACGCTGCTCGTCGGTCGCCTCTTCGGGACTAATACCCTTAGCAGCGAGCATCTCGTCGACGAGGAAATCGGGGTTGCCGCCCAGCAAGATGTCGGTACCGCGCCCGGCCATGTTAGTCGCAATCGTGACGGCCCCGGCGCGCCCGGCCTGCGCGATAATGTGCGCCTCCTTCTCGTGGTGCTTAGCGTTGAGGATGTTGTGCGCGATGCCGCGCTTTTTCAAGATGCGTGCGAGACGCTCGGAGTTCTCGATCGAAATCGTACCGAGCAAACACGGCTGGCCGCGCCGATGCGCATCCTCGACGAAGTCGGCGACGGCGTTGTACTTGGCCTCGACGTTGCGATAGACGAGGTCGTTGGCATCGTCACGCACCATAGGCTGGTGCGTCGGAACCGACACGACGGGCAGCTTATAGATCTCGCGGAACTCCTTGTCCTCGGTCATCGCGGTACCGGTCATGCCGGCAAGCTTATCGTACATACGGAAGTAGTTCTGCAGCGTAATTGTGGCAAGCGTCTGGTTCTCTTCCTGAATGCGCACCTTCTCCTTGGCTTCGATTGCCTGGTGGAGGCCCTCGCTGTAACGACGGCCAACCATCGGGCGACCGGTGTGCTGATCGACGATAAGTACTTCGCCATCGGTGACGAGATACTCGACATCACGATGGAAGAGAAACTGTGCGCGTAGTGCCTGTTGCAGGTGGTTGACGAGTGTGCCGGACGGGTCTGCGTAGATATCATCGATAGAGAGCAGTCGCTCGACCTTGGCGATGCCGACCTCGTTGGGCGCGACGGTGCGCTTGGCCTCATCGAGCTCGAAATCGACCTCAGGCTGCAGATGCGTGACGGCGCGCGCAAAGTCCTTGTAGGTCGTCGCCGACTGAGTCGGCATGCCCGAGATAATGAGTGGCGTACGCGCCTCATCGATAAGTATCGAGTCAACCTCGTCGACGATGGCGTAGTTGTGACCACGCTGGACCATCTGATTTGTTGAGGTAACCATGTTGTCGCGCAGATAGTCGAAGCCGAACTCGTTGTTTGTTCCGTACGTGACATCGGCCTTGTAGGCAGCGATGCGTGCGGCCGGATCCATCTGCGAATAGATGAGCCCCACATCGAGACCCATGAACTGGTAGACGCGCCCCATCCACTCGCTGTCGCGCTTGGCGAGGTACTCGTTGACGGTCACGACGTGCACACCTTTGTCCGCAAGCGCATTGAGATAGACGGCCGCAGTAGCCACGAGCGTCTTACCCTCACCGGTCTTCATCTCGGCGATCTGGCCCTCGTGCAGCACCATCGCACCGATGAGCTGGACATCGAAGTGGCGCATGCCGAGCACACGCCGCGACGCCTCACGCACGGCTGCAAAGGCTTCGACGAGCAGATCGTCGAGCGTCTCACCTTGCTCAAGACGTGCACGAAACGTATGTGTGAGTGCCGCAAGCTCCTCGTCGGAACGTGCACGCATCTCGTCTTCGAGATCGTTTATCTGTATGACCTTCTCCTCGTAAGCAGCAAGCTGTTTGCCACCACCAAGGGAAAGTACCTTGTCTAAGAAGCCCATAGAATCGTGTACGCCTTTCGTTGAGAGCGCTCCATCCAGAGCGCTCGTTTTCCTGTACCATTATAGCGGATAACGAGAGGAAGTCGGCGCGGACGTTAGGGGAAATCTCGCTCCGCTGTGCCGACTCTTCTCGTCTCTGTATGCAATAAGATGTAGGGCGAAACATCCAAATCTCCAAAGCCAACATTGTGTGCTAAGTTTTGCCTTCACCTTATCGATACCTCAATCGTTTAAGAGCTCGTTTAGCAAGCTCCGCATCTGAGACGTCGGGTCAAGTCCCAGCGTCTCACGCAGGTATTCTTCGACTTCATAGTACTGTTCGAGCGCCTCCTGACGTCGGCCCATACTGCGGTAGGCCTTCATCGACAGAAGTCCAAACGTTTCAAGTGAACAGTCGTTTCGGAGGGCAGCATCCACGAAAAACTGTACATCATCGATAGCGCCCAGCTTAAAACAGGCTTCTATCGCCGACACCATTGCGTTCGAGAAACTCGCCTGATAGCGCTTTCGATACGTCTTGAGCCACGCCTGCGTCGCGCCCGGCAGCAGATGCCCCTGATAAGCCTCGACGATACACTGATAGTGACGCAAAGAGCACGCGAAGTCTCTTTCGAGTGCCTCAGCGCGTGCTGCATTAAGTGATTGCTGAAACTGCATGACGTCACTCGTGCAGATCTGTCGGTTTATCGATGTGCCGCCGCCTTTGTTCACTAAAAAGATCTCGACCGGCTCACACGTTTCAAACGCGCTTTTCAACCGATTGCGCACCTTGCTACCTGTCACACAGTACCTGTTTTTACGGCTCTCAGGATCACCCGATTCCCAAATTAGTTTCATCAACGTATCGCGTGCGAGGTCACCGCCTAGTTCGAGTACGGTGCGCACAAACAACAGGTAGGTATTTGTGTCTGCCGCCCACCCCTGAAGATTGAGCTCTTTTCCCTCGTGCAAAATCTTCAAGCCCCCAAAAAGCCTGATTTCAACGGGTTTTTTTTCGCTTGACTGTACCGAGGCTGGTATCACAACAATATGCGAAAACCGTTCCTGAAACGTCTGTCGATCACTCTTAGGTATCATGTTGCTCGCATGAATAACCATCGCACGATAACGCGGTGCATCGAGCAACATGATAAGGTTGCTCGATAGATTGACAATCCCAAGCGAAGAGACGAGCAGGCCAAGTAAGGCCGTATGTGCGACACACAAGGCCGCCACGACGAAGGCCGTATTCGGGCTCGTAAGCACATCGATGTTGGCCTGCAGATGGGCATGGAGCAGCTCTTTGTCATTTTCATGGTACAAGAGAAGTGCTTTGAGACATGCGTAGAGCGCACGGTCTTGACTGCTCACGAGTACGCTATCGTCGCCGACGCGCTCAGCAAGCACCGCTGCCGCCTGTCGAAAATTCCCCACCCAGAAGTGTGCCGAAACGAGCAACAGGTGTGCGGTGAGGACGCGTGCTCGTGGCGCTTCATTGCTCAGATAATCGGAGAGTTGTGTGGCATGATGCAATGTTTGTTTTCTGTACTGGGCGAAATGCAGCACGAAAAGACGAGCGATACTCATCTCATTGAGCTCGTTGGCCGACATGCGCTTCAAGCGCGATGAGGGTGTCTCAAAGTACGTGAGCGCAACCTCAAAATTCTGGTTGGCGCAGGCCTCAAACGCTTGTGCCGTCTCAAACGCAACCAACGACACGCCCTTTACGGTCGCTGCGTTTGCAAGATACGGGCGCACGAGATCGAAACGGCCCTGATAGGCGTACCCAAGTGCAAGCTCGGCGGCGTAAGCACGCGCAATGCTCTCGTCAGCACCCTCGTACGATAGCTCACGTCGAAGTTGCTCGCCTGTCCGGTTTATCTGAGCACAAAATGCGTGGTAGTCACCGGTACTATCTCGCTCAACCATCGCTTGGGAAAGCTCGACCCAATGCTGCCATCTATTTCCTTTGCGCGACAGATCGGCATCGCGGAACTCACGACGCGCGAGGTCGTATTCGCCGATACTGCGATGGATATGACCGCAGATAAAATGCATCATCGCGCGTGCGTTGTGCTCACATTCCTCAATGGCATCACGCGCAGCAGCAAGGGCTGCAGTGGTTTTGGGGATGGCACGTAGACATTGGACCTCGAGAACACTCAGGGCATCGTAGTATGCAGGATTATCGACACGCAGGAAAAGTTTTTTGGCACGACGGACCGTCTGGAGTGCAGAAGGATAGGCGTGCGTACCAAAATGCGCGCAAGCAAAGGCAACCAACGCCAACGGATCTTTCTCCACCTCACAGGTATCATAATGCGCGAGTTCCTCCATGCCACGTGTAGCCAGACTCTCTTCAACCTCGAAGGTATCTACAAACTGTGCAACTAAATCGTAGGTCGGTCCTGCCAACAAGGCTTCACTCATTGTCCATCCCCTCCTGGGGTTGATTGATTATCAAGATTAATAGTTAATTGCAGACATCACCCCCGTCAAGATAGTTTTCTCACATTGCACATGTTAATAACCATACATTTAGCTATGCATACGGTACGTGTGTGTTAAGAGATGATTAAGATTTAGCGGCACACTATGCGACAATGTGAGATTTCGTGCAGAAAAAGGCTGTGGAAAGTGAGTGTGGATAACTTGACTTCTGCGAAGAGGTAGGAAAAACTTTTTTTGGAAAACAGCTCTGCGCATCGAAGAAAAGACGGTGTAAATGTTGTACTGATTGCGATGTTGACTGCATAAAATCTTGCTATAATGAACACTAGTCAGTTGCTCGATAGGCACAGCTATCAATAAGAGGCGACTTTGTTCAAGTGAGGATTAGCATGGGAGACTAACAATTGCAGCGATGGATAACGGTGTGCATACCGTGTGCACTGTGCTAGCAGTTGGAGGATTCATGCTTAATCAAATAAATGTTCGTAAGGTAAGTCACACCTACGAGAGTTCACCCGAAACGATACTGAACGATGTGTCTGCTACCTTCCCCTGCGGTTGGACGGGCGTTGTGGGAAATAACGGGACCGGCAAAACGACCCTGCTGCGTATAGCAAGTGGCGAATTAGATGGTTATGAAGGGTGCGTGAGCCCAAACCCATCCAACTATAATGGCGTGTATTGCGCGCAGCCAACCGAGTACCTCCCCGATTGCGCAGAGGAGTTTGTGCTTGATTACAGCTCTGACGCTGTTTGGCTGCGTAGCGCGTTGCATGTCGATGAAGATTGGATATGGCGCTTTGATACTCTCTCGCACGGAGAGCGAAAGCGTTTGCAGATTGCAGTGGCTCTGTGGCAGAATCCTGCCGTACTTGCTCTTGACGAGCCAACAAACCATATTGACGCCGCGACTCGGGAGCAATTGACGCGTGCATTAAAGAGCTACGACGGCGTAGGATTGCTGGTTTCACACGACCGCGAATTGTTGGACACACTGGTATCCCAGTGCCTTTTCTTCGAGGACGATAAGGTTATTATGCGACCCGGTAGCTATTCTGAGGCGAGGAACCAGTCTGCCCTCGAACGCGAAACAGTGATACACGAGCGCAAGAATGCGCGGGCGCGCTTGCAACAAATTCATGCAGAGAAGGCCCGGCGCGCTGATACTGCCAGCAAGGCGGATGCGAAGCTCTCGAAGCGCACGGTAGATCGAAAGGACCATTCGACTAAGGAACAGATCAATCTGGCGAAGCTCACCGGGCAAGATGGTAAAGCGGGCAAGCTGTCTGCTCAGATGGATGCAAAGTTGAAGGCGGCAGAGAGACGTCTGGCAGCTGCTCATGTGGCGAAACGCTACGAGGGCGACATTTGGGCTGACGGAGCACCTGCGAAAAGAAAGGTGCTCGTGGATTTACCTGAGGGTTCGATTTCGATGGGCGAGCGTCTTTTGGTGCATCCCACTCTTTATGTCGGAAATACTGATCGTATTGGATTAAGCGGCCAGAATGGAGCAGGAAAATCCACGCTAATCAGCGCCATTATGGCTGCGTTGCCTGATGACGTACGCTCCCATACCCTGTATATCCCCCAGGAACTGACCACCCGTGAAGGAAAGGAGATTGTGGCAGAGCTGCGCAGGCTCGGAAAGGACGAACGGGGTCGCGTACTGTCTCTTGTGGCACAGCTAAATTCGCCTCCTGTGCGCGTTTTATCAGGCGACAGCCTCAGCCCCGGCGAACTACGTAAGGTTATGCTTGCAATGGGTATCATGCGCTCACCGTATTTGATAATAATGGACGAGCCAACCAACCATCTTGATATTCATTCAGTAGAAGCTCTTGAGCGCGCACTGAGCGATTGCCCCTGTGCCCTCATTTTGGTTTCGCACGACGCACGCTTTTTGTCTGTGTTGACCGAGGTGAGCTGGAGTTTTACCGTTGATTCTGCGACTCATGATACGGCTGTTAATATTCGGTAGGAGGATTGGTAGGATATGTGCCCCAATCGCGCAATTCTCCCCAACACTCGTTTGTCCCGATTTTTATACACTTTTCAGGACAAACGTGAGGGAATTTTAGTCTTTCCTGTACGCTTACACGTCATCCAGTTCGCGCAGAAGATATGTTCTCATTTTGGTCATTATTGCCTCAAGTTCCGGAACACTATCTTTCGCCGTATTAAGTATCATGCTTGGTTTTGCGTTTTCGTAATGATGATTAACTAAGTTTCTTTGACTGTATATTTCGCTTCTCTTTTGCTTGGATATATCGAATTGTTCCAGTAGCCCCTCCTAGCTGTCGCTCTAACTTTAGTTCATCGTTCATAAATCAACTCCATGTCTCTTTCGAGGTTTTTTATAAATCGAGGCCTTTTCGCTCTTATTTCGCTGATTTGATAATCATCAAGGATATCGACTTCCTTACCTGTTGCCTCTTCTAGGTTGTACTTAAGACCTCCAATATCCAATAACGTAAGAGCATCATCATCGCGATATGTCACCGCCAAATCTAGGTCACTGCTCTCGCCTGCTTCCCCTCTAGCATAGGAGCCGAAAATCGATGCCTGTTCGACATAATCGTACTCTCTCAACACATCTGCTATGGACTGTTTGAGAGTTTCAAAATCATATGAATCGCTGCCTTTCGGATACGGACCGCCCTTTTTATTCCCGCGTTTTTTCTTATAGGCCTCTACACTTGGACGGTAAAAACCACCACTATGCAATGGCATGATATCCCCGGTTCTCACCATTTGTGGGATACGTGACTTGCCCACGGACAAGTAATCCATAACTTCTGCGCGCGTCATGGATGCTGCGCTAACCTGTTCTATCGTTGGAATACTCATCGCCATTATCCAGATTCCTCACTTACGGATAACATTATATACAATATATAGGGTTTTAGCAAGAAGCTAACTTGGAGGGACCGTGTAACAAACTTCGGGGCTGAGGCTCGCTTCGTGCGAAAAACCAGCATGAAGTAAAATGACCTCTTTAGAAATCGGCAGAAGACTAAGGAGGTCACCAATGGAGTGTAACAGAGAAGAAGT